>JAITCI010000077.1 GCA_031283155.1 Spirochaetota bacterium | reverse complement strand
GAGATGGCATCCATGAAAAGATATAGCTTTTCTCTCTTCCAAAGGAAGATGTTTTCTTGATTTCGGAAACATACCGATGATAAGATATAGACTATAATTAGGCGGAGGTGCGCCAGTGCCAAGCGATAAAGCAAAACTCCGGTTTGCGCGTCTTCGGGCTTTTGAGGATTTTGAAAACTTTTTTGCTCTCGCGGAATCGCTCTTTCTCAGCCTTTTCAGGCAGGGTGAATCGCTTATTGCGATCAAGCGCGCCATTGAATCCCTGACCACCAAGCTGATCGAGGGCGTTGACGACAAAAATCGCTGCTGCTTCGAGATTATAACCAATATTGAATTCGGCAACCGCTTTATCTCGCACAGCCTGAAAACCGCGATGATCAGCGTGATTATCGGAAAAGGGATGCAGCTTCAGGATTCAAAGCTCGTGGCGGTTGTAACAGGCGCTCTTCTGCACGACGTCGGAAAGATGCAAAGCAGTAATAATCCGTTCATGACGCCTTTTTTTTCAAAAATCAAGAGTCCGCAGGAACTGAAGGCCAGGCATCCCAGCATAGGGGGAAGCATAGTCAGCGAATTTCTGGGCTTCAACTCCGAGGTTGCGCAATGCGTTTCCAACCACCATGAGCAGCTTGACGGAACCGGCTACCCGCGCAAGATTTTTCAGTCCGATATCAGCCCCCTGGATCGCGCGGTTTTTACGGCAAATTTTGCGGAAAATTTACTGGAACAATCGAAGTATGAGGGTTCTGAGCAATTTTTTACCTCTGCGCTCTATGCCTTTGAGAAATTCCCGCTCAAATTTGATCCCGCGATAAAAAAGGTATTGCAGGAATTCCGTGAAAGACCCGCGATGTCACGCAGAAGCTATGAGCGGGTAGACATTACCCTGACCGCAAATTTTCATACTACGGACAGCTATCGCGTTATTCCCTGCCGCATCCTGGATCTCTCGGGCGGGGGCGCGCGTATGCGCTGCCGCGAGATCATGCAGCCCGGAACCAATATTGTTATAAGTTTCGCTATCGGGCACGCCATGACTTTCAACGACGTGAGCTGCAAGATAGTCCGGCATTTCGTTGAAGGCGACGCGCATCAGTATGGGATGGTCTTTCAGGATAAAAACGGTTTGCTCGGGGAAAAGCTCGATCGGTATCTGCATCGCTATGTTTTCAAGTCATAGAAAAGTATTGCCGCAGGGATCCCGGCCTGTGTACAATAGTAGAGTCCTTTTCAGGAGGTGTAGCTCAGTTGGTTAGAGCGCTGGCCTGTCAAGCCAGAGGCCGCGGGTTCAAGTCCCGTCATCTCCGTTGTCCACGCAAGCGATTCTATCCGTATGCAGCACTATATGCAGAAAAGATGGCGGATATGCGAGGATATGTATTTTATGGACAAAAAAGTTTTCCTTCTTGTTTTTACCCTTCTTGCGCTTATAAGCGCATGTATGAAGCCTGAATACTTCCTGGGAACAATCATTCAGCCCGCGGCGAAGGGGCTTGTTTTTGAGGATTCCAGTATCTATATCGCTTTTGCGCTCAGGCGGGATGAGATACGCTTTGTTCTCCAAAACAAAGCCTCAGAGTCCGCCGTCATAAAATGGAATGATACCGTATATGTCTCCCCTGTGGGGATCACCTATGCCACCAGCCACAAGGGAATGAAGACTGCCGGTCGCAATAACAGCCTCGTCGATGGGATTATCCCGCCGGGCGCAGTCATTTCCGATACCATCATACCCAATGAATATGTGCATGGAACCGCGCAGGGAGCAGGGGACATTCTTTCCGAGAGATCCGTAGGGAGCATTATCGGCGTTTTTATGCCGATAGAGACAGACGGCAAGAGAACAGACTATTATTTCCGGATACGCGTCGATTCCGTCGGGATTGATGTATCGGGTTTGAGGCTCGAGATCCCCGGAGACAGGGGAATCGATAAGTATAACGGCAAGGAGCAAACAAGCCCCAGGATTGCCGAATCGCCCAAAGCGCCGGAAACGCCCCGTGTCAATCTCCCTGAACCCATATACCATGTGCTTGTTCTCGACAGGCGCCGGAGCCGTTTAAATGCGGATATTGCGGGTGCAGAGGGCATATCGGTTCTCAATAAATACAGGCATGGCGCGAATGGCTACCTCATTGCCGTGTATACCGCGCGGGCAGGGGGAGCGGCGTTCCCGGTACTGCCTGCGGGTTCAAAGGTTCTGGTGAATTACGTCTCGACAAACAGGGCTGCCGTTATCAACTATCTCAATTCCGCCCAGTTCAGGAAATATGTGTCCAGCAGAACCATCATCAACCAGATGCAAAGAGGGTTGTGACCGCTGCTTGTGTTTCTATATTTTTTTGCGCGCCAGGCAGAACCCAAAGGCAGGGCAGGCGAGGCAGTAGGGGTCATGCGCCTGAAAATCGTTTTCGGGGCATGGCGTAAGTTCGAATTTTTGCTTTTGCCCGCGTACGCTTTTCAGGATCGCGTCCCGCTCCGCATCACTTGCGGCCTTCTCAAAACGCTCGAGCAGCGCCGCGTTTTTTCGCTCCAGTCCCCGGTTTTGTGCGCTTTTCTTTGGCGCGGCCTTGCGTTTGGGCAGGCGGATTTTTCTGAGCAGGAGAACGATGATCGCGCCCGCGCAGTCGCAGCTCAGCAGGGCAATTGCCTGCCGACTGCCTCCGCTCAGGAGAATCCGCAGCGCGATATAGCCCAGCGCAAACCAACGCGCCTTTATCGGAATGATGAACATCAATAAAAAGGTCTGATCGGGGTGCCGCTGCCCAAAACTATATACAAAAAGTAAAATCGCCGCGCCGGGACCGGCAAGGTACGGCAAGACCATAATGCCGGTATGCGCGAGGAGCATCGCGGCTATAGCCGCAAATATGCCTGTACCCAGAAACGAGAGCAGGAGGGCGCGGCTGCCCCAAAAGTCCTCGACGCCCGGAAGCACAAACCAGAGGAAGAGAAGGCTGAATGCGAGCGAAAGCGGGTCAAGCAGAATAAGGGCGTGGGTTACGAGCCGCCATATCTGCCCCGCCTCCACGCTCCCGGGAAACCAGGCAAGCGTGTTCACGATGGTATAACTGCCGCCGCGCATACCGAAGATCGCGGCACAGGAGGCAGCGCCTATCGTGATCATAATGACGAGCCAGCCGCGCTGCTCAAAATCGATACGCATTTTCAAAATACCTCTCATCAGGGCGTATAAAATAGTAGCATAATACGCCCTTACTGCGCTAAATTTACGTTTCGCGCCGCTCTGCGTATAGGAGGGGCGCGATTATTTCGGGCAAGGGGGCTTTATATGTCGGGTCATTCCAAATGGGCCAGCATCAAACATAAAAAGGGCGCAATCGACGCAAAACGCGGACAGATCTTTACCAAGGTCATCAAGGAGATTACCGTAGCCGCCCGCATGGGGGGCGGCGATATCAATTCCAATGCGCGTCTGCGCGCCGCGATTGAGCGCGCGAAGGCCTCCAATATGCCGCGCGATACCATGGAGCGCGCCGTCAAAAAGGGTACGGGCGAG
>JAITCI010000005.1 GCA_031283155.1 Spirochaetota bacterium | reverse complement strand
CTTGACGTTTTTTGTTTGTTCGTGGGGGTGGTGTGGTGGGGGCGCGGGGTGTTGTGGTAACACTGCGGATAACTGTGTATCCTTCTTCCACAATCAAATATACATCATCCGCCATCACGCTGTTCCAGTACGAGAGCAATACTTCGTAGGCGTCGTATTTATCCACAAGCAGGAGCGCCTCAAATTCCGCAGTCATCACTGCGGCGATTTCCTGAATCAGGCGCTTCGCTGCTGTTGTTTTGCCTATTTTCCGGAGTTTTGCGTCCACGCGCTTTTTCCAGCCAAGAAATGCGGCTTTTACCTTATCGGTATATGCCATAAATTCCGCGTCGTTCAAAATCGCGCCGCGTATATCCTCTTTTTTCAAAGCAAGAGAAGCAAAACCCTCGCGCAGCGGCGTAAACAATTTTTTGCGGAGCGCGGGAAACGCATCCCAGCAGGGCTTTAAGCTGGCCAGATCGGCGTCAGGTATACCGCCGTGCAGATGCGCGGCAATGTTCTGCAGATCATCAGAAGCGCCGGTTTCGATATATCTCGGGATATTCAGATTATAATCATTTTTTGTGATAATCTCTTCATTATGTACAAAACGGGAATAACGCGGGATTTCCTGCCGCGTATTGAATACCGTAACAATTTTATAAATATCGCGCTCGCGCAGGCGGTTCTTATTGCCGTCTTTTATAAACTCGCGGCTCGCATCTATCATAAAGATCCCATCGCGGTCGTCGGCACCTTCCTTGTCGATCACGATAACGCAGGCGGGAATGCCCGTGCCGTAAAACAGGTTTGCGGGCAGGCCGATGACGCCCTTGATTAAACCCACATCAATAATGGAGCGGCGGATAACAGCCTCCGCGTTGCCGCGAAACAATACGCCATGCGGCAGAATCACCGCCGCCTTGCCATTGCGTTTCAGCGATTTTATAATATGGAGCAGCCAGGCAAAATCGCCGTTTTTCTGCGGCGGGCTGGCGTTATAGCCGTCAAAGCGGCCATAATCCATGAACCCATCCGTCCAATTCTTGTCCGAAAACGGCGGATTTACCACCGCAAAATCAAACCGCATGAGTTCATTGGAATTTTTTTCGTCAGGATACTGCGGCCGCGAGAATGTGCTGTACCCGCCCTTTATTTCAGCAGTCGCCAATTTATGCAAAACAAGATTCATTTTGGCAAGCCCGGCAGTCGCTATATCCTTTTCCTGTCCATAAACAGAAACTTCAAAGGACGCCTGTTCTGCGGTGCGAATCAAAAGCGACGCCGAACCGCACGCCGGGTCGTATATGGTAATATCTTTACCGGATTTTTTCTGCACACGGGTTATGCCCACAACCTGCGCAAGCACGCGCGACACTTCTGCGGGCGTATAATACTGCCCCTTGCTTTTCCCGCTCTCGGTGGCAAAATTACGCATAAGATATTCGTAGGCGTCGCCTATAAGGTCGTCGCCATCGGCGCGGTTGCGGCTGAAGTCGGACATACCGTTAAAAATGTTGAGCAGATCAGTCAGTTTATCAACCATTTCCTGACCGCGGCCAAGTTTCTCCGGATCGTTAAAATGCGCATTATCAATAACGCCGCGCAGATTATTGGCGTCGGCAAGTTTACCAATAATCCTGTCCATGTCTTCGCCAATATTCTTTTTGCCCCGCAGCGCGAGCATATCGTTAAAGCTGCCGCCCGCAGGCACAAATATATCACCATACTTTTCGCTCTTGAATTTATCCGAAACATATTTCACAAACAAAAGCGTTAATATATAGTCCTTGTACTGAGAGCTGTCCATGCCGCCGCGCAGGCTGTCGCAGCTTGCCCATAATCCGGAGTATAATTCGCTTTTCTTTACTGCCATACAATACTCTGTCCTCTTCCTTGAATTTTGATGCAGGCTTTAATAATCCAGTTTATTATTTCAGGCGTTCCAATCTCTTTTTATCCATGGCATTATTCAGCTCCATTTCTTTTTCACTCTTTTGCGCCTTGGTATATCACTGTAGAATAATATAGTTGGACGCTCCCGCGCGCAAGCGTCACGGACGGAAAAATATCTCCGACCATCACTTTCCGCATTCCCTGCATCTCCGGCACGGCACCCTGCCTGACCCACAAAGCACGGCTTACGCCGATCAAGCGATGTGACCCGGGAAAGTGCGGGCGCAATTTCCAAAAACATAAATACGCTTCCGTAAAATTCCCGGACACGGCGCTTCATTTTTGCGATGAAATTTCAGTTGCAAAGAATTTGTAAGCCAAATTTTATTTTTATGGGACGGCTGCCACAATCCTACCCATATCAGAAAACGCCTCTCAGAACGGATAAAAGGGCTCCGCTGTTACGCGCTGATAGTTGACGGGATCGGTGGCGCCCTCGGAGTTGAGCACCAGGGCGCGGGTGTGGCGGCCAAGCCCGAGCCTCTCGCGCGCCGCGCGCATCTCATCGCTCGTCATGAGGGCAAGCAGGCCAGCCATAGCCGACGAACCGGACTCGCCCGAGACTACGCCTTCCCTGAAGTAGGCGCGCATACCGGCCTCCGCCCAGCTATCGGGGACGCCCAGAAAGAGATCCATGGAGTCGCGGACTATCGGCCAGGCGATCAGCGAAGGCATACCGCAGTTTAAGCCGGCCATGATCGACATCTGATTTCCTTTTGTAAAGAGGGGATCGCCGTTTCCGTTTTTGATGGACTCGAGGAAACAGTCGGATTCATTCGGCTCAACGCATACGAGTTTCGGGCGATCCTTGCCATAACGCAAAGTAAAATAACTCGCGCCGGCAGCCGCCACCCCGCCCACGCCGGCGGGCAGGAAAACGAGATCCAGATCGGGCTTGCCCGGTTTGCAGACGGAAGACTCCAGTTCGCGGAAGATCGTGGAGTACCCCAGGATGATGTACTGCGGAATTTCCATATAGCCGGGATAAGCGGTGTCGCCGATCACCTGCCAGCCGTTTTTCGCGGCGTCGCCCGCGCACTTCTCCACGCAATCGTCAAAGGTACCCGGGACAAGCACAACCTCGGCGTTCTCTTTGGTGATATTGTCGATGCGCGCCTGGGCGGAGTTATCGGGCATATAAATAACGGCGCGCTGCTTAAGCTTATTGGCTGTCCAGGCGACCGCCTTGCCGTGATTGCCGTCGGTGGCGGCGCAGAAGGTAAAAGAACCGAGGCGCTGCATGGTGGCGGGGTCTTTGAAACCGGCAGGCGAAAAGGCGTCGTCAAATTTCTTTTGCCATTGCCCTTTAAGGAAGCGGTAGATCGCGTAACTCGCGCCCAGACCCTTAAAGGCGTTGATGCCGTAACGATGCGCCTCATTCTTTATAAGAATTTCGCCCAGACCAAGTTCATCGGCGAGCTTAGGGAGGCTTACAACGGGGGTTTCGGCATAGCCATCGATGGAGCGGTGGAACTCGCCCATATCGCTGCTCTTCAGAAAATCGAAAAAGGAATCGCTCCAGTCGGGAGATTCTTTCCGGTACGGGTTAAAACTGAATTCGCATTTCATTGCTTCGTCCATCCAATTTCGTTAACTCATTTACTGACGTGATTAACCATACAAATGTGATCCGGCGAGCGATTTGAGCAGAACAAACATCGCGGCGGCCTGCTCAAGATCATGCTCCATCGCATCGTTTTTCAGATGCACTTCGATAACCGAAAAATCTTTTGCGTTCAGGACAGCATCGAGCCGCGAGGTGGTATACTGCGCCTTGCCTCCCTTAAGCGTGAGGCTCTCCTCCTCGCCGTTCACCCGCGCGCGGATCGTGATCGCGCCCTTTGCGCGCGTGATGATAAAGCCGCGCTCCTCCGCCTTAAAGCTCTCCTCGGTTAAGCACATCTTAGGCTTGTCCTTATAGGGCGCGCCGGCGGTCGGGCAGAATGTCGCGCAGTTGCCGCACTCGTTACAGAAACCGGCGATGTTTGCGGTTTGCGTCCGCTGGCTGACCGTAAATGCACGGTCGGGCTTGGCTACAGCCTTCCCCCCCTCGTCTACGATTTTGGAGAGCTGCCATTTCGCGGCGAAGGACTTGTAACTGAAATTCGCGCGGTTCGGGCAGAGTGTCACGCACACATTACAGGCGTCGTTGCAGGCGAGACAGCGCGCGGCTTCGCGGCGGGCAGTGTGTTCATCGAGCGAATTGATCACCAGATTGTCGGCGCTGCGCATCTCCACGGGAACCAGGCTCGCGCGCGCGCCCATAATACGGGTGGCGCTTTTTTTCTGCTGCTCAAACGCGAAGAGTCCTTTTTTTGCGTGTGTAACGCCGAGATTCGCCGCGTCCCTGAACATACGCAAAAACTGTGGTATACCGCTCACCTCGCTTCGCGCATCCCCGGATACAGCGATCATATCTTCGGCGGCCTTGTGCCCATCGCCGATTGCGGTGATCAGATTTAATGGTCCATGCACCGCGTCGCCGCCGGCGTAGACCTTCGGTAATTTTGTGCGCATGGTTGCGGGATCGGTCTTCAGATCGTCGCGCGAGATGCAATCGTAGACCGTGTCCTGTCCGATGGCGGGAATGATCGTGTCAAAATCCATAGTGAAATCGCTGCCTTCAATCGGCACGGGGCGGCGGCGGCCGGAGGCGTCGGGTTCACCGAGCTGCATCCTGCGGCAAACGATTTGGGTATTGTTGTTCGCGCGCGAAATCGAAACGGGCGCGACGAGTTCCATGATCTCGATTTTCTCTTCAAGGACGGCGGCAATCTCTTCGTGATCGGCCGGCATCTCCGCCTGTGTGCGGCGGTAGAGTATAACCACACGGCTGCCCTGCGCGGCTTGCACAAGACGGAAGGCGGTGCGCGCCGCGTCCATGGCGCTATTGCCCCCGCCAATTACGGCTACCTTCCGCCCAATATCTATAGTCTCGCCTCGCCGCACCTTGGAGAGGAAAGCAAGCGCCCCCAGCACGCCCGCGCCATCCTCGCCGGGCACGTCCATCTTTTTGTTGACCTGCGCGCCGATACCCACGAAAACAAAGTCGTTCTCTTCGCGCAGTTTCGCAAAACGCTCCGCGTCGATCCGCTGGTTGTATTGGATCTGCACACCGAGCGCCAGAATGCGGTCAATGTCCTTCGCGATTTGTTCGCGGCTTAAGCGGAAGCCTGGGATCGCGTCGGCGGCCATTCCGCCGGCCCGATCTTTCGCTTCATACAGCGTAACGGCAAACCCATCGAGCGCGAGATAGAAGGCGCACGAAAGCCCCGCAGGACCGGCACCGATGATGGCGGCTTTCTTTCCATTTTTCTTCGTGGGCGAAAGCCGTATATTGGTATTTTGCTGTTCAACAATAAAGCGTTTGATATCGCGGATCAGAAGCGGGGTGTCGTAATTCTGGCGCGTACACCTGGTCATGCAGAGGTGATCGCAGACCATGCCGGTGATCGTCGGCAGAGGATTCGTTCTCATAATTATCTCGAAAGCCTTGCCGTACCTGCCGCGCGAAGCCTGATACAGATACTCAGGTATCTCCTGGCTGCCCGGGCAGGTGGTTACGCAGGGCGCTTGCACACAATCAAAGCGCGGAAGCGGGCGCGCGGTTTTGATCGATTTATTCGGGACAAAGCTCTTCCTGTAAATCTCTTTGTCGGCGACTTCCGCCGCGTACCGCTTCAGGTTGACGAACGCGGCTTCCCGCACTGCCGCGGCGTCGGTACCCGCTGCGTTGGCGCGCTTGAGGATAAATTCATCGATATTTTTCGCGCCGACCTCGCGCATCGCCTGCGCAAGATTTTCGAGATATTGCACACCGCGCAGATATCCGCCGGGCTTCAGCATATCGGAACTGACGGTAACGGGGCGGATCCCGCAGGCGATGATATCGGCAATATTATAGCAATCCGCGCCGGCGGAGAAGGAGATATCGAGCGCCCCCGCGAAATCGCTCTGCAAACGCGCCGCGAGATTGATCGATATCGGATGCAGCGCGCGCCCGCTCATATACATCATCTTTTCGTTTGCGGGGAAAACATTCCGATGGTTCACGCTCTCAAGGGTGTTGGTGAGCTTCAGGTTGAACACCACTCCCGCTTTTTTCGACTCCTCCGTAAGCGCCTTAATCAGGGCAAGCGCGTCGGGATATTTCAGATCGTGCGCAAAGGCCTCGTCGGGCACGTTGGTCTCAAAGCCAAGTTTCGTGTTCAGGATATCACGCAGCATCTCCGCGCCAACCAGCGTGGGGTTGAGCTTGACCGTGGTGTTCAGTTTTTTTTCGGCGATAAGATAGCGCCCAATCTTTTCAATCTCGTCCGGCGGGCAGCCGTGCATCGTGGAGAGTGTGATGCTGTCCGTCATGCGCGCGGGGATTTTGAGGCGCTTAATATCGGGATAGATTTTTTTGATGCGCGCGCACTTCTCCGCGAGTTCG
The DNA here is from genome assembly GCA_031283155.1 of Spirochaetota bacterium. Lineage (GTDB taxonomy): Bacteria > Spirochaetota > JAGLSM01 > JAGLSM01 > JAKPMW01 > JAKPMW01. The sequence continues at coordinate 9,296 of JAITCI010000005.1, read as the reverse complement.
GCGGAACAATCCTGCATCTTCGCGAAAAACTGCTGCACGTTCGGCTTCAAAAGACCCTCAAGGTTGTAGCCCGCGCTCATGTTGAAAATTCCGCCAAGCCCTTTGCAGCTCTCCAGCCCGAATTCATAGCGCAAAATATGGATGATAATCCAGGCGTTTAAGTACTCGTCGAGCGACTCCGTGAGGCGCAGCTCCTGCGACCACTCGCAGTTATAGCCCGCGTCTTCCATATCGATGCAGGGTTTGGATATCTCGAGTTCGTCGAGGGTTTGCACGGTTTTCAACTCGATATAGCGCGAACCCGTCAGCCAGGCGGTGATGATGTTCTGCGCCATCTGCGTTTGGGGACCGGCGGCTACCCCGATGGGCGTTTCGAGTACCTGCCCATATCGGGCTGCGCGGAAGGGATCCTTTTTATGCGGCACGAAAAAGTTCTCGCGCGCGATCCCAAAAATACTGCCTCGGCTCCAATACTCATTCAGTATAAAGGTCAAAAGCCGCTCAAGCGGAATACAAGAGAATCTGTCGGACATGATCGCTCCCGGTATTTTTTCGATACGGTGCAGAATACCACACCGCAGTATAAATATACAGAGTTTTATGGAGCGCCGGGTTTCGTTGTCAGGAATTTTGCCTGGTTATGGGAACGATAATCACGCCCCTGCGCAGAATTGTATACCAGGTTTCATTTTCGGGACAGACATTGGTAAATGTGGCTTTGAAAACGCCGCTGATTTTGCCGTCGTCGTATATACTCAGCGCGGCATTGTCTGTTGACAATACCAGACCGGAAAACCGGACTTCGGTATAATAGTTTCGGCTCTCCCAATCGTCGTCGGTTGATCCGTCGGCCGAAAAATGGATTGTATCGGCGGCGGCGTATGGATATTCCTTCGCGCTGATCGCAATGGAGTATACGCCGGATGTATAACTGACTACAGCGATGGCGTCCAGGCTGAATTGTTTGGGATACCAGCCGCTGCGACCATAGTATTCAAAATAAATATGGCGGGATGCGGGATCTACATTGCCCGGGAAGCCTGCGCCGGAACTGCCGGAAGCGGAGCTGCTCGCGCCGGAGCGGCTCGAAATGGGATTCAGATTAGCCGCGTTATACCACGTGTTCCCACCGGATACAGACATCGTCGATGCAGACGCCGGCCAGCGCTGGCTGGAGTCATTTGCCGGTTCGCCCGCTCCGCATTGCGCGACAAGAAACGCAGCGCATATAAAAAGAAAAAAAACTACAGCTTCCCGCATATTTCAGTCTCCTTATTATAACAAACATACACCAAAAGACTTTATAATCAAGCAAGGCAAAATAGAAACGCCGCGCTTATAATCCACGCGCGGCGTTTCTATTCGCAGACCATCACTTCACGGTACACACTTGCCGTGCGCGGCGGTGTGTACGCAGCTTCCCTCGCGGACTTCGCGGCATCCGTGTACGCGCAACGCCCTACGGGCGTGACTGCGAGGAAAATTATAGGCGTCGCTTACGCGACGGACAGTATCGGAGTAGGACCTCCTATCCCAGTGCTATGCGCGCGTATTTTTCGATAAAGCCCTTTATCTTCCCGAGTGCCTCCTGCGTCATCTCCCGGGTTTGTCCGAGGAGTATCAGGGTAAGGGAGTTGCAGTTCCGCAGGGATTGCACGGTGCTGTCTTCAAGTCTGAGCGTGATTGTTTCCATTTGTTTTGCGTTAAAAACAGCCTTTTCGTATTCCTGCTTCTGCCCTGTTACAGCCGGGGTAATGGCTCTGCCGTTATCGATTTTTATATCCACGGAATTCAGGCGGTAATTGTCCTTATCGTCGTTTTTCATATCGTAGATATAAACAACCGTAAGCATGAAGCTCCTGGTTCGCGCGTCCATCGAACATTCAATCGCGGCCGCATACTCGCTATCCCTGAAGAAAGGCATGACGCTCCGAACAAGAGCGCCGTTTACGCTTGTTGATTGTGTCTCGGTGATCTTATACAAAACACGGTATTCTTCCTTGGGATCTATGCTGGCACAGGAAACGCATAATACGCCAATAACCATCAACGCCGCAATACACATAAATTTTTTCATATAATCCTCCGGATGATTTGGGTACTCCCATATAAGAACCTTGCACGAAAAGCGGGGGCTTCGTCAAGAGAATTCAGAAAAAACCGCCCCGCAGAACCCGGGGCGGCGAAAACAGGACGTTTTCGTCCTTGCGTAGACAGGATGTCGGTCGCGTAGCGTAACCGCACGTCGCGATACCCACAGGGTACAAGCGCGACGCCTACAATCCTTCCTTTCGGTCACGCCCGACGCGCAAAGCGCAAGGGCGTTACGCAAGGATCGCAAGGACAAAACCGGACAGTCGGCAACATTATTCCTCTGTGTCTTCGGCGTCTTCTTCTTCGTCGTCGCTGTCATCAGCCGCGTTATACGCATCCCCCATAAGCCGGGCGAGTTCTTCCTGGAAGATTTTCTTGTCGGAATCTGAAAGCGCTTCAATCTTTTTCTGAAGACCCTCTGATTCTTTCATCATTTTTTCGCCTGCATCGGAGTTACCGCTCAGCATAGCCGCCATCATTTCCTGAGTTTTTTCATACACCTGCTTTGCCAGTGCCTTGGGATCACCCGCCTTGCTACAGCCCGCGAACCCGAGCAAACTTGCCGCAATCATGCCAATCAGCACAACCTGCATAAATTTTTTCATACCCCACATCCTTTCATTTTTTATCGTAATGCGCCGAAAAATGCGCGTTACTCACTCCCCTTTAACGCGGACTTTGCCCTTGCTTTCGAGCTTCTCCAGCAAGCCCGCCACATCCTTAAAGCGGCTGGTTAAGATCATTGCAGCTATAATATAGGGCTTATACCCCGCCTCTTTGTAGGTTTCGATGCGATAGCGATCAAACACGCTGCCCGCCACTTCGCCTTCCTTGCAGGAAACGCCGCTGATGTCCGCCGGGAGGCAGTGCATATAGAGCGCCTTGCCGCCCTTGGTCAGCTTCATTTTTTCTTCGGTACATTCCCAGTTTTTGTACTTCGCGTTGTTGGCGAGACATTCCTTCTCGAGCGCTTTCAATCCATCGTGATCGTTATTCTTCAGGAGTTCCGTGCGCTTGCCCATAACGGCGTAAGGCGCCCAGCTTTTTGGATATACGATATCGGCGTCCTTGAAGGCCTCGTCCATGCTGTTCACCACGCGGAAAGAACCGCCGGTTTCCTTCGCCTGCTTGCCCGCGAGATCCACAACGTCGGGAATCAAGGAGTAGCCCTCGGGATAGGCGAGATCAACCTGCATCCCAAAGCGCGTCATCAGCCCGATGATACCCTGTGGCACAGACAGGGGCTTGCCATACGACGGCGAGTATGCCCAGGTCATCGCAATCTTTTTGCCCTTCAGATTACCGAGGCCGCCGAAATACTCCTTGAGCCAGCCCAGATCGGCCATGGCCTGCGTGGGGTGGTCTATATCGCATTGCAGGTTCACGATGCGCGGGCGCTGCTCAAGAACGCCCTTCGCGTTGCCCTCGTCGAGAGCCTCGCCCACCTCGCGCATATAGGCGTTGCCGGCACCGAGAAACATATCGTCGCGAATGCCGATCACGTCCGCCATGAACGAGATCATATTCGCCGTCTCGCGCACCGTCTCGCCGTGCGCGATCTGCGATTTTCCCTCGTCGAGATCCTGCACCTCAAGGCCCAGCAGGTTGCAGGCCGAGGCAAATGAAAACCGCGTGCGGGTGGAATTATCGCGGAAGAGCGAAATCCCGAGGCCTGATTTGAATACCTTGGCCGAGATATTCCGGACGCGCAGATCGCGCAGGGCGTCGGCTATCGCGAGGATCTGCGCGAGTTCGTCCACAGTTTTCTCCCAGGTAAGAAGAAAATCCTTGCCCGCGAGATCGGCCTTATAGCCGCGAATCTCTTTCAGAAGCGCTTTGAAGTCTGCCATGTTTTTTTCCTTCCTTAAATCTTTTCAGATTTTATATGCGTACAGGGCGTAAAACGCGGCGCATTTCACGAGATCCTCCACCGGGCATTTTTCGTCCGGCGCGTGCGCCCCCACTTCGTTCCCGGGACCAAAGCCGATCAGCGGAATGCCGTGCTTGCCGCGAATCGTGACGCCGTTGGTCGAGAAGGTCCATTTATCAACAATCGGATCCTTCTTAAAGAGTTCCTTAAAAACGTCAACCCCCGTTGTCACCACGTGTTCGCCTGGTTCGAGCTTCCAGGTCGGGAAATATTTTTCCATGCCGTATTTTTTCCCGGTATAGGCTGTTTCCTCGTAATGCAAAACGCTGACCTTCGCCTCGTCGCCGAGCTTCAGTCCGCAGGCCTTAACGACCTCCTCCACCTCTTTGACCGCCGATTCCTTCGTTTCGCCCCAGGTCAGGCGGCGATCAAGGTGCATATGCACAAAATCCGCCACCGCGCACATCGAGGGGCTGCCCGACTGGAAGATCGAGATCGTGACCGTGCCCTTGCCCAGAAAATCGTCCTTCGCGAGGCGCTCGTTCAGCTTCTCGATCTCAAGCGCCACGCGCGACGCCATATATACGGCATTCTTGCCGCGCTCGGGCGCGGAACCGTGGCAGGAGATACCGCGGAAGTCCACGCCAATCTCCATGCGCCCGCGATGCCCGCGATAGATATTCAGGTTGGTCGGTTCGGTGCTGATCACAAAATCGGGTTTCAGTTTTTCCTCTTCGATTATCCAGTTCCAGCAAAGCCCGTCGCAGTCCTCTTCCATAACAGAGCCGACCACATAAAAAGTCAGGTCGCGGTCAAAGCCAAGCTCCTTCAGGATACGCCCGGCAGTTACCGCCGCCGCCGGACCGCCCTCCTGATCCACGGTGCCGCGGCCATGCACAAACCCATCCTTCACCTCGCCCGAGAAGGGATCAAAGTGCCAGTTGTCCATATTGCCAACGCCCACGGTATCCATATGCCCGTCGATGGCGAGGATGCGCTTGCCGTTCCCTATGCGCCCGATCACATTCCCGAGGCCGTCAATCCGCACCTCGTCAAAGCCCGCTTCCTTCATCTGCCGCGCAAGCTCGGCCTGCACCTCTTTTTCCTGCATACTCTCGGAGGGAATCTTAACCAGTTTTGAAAGGTTTTGCGCCGTATAATCGCGGTATTTTTCCGCAAGTTCCATAATTTTTTGTGCTATATCGCTCATCGTATTCCTTCTCCTCTTTTTTGGGGTTGGAAGCATAGTAGCACAGCGGCAAAATAAATGCAAAGGAATATGCTCAAAACACAAGAGAAGCCAGAGCCTTATTGTAAACGCATTCTATTACGATTATTTTGGGATGCGGCGTCCGGAGTTGGGCAGATTTACAAAGCTGTTCCAGCGGGAGCGCAAGCTTTATCAGATTTACCCCACAAAAAAAGACTGCCCGTTTTCGGCGGACAGCCTTTCTTGTAGTTTTTGTTTTTACGCGAGCGCCTAGAACATCCCGAGTACCTGAAGCGTGATAACGTCATCCGGCGGAGTCGCTGACGTTCCGGATTCGGTTCGGAACGAGAGACCAATGCGCAGATATTTTTCAAATTTGTAGTACGCCTGAATGGTGAGCGCGCTTCCGGATTCGGCGTCAGGTAAAGCAGCCGTCGACAGGACGCTGCCGGATATATGATCATAGCGTACACCCGGAGTTACAGGGATACCGGCAACCTTCGCGAGATCAAACTCGAACTGCGCAAACCAAACGTCCTTGCGCTCGTCAAACGTGAAATGCGGCATCCAGGCAAGATACTCAAAGCTCAGCGTGGCCGGCCCCAGCGCCCATGATATATCGCCGGCGATGATCGACTTGTTATTATTCTCGTCGGGATCAGGATCGGTCGCGGCAGCGTGCGCCTGGCGGCCATTTAAGCAGTACGAAAGACCAATGCCCAAACCATCAATAGGGGTAAACACAGCGCGCGCGCCGACGGCTATGCCCTTATTGGGGTTCAAAGGATTGTTGGCCGCGATTATCCTGGTGTTCGGCATATTGCCCTGAACCACATAGGCCTGCAAACGGAACATATCGGCCTGCATGGTACCCATCGCGCCCACATCGCTCCATCCGCCGTTTCTGGATCCAATGCCAAACTCAGTTACCGATGGCTGGTAAGCAAAGGCGTTATTCGGAGAGAGATACCAGCCGGAGGCAAGCCCCATCGGAACCGGGAAGCGCCCCATGGCAAGACTCATTTTTGTGCCTTCGCCGACCGAATTGAGGTTGACGGTGGCCGTACCCAGACCGACCTCGGTCGATCCCGGATTGGTTCCGAACTGTATGACCGAAGAAATCCAGGGCGCGAGCCTCGCGCCGAAAATCACCCTTGAACTATGGAAGGCAAAGCCGAAAGCGTCGGTATCCCCCATGGTATAGCTCGCGCGCGTATCGGCAAAGCCCGTAACGGCAACGTCCACCGCAGCCGCAGCCTGAACGGATACCGCAAGCAAAACAATGACAATCAGCAAATGTAGTAATCGCATACCACTCTCCTGTCTGAACAGAGCATCACGAACTCACAGAGTTCGTTTCAGAATATAGCATACGCGCTTCTCTTTGGCATTAAAAATCCGCCATATCGCCGTCGTCCAGCGGGATAACCTGCTCGGCGGTGGAGGGCGCTTTTTTTATTGTGTGCGTCATCGGATGCGGCGCAGCTTTCGGCGCTTCGTGCTTCATTGCGCTCACGGGCGCTTCGTGCTTTATTGCGCTCATGGGTGCTTTATGCTCCGGCATTTTCAGCGGCGCTTTCTTTACCGGCGCTTTTGGCGGGTGAGCCGCAGGTTTAGGCGCGCTGCTCCTGCCGGTCGACCGTACCATGCTGCTTGCCACCGAGCCGAGAATATATTTCCCCAGAGAGCGCACACTCGCCAGCATCTCCTCGGCCTCTGCGGCGAGTTCCTCGGTCGAAGCCGCGCTCTCTTCAGAACTCGCGGCGTTCTGCTGGATAACCTTCTCCATTTCGGAGACGCCGCGGTTGATCTGCTCAATTCCCTTGGTTTGCTCTTCGGAAGCGGCCGCTACCTCGCTCACAAGCTGCTGCACCTTTTGCGCCTGTTCCACCACCACGCCGAAATTTTTCTCGGTCTCGGCGAATATCGTCATTCCTTCGCGCACCTTTTCTATCGTTTGCTCAATGAGTTCCGCCGTGCGCTTCGAGGCCTCCGCCGAACGCATCGAAAGCCCGCGCACCTCGGACGCAACCACCGCAAACCCCGCGCCGGCCTCGCCCGCGCGCGCCGCTTCCACCGCCGCATTCAATGAGAGCAGGTTCGTCTGAAACGCGATCTCGTCGATGGTTTTGATGATCTTGGAGGTTTCGCTGCTGGCTCTGGAAATTTCCTCGTTTGCCTCCAGGGATCGCTTCATGGCTTCCTGGGTAGCGTCCATGGCCACGCCCGATTGTGTAACGAGCTTGCCCGCCTGCTGGGCGTTATCCGCGTTTTGCTTGACCATGGATGAGATCTCTTCAAGGGTAGCGGATATCTCCTCCACCGAAGCGGCCTGCTGGGAAGAACCGGCGGCAAGCGCCTGGCTTCCCGCAGCCAGTTCCTTGGAGCTTGAGGTAATATTGCCCGAGTTATTCAGCAAGGCCTGCGATATTTTCGATACCACGCCGGTAATGGTGCGGGCAAAATATACCCCGGTTACCATACCTACAACAACCGAGAGAACAGTCACTATAATTGTGAGCGCAATTGTTTTGGATGTGACTGCGGCAGCATTGGCGACGATCTCAGAACTCGATTCTTCGAGATCCTTCCGCAATACACTGAAAGCGTCCTCAAACTTCGCCCGCGAGGTGTTGATATCCTGTTCAATATAGGTGTGCCCAATGAGTTCCGCCGCGTCCGGCCGCCCCTGCACCTCGCGGGCGCGATCAATGAGCTTGAACATTCTCTCGCGATGATCCGTGCGGGCGCCTACCAATGTATTATATCTGGCTACCTCATCTACATCCAAATCCGACAGGGACCTCCGGTAACTATCCAGATTGAAGCCGATATTTGACATTAAACTTGCCAGCACACCAAACTGCTCCTCATACACTTCGGGGGCAAGGAGCGAGTTTTTCCAGCGCTCGCTGGAAAATTTAAGGTTGCAATACGCGACTTCGGCGTAGGAGAGGAAATCCATTCGTTCCACAGCCACATCGACAAGATCACCGATACTACTTTTGAGCGAAAACACTCCGCTCAATGAAAACACCCCGCTGATAAGGCTTAGCAGCACCACAATGCTGAATCCAAGAATCAGCTTTTTTCCAACAGACATATCAGACATATTGAACATATAATTCCTCCATACTTCACTTCATTTTGTACAAAATTCCAGCATCTGCGCATACCCGTGAAAGCTTTGCGCTTCTGTCCAGTATACACTATACACCGGAAAGGAAGCACAATTCAATGCCGATATACCTGCCCCGGCGCGGCAATCTATTCTGTATCGCATAAAAACGCGAGCGTCTTTTTGGGCGTCAGCGGGGCGGCAAAAGGCAAAGCCTTGCCCGGACGCGCCGCCGCGAGCGCGTTCTGTAGGGCAAAATACGCGCCAATACCGTACATGAGGGGCGGCTCGCCCACCGCCTTGGAATTCAGAACCGCATACGGATTATCGGCATTTTCAAGAAAATCAAGCACAAGTACGGGCGGCAGGGTACGCATATCGGGAACCTTGTACTTGCTGAGCGAATCGATGAGCGGCCTGCCCTCGGGAGAATAGAGAAGCTCCTCCATGGTCATCCAGCCAAGCCCCTGGATCATCGCGCCCATAACCTGCCCCTCATCGATGCGCGGGTTGATGCTCCGGCCAATGTCATGCACTATTTTAATGGAATCAAAGCGGTATGTGCCGCGCAGACAATCGAGCGTAACCTCAAAGAGCGCGGTTCCATACACATGGTAGGCAAAAGGGCTCCCCTTCTCCTTCGTTTTGTCGAAGGTAAGCCTCGGCACGGCGTAATGCCCATAGGCGCTCAACTGGGTCTTCATAAGGTAGGCCTTCTGAATCAGTTCCCTCCATGATAAATCCGTCTTGCGGCCATCGCACCAAACCACCTCGTCTTTGATTTGGATATCGTGCGGGGCGTTGTGCCCGAGAATCGCGGCGGCGGCCGCTTTAATCCGCCCAAGAATTTCCACGCAGGCAATCTCCGCCGCCTTGCCGTTCATATCCGCGCCGCTCGACGCCGCCGTGGGCGAGGTATTGGCGCACTTAAAGGTGTTGGTGGTTTGGGTACGTACGCGCCCAAGGTCAATCGAAAAGGTTTTCGCCGCCACCTGCATGATCTT
>JAITCI010000039.1 GCA_031283155.1 Spirochaetota bacterium | reverse complement strand
TATATCGCGCCCGGCGCGTTTGTGATGGGCAGTCCCGGCGGCGAGACGGGGCGGAACAGCGATGAAACCCTGCATCTGGTCACGCTTACAAAGGGTTTTTATATGGGCAAATATGAGGTTACGCAAGCGCAGTACAAGGAACTGATGATAATAAATCCCAGTTATTTCTATGGCACCGGACGTCCGCCCGCCTCGGGAGAGGTGCAGGAGAAGAGGCCTGTGGAGACAGTAAGCTGGTATGACGCGCTTGTGTTTTGCAACAAGTTATCCATGCGGGATGGATTGACTCCGGTATACAGCATAAAATGGAGCGAAAATACGGATCCCGCGAGTTGGGGAGAGGTACCCACGTCGAGCAATACTGATTGGAATGCTGTTAGCGCGAATTGGAATGCGAATGGGTATCGTTTACCCACGGAGGCGGAGTGGGAGTACGCCTGCCGTGCGGGGACGGAAACGGTATATAACACTGGGGACACGATAAGCAATAGTACAGGATGGTACAGCAGCAATAGCGATAGTAAAACGCATGAGGTTGGGAAGAAACCGCCGAACGCCTGGGGATTATATGATATGCACGGGAACGTGTGGGAGTGGGTTTGGGATTGGTATGGGAGCAGTTACTACTCGGCGTCCGGCGCGGGGACGGATCCGAAGGGACTGTTATCGGGATCGCTCCGAGTCTTTCGCGGTGGGAGCTGGTACAGTGGTGCGCAGTTCTTGCGCTCTGCTTATCGGGGCAGCCGCTACTACGTCAGCAACTACTTCGACTACTACCCGTACAACCGGAGGGGCGACTTCGGTTTTCGTCTTGCGCGTAATCAGTAGGCGCTGCGGTTTTGAATAAGCAAGGGATCTGGTAAAGCATAATGATGCCGGATTCTAATAAAGAAGTGAAAAAAAACATAGGAGGAGCATTTATGAAGATCAGTTCTGTAGGATTTGACATTAAGAAAACAGGCGATGTTTACAAATTAACAGGCAATAACTGCCCTGATGATCTGGAAGTTATCGTCAGACAAGATGGAATTGGTATGACAAATATTACATTGGCAAATGGCAGATTAGTTTCTAGCCCTTTATGTCAGAACAATTCTTTTCGATAAAGGTGATCCTAACAATCCAGGGAGGCAAAGATGAGAGTAGCTGGAAAATATCATATCTCAGAAGACTTTGAAAGTATTTTAAAAGCAAATATCCCAGATTATCTTACTGAAACAGTGTTTCATTACACTCCTTTCGAAGGAATGAAGGGAATTATAGAAAAAAGTGAGTTATGGTTAAGTGAACGTAATTATATGAATGATGTTGCTGATGAAAAATATATTAGACAAATTGTGAAAAATTTACTGAAAACACCAAACGGAATTGCTTTTGAAGGAAGTCTATTGGATACGCACTTCATTGATAAGAGACCCCAATATATATTCTCAACTGCAACAGAAGCAGATGTTGCTCATCAATGGCTAAATTACGGTAAAGGAAGTCCGTTTTGTATTGAATTTTATAGAAATGGATTAGAAGATTTAATAAATGAATTTGCAAGTAATGAATGGAAAAATGGTAAACATATTTATCAAGATGCATATCTTTCATCACCAGTATTTTATGAAGATGAATATAATGAGTTAGTTACATTATTTACAAAGAAATATAAAGATACTTTACTTGAATATATGGGTGAATTATGTCCAGACCAAAATAAAATAAAAGAATTGGATAATGCACGTAGTGATTTTCATTTATTGTATGATTGCTATAAGCAAAGAGGTTTTTATGCGGAACACGAATATCGCTTTGTAATTCATTCTGATAGATTGCCAGAATATCGTTTGAAAAATGATTTTTTATTGCCATATTTAATACTCAAAAAAAATAAACTTCCAATTAAAAGCATAATAATTGGTCCATATAGTCATGATATGGCAATGAAGGAAACATTAAAAAAATTCTTGGAAAAAAATGGGTATGATAATATAATTATTAAATATAGTAAATTAAATATGAGGCATTAAAAACAATATTCACAAAAATATATTTATATATACATAAAATAATTCCAACTGTCTGTACCCCCAAGGCATAAATGCAGGGTGCTTACGGCGTGTGCGCAGGCTCAAGCAGGGCGAACAGAGATACGGTGTAACAGGCGGGCGGGCAGCCCAGATCGCCGACCTTCCGGGAAAAAAATTGGACGCTGTAAGATTGAAAAAGAGAACAGAAATGCTCTTCTTTCAATTAAGCGTACCGATCCGCCGATAAACGCTTTCCTCAAAAAAATTTCAAAAATGTGGAACCCAAGCCTTCCTTCGGGACTTTCTTAAGCAGAAAGCTGCCGCATGAGGAGGCATTTTACCATGACCAAACTCGATTATTCATTTACAGACGATATGCTGTTCAAAATGGTTTTTGTCCGGCATCCTGTTTTGCTGAAAAGACTCGTCGCGGCATTACTCGGTATTCAAGAGGCAAGCATAGAGCAGTTTGACATTGCCAATTCGGAGATACTGCCGGAGGCCATTGGCGACAAATTTTGCCGATTGGATATCAATATGGTGATCGACGGGCAGCAGGTGGATTTGGAGATTCAAGTCAGGGATGAGGGTGATTACCCGGAAAGATCGCTGTATTATTGGGCGCGTGAGTATGCAAGCGCGCTCACCGAGGGCAAGAAGTACGAAGAGCTGCCGCGCGCGATTGTTATGAGCATCGTTGCTTTCGATCTGTTTGACTGTCCGGAATTTTACTCTGAATTTCAGGCACTCGAAGTTACGCGGCATACCCGCTTGACAGACAAGATGCGCCTGTGTTATTTTGAGTTGAGAAAGCTGCCAAAAGTCGTCGGCGCGGACGATGAATTAAAGCTGTGGCTCAGTTTGTTTAAGGCGAAGACCGAAAAAGATTTGCAGCGGATACAAGCACTGGGGGTGCCGATTATGGAACAGGCAATCGAGGCGTACCGCCAAACAAAAGTGACGGATGAGTTCAAAGAGTTGGAGCGTCTGCGTTCCCGCGCGCGGCACAATGAAGCCGCTGCTCTGCACCATGCGCGAGAAGAAGCCGAAAAAAAAGCGAACAAAAAAGCAGACAAAAAATGGCAGGCTGTGGTTGCCGCGAAAGACGCGTCTCATGCTGCTGCGCTTGCCGCGAAAGACGCAGAGATCGCGGAACTTCGGGCGCTTACCACAAAGCGTGAGACATCAAAGGGGAAGAACGATTTATAAACGTATGATAACGGCATCCGTGCCGCATACGCGCATGGGACATCCTGTCCCGAGCGCTTACCGCAAAGCGTGAGACATCAGAGGGGAAGAACATTTTATAAACGTATAATAGCGGCACACCACTCAATGCTAACGCATTTCGAGTGCAAGTGTCCGTGCCGCTCCGCACCCTTTGGATGCAAGCACACTTGCCCCCGCATAGTCCTCGAGCAGCGCGAGTGGGGTACAGAGGGCATTCCGGGTCGCAGGCGCGGGGCATCCGCTTAAAAAAATTTTGGGAATCCGATCTACCTTAAAAGTAAATCGCTTCGCGACAAATTACAATAAGTATTATGAAAAAAGCTGCGCTTCTCCGGAAGCGCGGGGTATACATCCGAGGAAGTTCCTCCGGCAAAGGGCTGCCCGTCAGGGCAGCTCTTTTGTATGCGGCGTTCTCCTTTTTTGATGGCTGGGGAAGCCAAAGAGGATCGGGTAGCTCCGCCGGTGTCAGCTTGGGCATCCATTTTCCGAAGTACGTACTCCTACTTCGGAAGCAGCTCGGAGTGAAAACATCCTGTTTTCAGGGCGGGGTGCAGTCGCTGTCTTTTTTGCGGGGGTGTTTTATGCGCTCGTTCTATGGTAGAATATGTACGCCATGAATAACGAGACACTGATGACGCAGCCCATCGCCGTCCGGGAGCAGTCCGCCCCGATTCCGCTTTCCGCAATGATTGCGAGGGTTCGATGAAGAGAAGCGCGGAACCCTGCGCGCTTTCGGTGGTCGTTCCGGCCTATAACGAAGCGCCGAGGATTGCGCGCACCATCCGGGAAATTTTCTCCTGCCTGAAGGCCTTTCCCCATGCCTTTGAGGTGATCATCGTTGACGACGGTTCCCATGATCGCACCGCCGGGGAGGCGGAGGCCGCCATCAAGTCCATGCGCGTGCGCGCTCGTGTTATAGCATACACCCCGAATCAGGGAAAGGGGTGGGCGCTCCGGCAGGGGATTCTCGCCGCGCGCGGGAAACACATCGCCTTTTTTGACGCCGATCTGGATATCGCGCCGCAGCATATCATCGATTATTACCGCGTATTGCAGCAGGAGAAGGCGGATGCGGTGATTGCCTCGAAGCGCCACCCTGATTCGCAGCTTGTCTATGCCAAATCGCGCGTGATCATTTCCAGTATCTATTACTGGTTTAACCGGATTGTGTTTCGTTTGGATACAAAGGACACCCAAACCGGAATGAAGCTCTTCCGGCGCGAGATTCTCCTCACCGTTTTGCCGCGGCTTCTGGGCAAGCGCTTTGCGTTTGATCTTGAACTCCTGGTCAACATCCGCAGGATTGGCGGCAGGATAATTTCGCAGCCCGTGGTGATCACGGGGCACGAGAAGTTTGGCCGCATAGGCTTTCCCGCGCTCTGGCATGCCTTTGTGGATACCCTCGCCATAGCATACCGTGTGTATATCCTGCGCTATTACGACTGGCGCGTCATGCCCAAAATTCCCGCGCCCGGCGCTGCGCCCGATCAATCTGCGATTGCCCTGTGTATCCTGAGTTCGGGATATGGGCGCAGGCTCGAAGAACTGTGCGCCCATCTGCGCGATACCTGCGGTTTGACCAATCCGATTCTTATTATAACCCCAAAGGGAGGCTTTACCCTGCGGGATGCGCGCATCATCGTGCATCCCGCAGGGGATCAGGTCTTGTCCGCGGTTGCGGAGTATACATCCGCCGAGGCTGTCGTTTTTCTGGATGAGCGATCGCGGCCAAGCTCAGTCTGGATATCGCAGCTCGCGGCCTATATGGAGCTTCGTTCCATCGACGCCGTTACGGGTCCGCTCGGCGGGTTCGCGGGACAGAGCCGGGCTTCGCTCTTCACGATGAGCGTTATGCAGCATATCCTGATGACGTATTTTCACGTAAGCCGCTGGAACCGCGTCCGGCAGCACTGGAGAAACTCCGCCGCTATCACGAATCTCTGCGTCCGGACACAGGCGCTGCGCGGCAAGGCTTTCGGTACGGTATTCGACGGCAGGGTCTTTTCGCGCGAAAAATCCATATTATACTCCCCGGATTGCGTCCTGGGCTATGCTCCGCCCCTGGTTGGATGGGAAGCGGCGCGGGAACTCTACCGCGTATCGAGGAGGCGCGGGCAGCGGCAACTGCACCGCCCCCCGCATCTTTTTTGCCTGCGCGATTATTTCCCGGCGTTTTTTCTGATAGTTCTGGTTATAGGCGGAATATTTTCGTGCATTTCGGAGATTTTTTGGATATACTGGCGTTGGCTTATTGTTGTTTGGGCGGCGATTGCGTACCTTACAACGGGGCATTTTTTCAAAATACATAAGGCACTTATGACGGCCGCAGGGGTGTTTCTCGGCAATATCATCAGCGGATTCGGATTTATCCGGGGGCTCTTCGCCGCAAAGAAAGAGCTTTCGGACGACGAATAAAATCAAGGATATATCATCTTTCCGGTAATGGGGGAGGTTGTATGAAAAAGTATCGGTATGCGCTTCTTGCGCTCGCGGTGATCATTCTTCTGGGCTTTGGCTCTTTTTTGGCGTTTGCGCAGGAGAATCCGCAGTCGGCGGATTTGGAGGTCTCGGCAAAAGCCGAGGAGGCCGACGCTCCGGCGGCTGACCTCGGTCTGAGTTATATTGCCGCAGCGCTCGCGGTGGGGCTTTCTTCCCTGGGCGCGGCCTGGGCGGTCAGTTCGGTGGGTACGGCGGCCATGGGCGCGATCAGCGAAAAGCCGGAACTCTCCGGGCGCGCGCTCATTTATGTGGGTCTTGCCGAGGGTATCGCTATCTACGGACTTATCGTCGCTATCATGATCCTCGGGAAGGTTTGAGGTGGCAAGCTGCTGCCTGATAGGGGATGTGGACAGCGCCGCCGCCTTCGCTCTGGCGGGGGTACCGGGGGTAACTCCGGACGGCGCTGCCGGGGCGAAAGAGGCTTTTCGGGCGTCGCTCGCCGCGCCCGGAATTCTGATGCTCATCATTACCGAAGGCTACGCCCTTGATCTCAAGGAAGAGATCACGAAGCACAGGCAGGCGGGAGCGCAGCCCATGATCATAGAAATACCGGAAAATTTGTCCGGCGAATTTACCGGACATTCGCTGATGGACGCCATTCGGAGTGCGGTAGGTATCAGTGTCTGATTGAATCGCTTGTGAAAGGAGCCTGGAACCTGGAATGGCTGAAAATACTGAGGCCGGAGCGGATAAAGGCAAGAAGCTCGGTGATGAGATCATCAAGGATACGGAGCGCAAAACGGCGCGTATCCTCGCAAAGGCAAAAGCCGAGGAAGATCGGGTAATCGCGGAGGCGCGGGACGCCGCGCTCGCCTCCGCCCGCGCGCATACAAAGGCAGCGGAAGAGAAAGCCCGTACCGAACGCGCACAGATTCTCGCGGGCGCGGCTCTCGAAATCAAAAGAAAAAAACTTGAGCATATTGCCCTTTGCATTGATCGCATCCATACGCGCGCGCTCGCGCGTATGCAGGATATGGAATGGGGCGCGCTTGAGGATTGGCTCGCGCGGCAGGTGCAGAAAGGTCTTGGGCTTCTTGACCATGACGACACGAGCCTCATCCTTTCCGAAAAACTGAAACCCGAAGAGCGCAAACAATTCTGCAAAAAAATCGCTTTTACCGGCACAGTGCGCAGCCTGGCGTCGCTTGCCCCCGGGGAGGCTATCCTGCAGTCGGGCGACGGAAAAATTCGCTATGAGATTTGTTTCAGGGAGATATTTCAGCAAAAACGGCGCGAGCTTTTTGAGTGCGCGCGGCGCATGCTGTTCGGAGAGGATATATGACAGAGGGCATCATAACTTCGATCAATGGCCCCATTGTGCATGCGGTCGGTATGGCGGACGCCGCCATGATGGATCTCGTTCATGTCGGTAATCTCGGCCTGATAGGCGAGATCATCCGCTTCGAAGAGGGCTTCGCCACTATCCAGGTATATGAAGACAATACCGGCATGAAGCCCGGGGAGCGCGTTGTCGGGAGCGGTATGCCGATGTCGGTCGCGCTTGGACCCGGACTGATCGGGAGTATCTACGACGGGATACAGCGCCCACTCAGCGTACTCGAGGCGCAGTCCGGCTCCTTCCTCCAGCGCGGCGAGAAGGTCTTCCCCCTGAACGAGGAGCGCGCCTGGCCGATAACTCCCTGTGTTACCGTTGGGGAAGAAGTGAAACCGGGCAGGCTTCTGTTTGAGGTTGAGGAAACCTCCCTGGTGCGGCACCGCCTTCTGGTTCCGCCCGGGGTGCATGGCAAAATATCCTCGATTGTTCCGGCGGGCGCGTATAAGGTGCATGACCAGGTGTATACCATCGAACGCGCGGACGCCGCGCCCTATACCGGCAAGCTCTTTGAGTGGTGGCCTGCGCGCAAGGGAAGGCCATTCCTCGCGAAGCGCGCCGTGGATAAGCCCCTCCTGACCGGAATGCGCGTGATAGATACCTTCTTCCCCATTTCCAAGGGCGGGGTCGCGGCCATACCGGGCGGCTTTGGTACCGGCAAAACCATGACCCAGCACGCCCTCGCGAAATGGAGCGACGCGGACATCATCGTTTATATCGGCTGCGGCGAGCGCGGCAACGAGATGACCGACGTATTGAACGAATTTCCGAAGTTAAAGGATCCCAAATCCGGTAAGCCCATCATGGAGCGCACGATCCTGATCGCCAATACCTCCAATATGCCGGTGGCGGCGCGCGAGATATCCATCTTCACGGGTATCGCGATGGCCGAATACTACCGCGACATGGGGCTGGACGTCGCGATCATGGCGGACTCCACCTCGCGCTGGGCCGAGGCGTTGCGCGAACTCTCCGGCAGGCTTGAAGAGATGCCCGCCGAGGAGGGTTTCCCGGCGTACCTGCCTTCGCGGCTCGCGGAATTTTATGAGCGCGCGGGAGCGGTCAGCACCCAGGAAGGCAAGAAGGGTTCGATTTCCATCATCGGCGCGGTCTCCCCGCCCGGAGGCGATTTCTCCGAGCCGGTTACGCAGCACACGCGCCGGTTTACGCGCTGCTTCTGGGCGCTTGATCGCGATCTCGCGAACGCGCGCCACTATCCCGCGATCTCGTGGCTGGATTCATACAGCGAATACGTCGAGGAGATCGAGGCCTGGTGGGAGAACGTCGATACCGCATGGCGTCCGCAGCGGGATCGCGTCCTGGAACTTTTGCAGCGCGAGGATCGCCTGCAGCAGATCGTGAAACTGGTGGGTCCCGACGCGCTTCCCGATTCGCAGCGTCTCATACTCCTGACTGCGGAGATCATCAAGAACGCCTTTTTACAGCAGAGTTCCTTTGACGCGAATGATCTGTACTCATCGCCTAAGCGTCAGGTGATGATGCTGCATCTCTTGCTGCAATTCCATGACGCCGCCGATCGCGTTATAAAAAAAGGTGTTCCGATTAGCCGTGTGCGCGATCTGCCCATTCTGGACGAGGTGCGCAGGATGAAGTCAACCATCAGCGAAGAGCATATCGCGGATATTGACGCTCTGCGCGTCCGCGTGGTGCAGGCGCT
Source organism: Spirochaetota bacterium (assembly GCA_031283155.1). Lineage (GTDB taxonomy): Bacteria > Spirochaetota > JAGLSM01 > JAGLSM01 > JAKPMW01 > JAKPMW01. The sequence goes on along the minus strand of JAITCI010000039.1, from coordinate 12,960 downwards.
CACGGCTCTGGAGGATGAATTCAAATGAGCCAACTTGTGTATCAGGGGCTTACGGAAGTGAACGGCCCGTTGGTCGTTGTGGAGCGAACCCGAAACGTCGGCTTCGGCGAGCTTGTGCGCATTCGCGACGCCGCGGGGGCGGATCGTATCGGGCAGGTGCTGCAGGTTGCCAAGGATTCCGCAATGGTGCAGGTTTTTGGCGGCACCACCGGGCTCACCCAGTCGGGAACCGAGTGCATTTTTCTTGGCGCCGCCCTGCGGATACCGGTTTCTCAGGCGATGCTTGGCCGCGTTTATAATGGCCTGGGCGAGCCGCGCGACGGAGCGCCGATGCACTTCGGCGGCGAGTTGCGCGACATAAACGGCAGCCCCATCAATCCTTGGGCGCGCAGCTATCCGCGCGACTTCATCCAAACGGGCATATCCGCCATCGACGGCATGACCACGCTGATCCGCGGGCAAAAGCTGCCGATCTTCTCCGGCAACGGGCTTCCGCATAACCGCCTCGCGGCGCAGATCACGCGGCAGGCGAAGATCCTGAGCGCCGATGAGCAGTTCACCATCGTGTTTTGCGCCATGGGGATCAAACACGATATCGCCCAGTTTTTCATCCGCTCCTTTGAGGAGAGCGGGGTGCTGCATCGCGTCTCGATGTTCCTCTCGCTGGCCGACGATCCGACCATGGAGCGGCTGGTTACGCCGCGATCCGCGCTGACCCTGGCCGAGTATCTCGCCTTTGACTGCGGTATGCACGTGCTGGTCGTGATGACCGATATGACCAACTATTGCGAGGCTCTGCGCGAGATCGCTATCGCGAAGGGGGAGATACCCTCGCGCAAAGGGTATCCGGGCTACCTCTACAGCGATCTCTCCACTATTTACGAACGCGCCGGCAAGATCAAAACCTCGAAGGGTTCGATCACCCAGGTTCCGATCTTAACCATGCCTTCCGACGATATCACGCATCCCGTGCCCGATCTGACGGGGTATATCACGGAGGGGCAGATAGTCCTTGAGCGTGAACTCTACGGGCATTCGGTGTATCCACCCATTGCGGGGCTGCCCTCCCTCTCGCGCCTCATGAAGGACGGGATCGGCGCAGGTTCCACCCGCGAGGATCACCAGCGGCTCTCGAGTCAGCTTTTCGCCGCCTATTCGCGGGTGAAGGACGCGCGCAGCCTCGCGGCGGTCGTCGGCGAAGAAGAACTCTCCGCGCTTGAGAAGCAGTATCTCAAATTCGGCGAGGCCTTCGAAAAACGATTCCTGAATCAGGGTGAGCATGAGGACAGATCGATAGAACAAACCCTGGATATAGCCTGGGCGACGCTCACCTATCTTCCCGAGGATGAACTCGTCCGGGTGACGCGGGAACAGATCGAAAAATATCTCCCGGGCAAGGAAGCGGCTCAGGAGATGCTGAAGCTATAAGGAGTAAGGCATAATGGCAACCTTTGCGCCCACAAAAAGCGTTTTGCTCCAGGTGCGCCGCACACTGGGTTTTGCGCGCGAGGGGCATGAACTTCTGGAGCAGAAGCGCGAATTTCTGGTTATGGAACTGATGCGCTACGTCAACAGGGTGCGCATACTGGAAAAGGAATTTTCAGTCAAATCGGGGCGTCTCCGCGCAGCCTATATCCGCGCGCTCTGTCACGGCGGGGCGCTGCCCATCATTGAGGGGGGCAGGGGCGCGCGCCAGTTCTGGAGGATAGCTCTCAGGAGTAACAGCGTGATGGGCTTGTCCCTCGTTGACGCCAGCATGGAAGAGATCGATCACCCCGATTTTCCGTCGGGTATCGACGCCGGTGCCAGTCTGGATGAGCTGATCTTCGCGCTGCGTGATATACTTGTCACCATGGTGGAGCTTGCCGGCGTGAAGGCCTCTGTTTGGCAGCTGGCGCGCGAGGTCAGCAAAACGCAGCGCAGGGTGAACGCGCTTGATCGTATCGTGATACCGCAGAACGAGAAAATCGAAAAATTCATCATGGACGTGCTTGATGAGAATGAGCGCGAATCCTTTTTTGTACAAAAGAGATTAAGGGATAAAAATGAGTCAATTGGAAAAAACGCTTCTTCATGAAATGTGCAAGCGCCTTCTTCTGGTTGCGGATGGATCCGCCTCCGGCATCCGCGCCGCGAAGTTTGCGATCATGTTTGCCAAACATACAGGTGCCGCGCTCTGGGCGCAGGCCGTTGTGGATACAGCCACCATCCGCGAACTGGAACTCTCGCGCATATTTATCGCGGAAGAGGCGGCGGAGTATGCGCGCGAACTGGAAGGGGACGCCGAGCGCCAGCTTCAGGCCGTCCGCACCCTGGCCGACGCAAAGAAATGCCATATTGAAACCATGCTCTCGCGGGGGTCTGTTCATGCCGAGGTTATCGAATTTTCCATGGAAAAGAAAATCGATCTCATTATTCTCGGCTGGGGTACAAATCTGAAACGCCCCAATGAACGCGATCGCGTCTCCCAGGAATATTTTCATATTGTCCGCGAATCGCGCGTCTCGGTATTGTTTGTGAAGAATGAAGCGGTTGATCTGGAATTTAAAAGATTTTAATTAGATGGCAGGTTGCAGGCGCGCAAACCAACCCAGGCGAGGCGTACGTTGGAAAAAGCGTTGAAAATCGTGAAAGATCGGGCGCAGTAACCCTGAAAAATAAACTCTTCCGCCATTACCTATTGCGGCACAGGCGCGTTACGCCCGTTTTTCATTCTCTGCGCTGACCTCCTTCCAATGAACCTGCGCGTAACCGTGCCGCGCAAGCACAAGATGATCAACCAGTTCCACCCCAATCGCAAGCAGGATGCCCTCCAGCTCCCGTGACATCTGTATGTCGCGCTCGCTTGGCGCGACGTCCTCCGAGGGATGATTGTGGGCGAGGATAACCCCCGAGGCGTTATGCGCGAGACAGGTTTTCAAGAGATGGCGGAGGTCGAGTTCGCAGCCTGCGGGAAGCCGCCGACCGGCGACCTCGTTGCACGCTAAAATATGATTCCGGTTGTCCAGATAGATCGCCATGATGGTCTCGTGCAGGGCCACGGGGATGCGCTCGCGCAGGCAGGCGTAGGCGTCGTGCGGCCTGGAGATTATCCCGCCGTGTTCCTCGTTGCGCAGGAGCATACGCCGCCCAAGCTCCATCCCGGCAAGAATCGCGGCTCCGCGCGCGTCGCCGATGCCATGAAGCTGCCTGAGTTCGCTCGGGTGCAGACGATAGAGCCGCACGAGCGATCCCTGCACAAAGCGCAGGAGGTGGTGCGCAATCGCGTCGGCGGGCTCCGCGCGCGTACCGCTCCCCACCAATATGGCGAGGAGTTCGCTGTCGGAAAGATCCGCCGGGCCGAGCCTGAGAAGGCGCTCCCTCGGGCGCTGTTCATTTGAAGACCAGTTGCCATTCATCACGCATAGAAAAGGCACGGCGCGGAACCAGGTGCGATTTTTTGCGCTGAAAAATCCTGTATTTTCAGGTATAATCAGGTATAATCAGGTATATTCAGGTAATATCAGGTATCCCACAATGATCAATATGCAAAACGTCAAAATCACGCAGCAGATGCTGGCGATAATTGCGGAATTGGACGAATTCAAAGGAACCTGGACGGGTGCGTATATGCTTCCGGAGCAGCGGACAGAGCTCAAAAAGGTTTCCACGATTGAGTCGGTTGGCTCATCCAACCGCATTGAGGGAAATACGCTTTCAAACAAAGAGGTGGAAGAACTCCTCTCGCGGATGCAAAAAAAATCCTTCCAGTCCCGGGACGAAGAAGAGGTCGCGGGGTATGCCGAACTCATGGATATTGTCTTTGACGATTATTCGGTCATCCCGCTCACTGAAAATTATATCAAGCAGCTGCACCAGACTCTGCTTCGCTATGTAGGCAAGGACGAGAAGCATCGCGGCGAATACAAAAAACTGCCGAATCAGGTCGCCGCTTTCGATCCGGACGGCATGGAAATCGGAATCGTATTTGCGACAGCCACGCCCTTTGATACGCCGCGCTTGATGGAGGAGCTGGCGGAATGGACACGCAAAAATCTCGATGATCCATTCCTGCACCCGTTGATTGTCATTGGAATATTTGTTGTACATTTTCTTGCCATCCATCCATTCCAGGACGGGAATGGCCGGCTGTCGCGCGCGCTGACCACCATGCTCCTCTTAAAAAAGGGGTATGCCTATATGCCCTACAGCTCTCTGGAAGCCATAATCGAAACCAGCAAGGAAGGCTATTACCGCGCCCTCCAGAGAACGCAAAAGGGCATCTGGGGCAATAAAGTCAATTATGAACCCTGGCTTGCGTTTTTTCTGACGGCGCTCCAGAAGCAAAAGAGACATCTGGAAAGCAAGATCGGCACTCTGGCCAGCGGCGTTTCCGGCATGACGCGCAATCAGCGGGCCATTCTGGAGCTGTTCAACGACGCGCCGGAACTCGCTTCTTCGGAAATCGCGGCCAGGCTGAATATGAATATCGAAACTGTTAAGAAAAATCTGAAATCCCTGACGGCTCATGGATTCCTGCGCAAACATGGCGCGACCAAAGGCGCGTGGTATACAAAGGGCTGAAAATTTTCATAGCGGCACGGGCTGCGTATCGTGTTTTTTTGGTGAACAGTTGCTGCATACGGATGTACACGCGCGTCTTGAGGGAAGGAGAGAACGCTCTGCCGCTCTTCGGATGTGCCAAACGTACTTGCCTCTGAAATAAACTTTCCGCAGAGCTGTAGAAGCAAATACATTGGCCACGAAATTCACGAATAAAGGATCGAATAAAGAATTAAAAATTCTGGTGTAAAAACAAAGACCAAAAGATATGATGGTAGCAGTGAAACCGTTTTTCAGTCGGCAGTTTTGTATTCACACCAATTATTGTTTTTGTCTTTGAGTCATATAGCGCCCTTCCTTCGGTCGGTCGCGGCTGGAAGGAGGGATTATAGCCGTCGCTCGCTCTGCGCGACTTGTGCCCTGTGGGTATTCGCGTCGCGACGATACTGTTCGTTGCGAAGCAACGTTAAAATTCTTCCATGCAGTCGCGCCCCCGCCATGCGCACACCGTGACGGGCGCTACAGCTTCGAGTTTTTTCGTGTGATAGCGCTCTACGAGCGCGGCTGGTAGGAAAATTATAGGCGTCGCTCGCTCTGCGCGCTTCGCGTCGCGACGAACAGCATCGTGGCCAAAAGCTTTGTTTTTTTGCGGCAACGCTGCCTAAATTTTGCCCTTTGGTCTGTGGGGTTTGTTTTTAAGCGCGCACAATTCCTGCTGAAGCACATTTTCCAGCTTTGAAAGGACTCTCTCTTTCCAGTCTTCCTGCGGAGAGAATATATTGAACATATCAAGGGCGTCTTTATTCAGAGCAAAAGCTATCCGTTCAATCATCTCCGGGGAAGGGTAATTTTCCCCCCCTTCAATTTTTGCGATGTAGCGTGTCGTAGCGCCTACTTTTTCAGCCAATTTTGACTGCGTGAGCCCTGATTCCTTTCTGAATGTCTTTATATTGGCGGCCAGGAGTTCCCGGAGATTCGTCATTTTCACATCCTATGGCATATACACCTCATTTTAAGGATGTGATATTTCCTTTACGACGCCGCATAACTTCATTATTATTCAAGTATTAAGGAAGTATTACGGCATATTCTGTCGGCGCCAAGATGGCGGGCGGAAATAAAACGCAACATGAAAGAGGTAGTCTATGATTTGTCCGTATTGCAAGGAGGAGATCGCCGACGGGGCGATAAAATGCAAGCATTGCGGTTCGATAATTAGCGCAAAATCCGGAGCGGGTTCCGGAGAGAGATCAGAAAAAGACTGGATGGTCACGCTGCTGCTCTGTCTCTTTTTGGGAGTCCACAGGTTTTACGTTGGTAAAATCGGCACAGGTATTCTGTATCTCTGTACCCTTGCCGGTCTTGGTATATGGTACATAGTGGATTTAATCATGATCATCACAGGCAAGTTCAAAGACGGCAAAGGACTGCTTATAACAAAAGACGGCGCGGCACCTGGCGCGACCGCTCAATTTTGCGAGCACGTGCAAAGCCGGAATCCCCGGAATCTGCGCTGGCTGTTCTTCAGCACGGACGGGCGATTGCCCCGTGCGCCGTATATTACCGCCATGCTGGCGCTTGCGGTGATAGAGATCATCGCAATGTTTTTTGCAGGAGCGATATTTAATTTTCCGGGCGTATTGGCAGGGGCTATATTGGCGTCCTGCATCACTTTGATTTTGGGATTCGCGCCCACGATCAAGAGACTGCATGACAGGGATAAGAATGAAAAATGGATTTGGCTCTTTTGCGGCCCGATGATTATTTCTATTTTGCTTTTAGTATCAGGTCTTGTGCTGAAAGGTTCTCTGCATACAATAGATCCGGTTGTAACAATGTATTGGTTTGTGCGATATCATAACGCTTCAATCATTGATATTGCCGTCCTTGCATGGGTAATCTGGTTCATTGCCTTCCTGTGTTGCCTCCCGGGTACCGCCGGATGCAATCCGTGGTGCGCGCAAAAATCCGCGTTCACCCTGAGCGCGCTCGGCGCGGTGTATCAGCGCAATAAAAAACTTGTTCTCGGGATCCTGGGCGGCGTTATCGTCATTATTGCCCTCCTTGTACTCATCCCTGTTTTGAAGGGCGCGGACTACGCGAAGATGGACGTTGAGGCGCAGGCGAAACTGATCAATGAACTCAATACCAATATATACGAGAGCCTTAAAAACAGTATCTGGCAGGGGAGACGGGTAACGCCCGAGATCGCGCGGGAACTGGTTCAATACAGCCTGGAGGATATGCGCAGGATTCCCGAAGAGAGCACCAAAGAAAGGCAGGTGCGTACCATCAGGCTTTGGACAAAAAACAATGTCTCGGGTACGTCGGACAGTGTGCGTATCAAATTTGCGTATGCGGCGGAAAACAATACAGCGGTGAGCGTGGAATTCCTTGGCGAGACGGACGACGACGAAGTCCTTGAGGTCAGCGAAAGTGATTTTGAACTGGGGCTTGACCGGCGCGACGGGGCGGGAGCTGTCATTAAAAAATTCCGGGGCAAGGTCAAGCAGCTTCGCATACCGGATACGCTCCAGAATATGCCGGTGCGCGTGATTGGCGAGGGCGCGTTTCGCGAGAACAGATATATCACCAGCGTTGTTGTCCCCAAGAGCGTAACGGAAATCGGCGCGGAGGCATTTTACGGATGCCCCAAACTGACCACAGTCGAGCTGCCGGACGCCCTCGCAAAGATCGGGAATAAGGCGTTTATGCATTCGGCGATTGAGAAAATTACCTTGCCGCCGAACACGCTGGAATTCGGCGCGGAGGTCTTTTCGCGGTGCGCAAATCTTAAGCAGGTAGTCATTCCCGAGGGGATCACGCAGATCCCGCCGGACAGCTTTGCGGGGTGCGGCAGTCTTGAGGAAGTAAAGCTGCCCGCCGCTATCCGGCTTATAGGGCCGGGCGCTTTTGAAAACTGCTCCGCCCTCGGGAAAATCACTCTTCCCGAATCGGTCGCGCAGATACAATTTCCGGCCACGCTCTCCTGGGGAACAGGCTCCGCCAATTTTTACGGCTCTGCGTTTGCGGGCTGTTCGCGCTTGTCTCTTCCCAGTCAGGCAGCGCTCCAGAGGGTAGGGTACACCGGAGGGTTTTAGAACGAAAGGAGATGCAGCATGAAAAGGTGTTTTGTTTGGGTACTTGTTTTGGCGTTTGTGTTTTTGGGATGGAAAGCGGAACCGCCGCAAAGCAATGCAGTTCAGGAAGCGAGCGGGAAAGACTTTACTGTTATAATGACAGATGATCACACCGGAGTTGTCATCACGCAATATACGGGTACGGCAGCGGTAGTCCGTATACCCGCTAAGATACAGGATATGCCGGTGTTCGTAATCAGCAGAAGAGCCTTTTATGGAAATAAAAATATTACAAGCGTTATTATTCCCGAGGGTGTAAGCAATATTGGCGATTTTGCTTTTGAATCTTGTCCCAATCTGGCGTCGGTTATTTTACCCCAAAGTCTGGTTCGTATTGGACAATACGCATTTCGGTGGTGCGTACAACTGAAGGCGCTTACTCTTCCCGAGAATGTACAGATGGTTGGCTCAGGAGCATTTATGGTGACAGCCCTTGAATCCATTACTCTTCCCGCAGGTTTGACGAAACTTCCAGATTGGATGTTCAGCGGGTGCGCAAATCTCAGGTCGGTACATATCCCGGAAGGCGTCACGCATATCCCCGATTATATATTTGGAGGCACAGCCCTTGCAGCTATAACCCTGCCCGCATCCATCCGGTCTATTGGCGAACTGAGTTTCAGGGATTGCGCCGATCTTGTTTCTGTTGTTGTGCCTGAAACAGTAACAAAAATCATTTTTGCCGATAAGCAAGGCAATTACGCTTTTAAGGGTTCTCCCAATCTTAGCCTTGTAACGCAAAAACGTTTGATCCAGTTGGGATATCCAGGCTGGGCGTTCAGGAATTGATTTTGGGGTCGAAAGGAATATATACATGGGCAAAAATTATTGGCGCATGGGTATGCGGTATATCCATCCGGATATCTTTGATCAAGGCTTTCCGTATGTCTGGGATGTCCGGGCTTGTTATCTGAATTATCTGAAGAAAGTGCGGGAAGGCGATATTCTGGTTGTCGGCGGAATCATAAACGTCATGTATATCGGCGTGGTTCTTGAAAACCCCGTATTCCTTTTTCCCGGTAATGCCGCTCCGCGCTATGCGCGCTGCGGCATTGCGGAAGCCGCAGACAAGAAAATTCTTAAAGCCTTTGAACCGCTTGCCGGAGAGGCGAATGACGTTGTTTGTATTCCGGTTGCATGGCATATATCCGGCGCGCTTTGTATGCCTCGGCAAGGCCGGGGGCGTTTCGCGTGGCTCAGTGCGGAGGGTATCCGCTGGGTAAATGCGCAGCTTGCAAGCTCCGGGAAACAAGAGCCATCGCGGGATTAAATGCGTATTATTCCCGCGATGGGCGGACACGTGTCCGCTCATCCACGGGTATATTGAACACTCATTTGGCGGCGGCGTTGTGCGTATAAAATCTCTGGTAGCGCTCTTGCCCATTGTTATCGCGCTGCTGATACTCGCAGCCATAAAGATTTGTACTCCCGCGCATAAAGCGCCGGACGCGCCGGTCAAAACCCTGAAACAGTTTCTGCAAATCGCTTTACAGCCCGTGGGCGAAACCATGTATATCTGGGGCGGAGGCTGGAATATGGCCGACAACGCCGCCGGCCCCGAAGCCATGCGCATCGGATGCAGCCCGAGGTGGAAGGAATTTTTCAGCAGGCAAACAAGCGCCTATAGCCTGCGCGGCACGGCCTATATGATCCATGACGGTCTGGACTGCACGGGCTATCTGGGCTGGGCGCTCTACAATCTCTTTCCGAATGATACAGGGTATGTCACATGGGCGAGCAATATGGTGCAGTCCCTCGTGAGCCGCAACTGGGGGCTGAGCGCATACCGGGGCAGCGCGCGCGATCTCCAGGCGGGCGATATCATGGGCAATGAGAGGCACGTTTGGATATCGCTTGGGGTATGCGCGGACGGCAGCGCGGTTATGGTACACGCGAGCCCGCCGGGCGTGATGATCAATGGAACGCGGTCCGGCTACAGGGCGTCGCAGGCGGCCGCTCTGGCTGAACAGTATATGCGAACGCACCATCCGGTGTGGTACGCCAGATACCCGAATTGCGCGCAGGATGAATCCTATCTGTATACTTTTGACCGCTTCCGCTGGAGCGCCGAAATATTGCCGGATCCGGATGGATACCGCGCCATGCGCGCGGACGCGATCCTGGCCGATCTCTTTCGGTCTGTTCGCAAGGCGCGGCAATAAAACGGCGCACTATCCGGAAGCCGGATCAGGAAAGCCCCGCCGGATACGCTCCGAAGAAATAAGGTATGCCCATATACTTTTTGGCTGATGACATATTTCGCCAGTTTGCGATCACTTGGAACAGGAGGTTCTGTCCCGAGCGCGTACATGGATGTACGCTCTTGCGAGGGGCTGAAAAACTCCGGACGCCGTAACAAAATAAAAATACAATATGTAAAGTTTATTTTATCGGATATTTCCGTTTTTTATGCCCGCACAAAGCGATCATCGATAATGCGTATGCGTTTGTCAAAGAGGAGGTAGCCCAAAAGCGTGTCGAGGTTGGTGATGAACCAGGCGTCGCGCGAGAGATCGAGCATGACCTTGTCGAAGTAAGGCGTTTTTTGTTTTACAAAATGATACGTATATATGGATACGATTTCGTCTTTGGTCAGGGGGCGCTCGCCCAGGAGTTTTTCGAGCCATATCTGAAAGAAGAGTTCGCGGCTGTGCCGCGAAAGCTGCTCAAACCAGCGTATAAACGCCAGCCGTACCGAGGAACATTTGAGCGCCGATTCGATCATGCGCCCGGAGCGGATCAGGAGAGAAAATCCGCAGGCGATCATAAAAAAGGAAACCACAAAATGCAGGGAGAGGTACGAGCAGAGGCAAAAGAGAACCGCGCCGAAACACAGCCAGGCATAATGGCGCGCCGACTCCGAAAGCGCAACCGATGAAAACGAGGCGTATTTTTGCCCAAGCATAAGCTGTATGCGCGCAAGGTACGCAAAGGCAATGCCCAGGCCGCATAAAAGAATAATCGTCAGCGTAATATACAAAAGCTGGCGGACTATAAAGGGCGCAAAGAGGCTCTCCACCCCAATCGCGGCGAGCCCAATCCCGCTGACGAGGCTCATGCAGGCGATGGCCTTCGCGGTCAGTTTTTCGCGCGGGGAATTTAATCCCTTCCATGTTATCAGGAAAGAAAGAATATAATTCAAAAACATAATTGACGCCGCGAGGAGTTCGCCGCTTTCTGAAATAAAAAAAAGGATGAGCGCGGCAAGTCCGGCCGCGAGATAAAGGATAATCGTTGCCGCCGACGCGAATGCGCTTGTGGGTTCGCGTATCCGGCGGTACGCGGGCGGGATGCGGCGCAGAACCTCTTTCCCGTGCGCGGTGAGGCGGTATCCCTCGCCCGAAGGCAGGATGAGATCCCGCTGCGCCAGCCCCTTTAAGGTTTTTGAGAAATGCTGCCCAATGGTTATCGAAATCAGTTCAAGCGATTTTTCCCCGGCAAGCGGGAGGAGGGCGGAAAGATGCGCGGGGCTCTGGGAGAGCCGCGTCAGGATGCGCAGATCCAGGTTGGACAACCCCAGCTTTCGGATCCGCATTCGGGCGGGTAATTTTTTCAGAATGCGCATCCCTGTTTTTTCCCTGACGCAAAGATGTATATGTAAAGCTATTCCGGCGGCACCATGCGCGGCAAGGCTTCTCGTTACGGCTGCGGCAGGTTTGCGGGCGTAAATTTATTGCCCATAAAGCCTGTGGGATCAAGAAAATTCCCGTCCTGCATAACCTCATAGTGGACGTGATCGCCGGTGGCAAGGCCGGTGCGCCCCATTCGTCCGACGATCTGCCCCTGGTACACAAGATCGCCTTTGAATACCTCCTGCTTGTCGAGGTGTGCGTAGCGGCTTATAAAGCCGTCGTCGTGTTTGACCTCGATGTACAGGCCGTAGCCGCGCGGCTCGTAGTCCACGCGGATCACCTCGCCCGGAGCGGTGGCGCGGATGATGCTGCCGTGGGTATTGCCGATATCCACCCCGTTATGCCTGGTGAACCTCCCGGCGTCAAAATTCAGGCGATCCCCGAAGGGCGAGGTAATGGTTCCGCCGTTGTCAACCGGCCAGAATGCCGGGCCGTTCCCAACGGGAGCGCGTTCGCGGTGCCGGAAAAACTGAAAGCGCACGTGCGGGCGCAGCGAGAGCAGCAGATTCTGAACGCGATCAAGCTGCTGCGCCGCGCGCAGGATATTGAAGTTGATGGAATCCAGGAGGCGGATTTCTTTGACAAAACTCCCTGTATTCTGCTCAAGTTCGCTCCGCCCGTTTGGATAGGGGGTCAAACCCGAAAAGAGCCGCATTCGCGAAAGAGGCAGCCCGCTTGTTGTTTGCGTGATTGACCGCAGATTGCCGACAAAGTCCCTCATCCCGGAATCGAGTTTCCCGGCGTTGCGCACAAACTGGTCGAGCACATCCTCCTGCATCTGCACCTGACGGTCAAGCATCGCGATCTGGGGATCCGAGTATCTCTTGTCGGCAAAAGCGAAAATAGAAAACGCCATGGTAATGACAAGCAGGAGGGAAATAAAGAGGATGATATATTTTGAGATACGTATGGTAAAAACGGGGGTATTTGCGGCATGGGGTACAATCATGAGCGTGATATGCTCATGCCCCTTTTGGTTGATTGTGCCGATGTGCGCGCCAATCCGTTTACGCAGCCTGCGCCACCGGGTATTTTGCGTTTTGTACCCGGAAGGAGACCTCCTTCGTTTTGCCTGTTTGTATCCGGACGCGCGTTTGCTAAGCATGGTAGAAATTGTAGCGTATTTTATGGGAGAAAGGCAAACGGATTGAGTTTTTTCGGAATGGACGCGGTTTTGGGCGTCTCTGTGTATATGTGGGATGGCTCCCAGAGTCCTGCTGTCTCAGAGTTGCTATCGCCTTGTTGATCCGCGAATACGACGAATAAAAAACATTGGCCACAAATTACACGAAAGTTTCATAGAAGAAAACAGCCAAAAAAAAGGGTGGGATTTTGAAATTTTTAGGCCATGTGACGGCCTTATAATGCTATATTTAGGCTTTGAGAATGCCCAAAAGCTACATTGTCCAAACGGCTCTGCGAGCGCGGTGCCTGTGTTTTGCGTCAAGGCTCAAAGACTCAAAAAAGGGAGTATATAATGAAAATCAGAAACGCGATGTGTCAGTGGTTGTATGTACGCTTGCCCTTGTCTGTTGTGATGGGGGGGGGGGGGGGGGCAACCCCCGGGGGCAATAATACTTCCGGGTGGAACAGCGCTACTCGCGCTTTTGCTTGTTTTCGCTGCCTGCGCGGGGGGGGGGGAGGGG
>JAITCI010000079.1 GCA_031283155.1 Spirochaetota bacterium | reverse complement strand
GTCATTTTCATCAACCAGATCCGCATGAAAATCGGCGTGACCGGCTATGGCAGCCCGGAAACCACCACCGGCGGCAACGCGCTCAAGTTTTACTCCTCGGTGCGGATGGATATCCGGCGGATTGAAACCCTGAAGCAGGGGGAAGAGGCATACGGGAACCTGGTGCGCGTGAAGGTGGTAAAAAATAAGGTCGCGCCGCCCTTCCGCCAATGCGAATTTCAAATCATATTCGGAAAGGGCATCAGCCGCGAGAGCGATATTGTGAGTCTTGGCGTTGAACGCGGGATTGTGGAGAAGAGCGGCACATGGTACTCCTTCCGCAACGAGCGGATCGGGCAGGGCAAGGAAAACCTGCGGCAGTTTTTGGTGGAGCACCCCGAGGTCAGCGGCGAGATAGAAAGGCTCATCCGCGAGCAGGAGGCCGCGAAGCACGCTTCGCTTGCGGAGAGCCAGCCCCGTGCGGCAGTTCTGACTCCTGCGAGCGCGCTGCGTCCGCCCGCAGGGGCAGCGCCCGCCAAAGCGGCCCCCCCTGTTTCCGCCGGGCCGCAGCCCGCGAAAGCACCGATGCAGAATAAACCGTAAAGGACAGATTTATGGACACAATTCGCGCAGGCATAGCCGGTGCCGCCGGGTACAGCGGGTTGGAACTCTTCCGGATCCTGGCGCGGCATCCGCAGGTCTCGATCAGCTTTATCACCTCGGAGCAATGCGCGGGACGCCCGATCAGCGATTTTCTGCCGGAGCAGGCCGGCGGCTTTGATCCGCATTTTGTGCCCCTCGACGCGCAGCAACTGGCGAACCAGGCCGACGTTGTTTTCCTGGCGCTCCCGCCGGAGTCGTCCCTGGAACACGCGGAGGCGTTTCTGCGCTCTGCCCGCGTGATCGATCTCTCCGCCGCCTTCCGCCTGAAGGACGCGCTTGTGTACGAAAAGTGGTATAAACACCCGCATACCGCAGGCGCGCTGCTGCCCAAGGCTGTGTATGGGCTTTCGGAATGGAACCGCGACGCCTTGCGCGGCGCACGCCTGATCGCGAATCCGGGCTGCTATCCGACTTCTGTGCTGATCCCGATGTTGCCCCTTGTGCATAAGGGGTGCGTCTCCGACGGGAGCGTTATCGTGGACTCAAAATCCGGGGTTTCCGGCATGGGCAGAAAAATAACGGCGGACGCCGCCTTTATGCAGATCAACGAAAATTTCCGCGCCTACGGCGTCGGGACGCACAGGCATACGCCGGAGATCGCGCAGGAATTAAACTCAGCGGGGAAGGGCGCGGTGGATCTTGTTTTTACGCCGCACCTTCTGCCGATAGAGCGCGGCATCCTCTCCACAATATATTTCAGGAGCGATTTTCAGGCCGAGGAGTGCCGCTGTTTTCTGGCGCATTTTTACGAGGGCGAGCCCTTTGTGCGCGTTCTCGAGGATACCCTGCCGGAGACCGCGCGGGTGGCGCATACGAATCTTTGCGTGTGTACCGTTGTTCCCTCGGGCGTAGACGGTACGCTCATAGCGATAAGCGCCATCGATAATCTCGTGAAGGGCGCGGCGGGTCAGGCCGTGCAAAATATGAATATCGCCTTCGGTTTTTCCGAAGAGCTCGCGCTCTGACAAGCGGCTATACGGGACTGCCATGAAAAGAAGACTCCTTCAACCCGAGATACTGATCGAGGCGCTGCCCTACATCCGCGAATTCACGGGCAAACCCTTTGTCGTGAAACTGGGCGGCAGCACCCTGCTGGACGAGGCGCAGTGTACGCGCATCGCGGGGGATATTGCTCTCCTGAAGCTCGTCGGGATACAGTTGGTGGTGGTGCATGGCGGCGGCAAGCATATCAACGAGATGCTGCAGCGCCTCGGGATCCAGAACGAATTCAAAAACGGTCTGCGCGTGACGAATGAGGAGACCATGCGCATCGTGGAGATGGTACTCTCGGGGCGCTCCAATAAGGATATCGTCACCCTCATCAACCGTTACGGGGGAAAGGCGCTTGGGATTTCGGGCAAGGACGGCCCGCTGATCCGCGCGCTTCCGTATACGGACGCGAATGGCGGGACCTATGGCCAGGTGGGGATCATCGAGTCGGTCGCGGGCGATGTTATTGAGCATCTGCTCACGGGCGGCTTTATCCCCGTGATCTCGCCCGTGGCCTACGGCGAGGGCGGCAGGAGCTATAACCTGAATGCGGATCATGCCGCAAGCCGCATCGCGCAGGCGATTTGCGCCAAAAAACTCATTTATTTAAGCGACATCCCGGGGGTACTCCGCGATCCGCGCGACCCGGGCACGCTGATTTCGGAACTCGGGGCGCTCGAGGCGGAGGCGCTGATCGCGGACGGCACCATCAGCGGCGGGATGCTTCCGAAAATACAATCGATAGTCGAATGTCTCCGGCACGGCGTCGAAAAGGTGCATATCATCAGCGGACTGGAACCCCATGCCCTGCTGCTCGAGATATTTACGAACGGCGGGATCGGCACGGAGTTTCACGCGGCTTTATAATGAAGGGGAATTGCGTATGCGGCGCTTTCGGATGAAAGACCTCGTTTCGATGGAGTCCCTGCAACCTGCGGACGTTTTGCAGATCTTTGAGACCACGGCGCGGTTAAAGCGCCCGCGATCCCGCCATCGTCCGTATCTTAGGGGCAAGATCCTCGGGATGATCTTTGAGAAGGCCTCGCTCAGGACGCGCGTCTCGTTTGAAGCGGGGATGCTTGAGCTTGGCGGGCACGCGATCTATCTTGATCAGGGCAATTTCAAGCTCGGCGAGCGCGAATCCATCTACGACGTCGCCAAAAATATGGAACGCTTTGTCCATATCCTGATGCTGCGCACCTTTTCGCATCAGGCCATTCTCGATATGGCTAAACACGCCTCCATTCCGGTTATCAACGGTCTCTCCGACGATGAGCATCCCTGCCAGGCGCTCGCGGATCTCTTCACGATCCTGGAGCATCGCAAAACGCTGATGGGGCAAAAACTGGTTTTTATCGGCGACGGCAATAATGTCGCGAATTCTTTGGCCTACGCCGCCGCGCTGACCGGTATGCACTTTGTGTGCGTTTCGCCCGAGGGCTATATGCTGAAAGATGCAGTTATCGAGAAGGCGCGCAAGAAAGCCATCTCCGGCGCAACCATACAGCGCGCGGTCAATCTGCGGGAAGCCGTCCGCGGCGCCGATTGTCTCTATACCGACGTCTGGGCAAGCATGGGGCAGGAGAAGGAACGCGAGGCGCGCGCCGCCGCCTTCAAAGATTACCAGTTAAACGACGAGATCCTCGCGCTCGCGAAGCCGGACGTTATCGTGGAGCATTGCCTCCCCGCGCATCGCGGCGAAGAGATTACCGACAGCGTTATCGATTCCGCGCATTCCGTTGTATTTGACGAGGCGGAAAACCGTATGCACGTCCAAAAGGCGATCATGGCATTGCTTCTGGGGCGCGGGTAGGGCGCACACTCCCAAAAATGCTTATTTTTGTACATATCTCTGGTACAGGTTTGGGGAGGGCAGTATGGCAAAAAAGAAAATAGTGCTCGCGTATTCCGGCGGGCTGGATACCTCGGTTATCCTCAAGTGGCTGCAAAAAAATTATGACGCCGATATAGTTGCCTACGCGGCGGACGTTGGGCTCGAGCATGAACTCGACGGACTCGAAGAGAAGGCGCGAAAGACGGGCGCCGCGAGCGTCCACATTCTTGACCTCAAAGAAGAATTTGTGCGGGACTATGTGTTCCGCGCGCTCAAGGCCGGCGCCGTGTATGAGGATCAGTACCTCCTCGGGACCTCGCTCGCGCGCCCGCTGATCGCGAAGCACCAGGTGGACGTTGCGCGCAAGGAAGGCGCCTGGGCGGTTTCGCATGGCGCGACCGGCAAGGGCAACGATCAGGTGCGCTTTGAGCTTACCTTCAAGGCGCTCGCGCCCGATCTCGTGATCATCGCCCCCTGGCGTACCTGGGATTTCAAGTCGCGCACGGAGCTGATCGCTTTCGCGCAGGAGAACGGCATCCCTGTTCCGGCCACGGTCGAGAAGCCCTATTCCATGGATAAAAATTGCCTGCATATTTCTTATGAGGGCGGCGTCCTGGAGGATCCCTGGAACGAGCCGCGCGCGGATATGTTCCTGACCACCGCGAATATTGAGAGCGCCCCCGACACGCCCGAGGAAGTCGCGATTCTGTTTGAGGCGGGTATGCCGGTCTCCGTGAACGGGACTGCCCTCTCGCCCTATAATCTGCTGAAAACATTGAACGAATACGGCGGGCGGCACGGCATCGGGCGCGTTGATATCGTCGAGAACCGCCTCGTTGGGATCAAGAGCCGCGGGGTATACGAGACCCCCGGCGGCACCCTGCTCTGGCAGGCGCACCGCCAGTTGGAGACCCTCGTCCTCGACCGCGCCACCATGCACTTCAAGCAGCATATCGCGCTTAAATACGCGGAGATGGCGTATAACGGCGAGTGGTTCTGCCCGTTAAAGCAGGCGCTCGACGCCTTCATCGACACAACGCAGGAGAAGGTCACAGGCGAGGTGCGCCTGCGGCTCCATAAGGGCAATATGATCACCCTCGGTCGGCGCAGCAAATATTCCATGTATAACGCCGAACTCGCGACCTTTGAGAAGGAGACTGTGTATAACCAAAGGGACGCCGAGGGCTTCATCAATCTCTTTGGATTGCAGATTAAGTACGCAGCGCTGAGAGACAGAGCGTCGAAGGATTGAGCGGCGGCAGTTGCGGAGGGGGGAGGCAACGTCCCCTATTCCTTTAAGTAAATTGCTATTGCCCTGCAATCTGCGGTAAAGCCTCCCCCTGCCTTCGGCTGCAAAGCAGCCTCCGGCACCCCCACTCGTCCAAAGCCGCGAATTACTGCCCCGCGCCAAACAGGATGGCAAAAAGCGCGGGGCAGGATGCGAGTCCCCTGCCGACGCGAAACGCACAGTGCGAGCAGATGTACATCTTGCTGATCGCGCCTGCTCTACACGCTATGCGCCTTCCCGAAGCACGTACTCCTGCTTCGGGAGCGCTTGGGGCGAAAACATCCTTGTTTTCGAGCGACGTCCGAAAAAACGTATGCGCATCTTAGCTATACCAAAAGGCGGGGGAAGCCAACGAGGCTGAACGGTCTCCTCGCTTACTTGCGACATCCTTGTCGCAGCTCGGAGCACGACATCCTGTCGTTGGGGCGGGGTTATAAAGCTTTTTGGAAAATTCGCGCGCTTGCTTCATTGAATCTGTATTTCGCTATATTCCGCAACTTAACGGGTTTTGTTTTTATTTTCCCCACCGTGTGCGCAATTTCGCGCACCTCGCAGCGCGTCTCCGCCGTATCTTTTACCCACAATGCGCACGTCAGAAACTCCAGAATCAGCCAGCCCTCGCAAAAGCGGTCATTACCCCCTAGCACCTACAGGGCGTAAAGGTACTCCGCCATGACCGCGATACGCCCTTCGGGCGTGACTGCAAGGAAGGATAGTATCGTCGCTATCGCGACGAACAGTATCGGGACAGAACGTCCATGTTCTAGCCTCGCCGATTTCGCGAGGAAATATGTTTTCCCGCTCTGGTTCTGGTATCTGGGCGGGGCGGTCTTTCTTACCATCACCAACGCGATTGTCCTGCTCCTTCCGCGCCTCGCGCGCGATCTGGTCAACGCGCTCACCGATACAGCGCCCGATGTGCCGGAGGTGTTTGCGGCGGTCGGCGAAATTGTTCCCGCGCTCTCCGAACCGGGCGTTTCCGGCGCACTCGCGCAAGGCTGGACATCGATTCCGCTCGCCATCATCGCGCTTGGGTGTCTGCTTATCGTTGCGCGCGTGCTCTCGCGCATCCTGTTTTTCTGGCCGGGTCGAAGGGTCGAGGCGGAGGCGCGGCTTGACCTCTTTGGCCGCATCATGCGCGCGCCCAGAGAAATCCTCTATCGATTTGGGCAGGGCGATCTGGTCTCGCGCATCGCGAATGACACCGGATATTTACGTATCCTGTTTGCGTTTGGGATGCTGTCTGTCGCAAATGTAATTTTGCTGCTCGCGATGACCATCGGCGCGATGCTCTCTTTTCACGCCGGGCTGACGCTTTGCGCGCTGCTTCCATTCATCCCGATAGTGTTTCTGATTCGCGCGCTCCTGCCGAAGATACACGCGGCGTCCATGCAGAACCAAACGGCCATCGGCTCGCTTTCCGCTGTGATGACGGAGAGTTTTCGCGGTATCGCGTCGATCCGGCTGCACACAGCGCGCGCGGCATTTCTTGAGCGCATCGACGACGCCAACGAAGAGGTGTACCGCAGTTTTCGCCGCCTCGCGCTTTTGCAAACCATCGTCATTCCGCTCGCGGGCATATCGGTGCGGATCGCCCAAACCATCGTGCTGGCGTATGGCGGCGCGGAGGTTATCGCCGGGCGGCTGCAGGCGGGCGACATCATGGTCTTTAATGTGTATATGGCAAGCCTCGCGGTTCCGCTCGCTTTTGGCGGCGGGATCATCGCCCTCATCGAGCGCGCGCGGAGCGCCCATGCCCGTATCGCGGATATCTTTGCGTTTCCTGAGGAAACAGGATGCCGCGGCGCAGAGCAGCGCGGAACGCAATCATCCGCGCCTCAGATTCTGACCGTTTCCTCGCTATCGCGCGAGTTCCGGAGTGAAAAAACGAATTTCAAAATAGATGACGTTTCTTTTTCGGTTGCGGAGCAAACCGTACTGGGCATCGCGGGGGCAATCGGTTCGGGCAAGAGCCTCTTGTTTGATCTGATTACGCGCTTTGAGGAACCGCCGGAGGGAAGCATTTTTTTTCAGGGCAGGGACGTACTCGCATGGGAACCCGCGCACTTGCGCAGAAAAATCGGCTATGCCCTCCAGACCGCGCGCTTTTTTTCGGACTCCATCCGCGCCAATATGGTTTTCGGTCTGGAGAAAGCATTTTCCGATGAGGAAATTTATCACGCGCTTTACCGCGCGGCGATAGCGGACGAGGTGCGCGGTTTTACGGATGGGCTCGATACCATAACGGGCGAAAAGGGGATGCGGCTCTCCGGCGGGCAGCGGCAGCGGCTTGCGCTCGCGCGTCTTTTTTTGCGCGAACCGGAACTCCTCTTGCTGGACGATATATTTTCCGCCGTCGATCAGAAAACCGAGAAGCGCCTGATCGATGCAGTCCTGGCGCTGCGCAAAACCATCATTGTCGCTTCGCACCGCCCCTCGGTACTCGGGAACTGCGACGAGGTGCTGCTGTTTTCGGGCGGCAGGATCCTTGATCGCGGATCGTATGCGGAACTGGAAGCGCGGCGTCCGCATTTTGATCGCGGAGGCGATGATGGCTAAGCGGCGGTCGGTATTCGCGGGCTTGCGGCTGCTCATGCGCCTTTGGCCCTGGATCATGCGGCGGAAGAAGTCTTTTATCATAGTCGTTGCGCTCGCGCCATTCTCCGCGCTGTTTCTGATGCTCCTGCCCAACACCATCCGGCTTGCGATAGACGAGGGGATGCAGGCGGGGGACGCCTCCGCCCTTACGCTCTATATTTTCATGTTTGTCGGTATATTTGTAGCCGAATTTGCGGTGCTGTCCCTGCAGCGCTACCTGATGGCCGTGCTGGTGCAGCGCGTTGTGCGCGATCTCCGGCACGATCTCGCGAACCATCTGATCACCCTCCCCGCAGCCTTCCATGATCGCCAGCTCTCCGGCGTGCTGGTAACGCGCGCGACCAGTGATTTTGACGCGCTTTCGGAGTCCCTCGGACATGGGGTATTCGGCGCAGCCGCCGATCTGGTAGCGCTCGCGGGATCGCTCGCGGCGCTCGTGATGATCTCGGGTCCCCTTGTGTTTATCGCGCTCGCCTTTCTGCCTGTTGTGGGCTGTCTGATCGGCCTCTTCTCACGCTCCCTCCAAAAGGCGATGCTCTTCGCGCGCGCGAAACTCGCGGTGCTGAATGGTTTTACCCAGGAGTGCGTCGCCGCCTGCGCCACGATACATACCCTCGCGGCGGAGGACGATGCCGAGCGGCGCTTTGAAAGCGCGAGCAATGCGTACCGCGACGCGCAGATGAAGAGCGTGATACTCGACTCGGTGCTGAACTCAATCATTGAGGGACTCTCCGCGATAGCGCTGGGCGTGCTTCTGTATTTCGCGTTCTCGAGCCGCGCGATCACCCCGGGCGTACTCATCGCCTCGGTAGCGTGTTTGCAGCAGATATTCGAGCCGCTCAGGGAATTCTCCAACCGGATTGCGGTCTTGCAGGGAGTATTCACCTCGATTGAAAGAATATTTGGTCTTCTGGATACGCGCATTGCCTGCGGCGGCGATACGCTGCCCGTCGCATCCAGGGGGATGATCGGCGCCCGCGATCTTTCGTTCGCGTATACCGCGCCCGATGGCGGGCCTGGCCGCGGGATCATACACGCGCTCTCCTTTCAGGCGCGATCCGGCGAATCGGTGGCGCTTGTGGGCGCTACCGGGAGCGGAAAGACCACCTTTGCGCGTCTTCTCGCGGCGGAATACGATAGCTATTCGGGGAGCCTCGCGATAGACGGCGCCGAGGTATCCGGCCTTAATGCGGAGGCGCATCGTTCGCGCCTCGGGATCGTGCCGCAGGATCCCGAGATATTTCAGGGCACCATTGCCTTTAATATTTCGCTGGGGCGCGAAGGCATAGATGCTGCGGCCGTCGAAGAGGCGGCGTGCGCGGTTGGCGCGGATCGCTTTATCGCGCGGCTGCCGCTTGGGTACGCGAGCCACCTTGACGAAAACGGCGTCAATCTTTCCCAGGGCGAGCGCCAGCTCATCGTTTTCGCGCGCGCCATCGTCAACAAACCGGCGATGCTGATTCTGGACGAAGCCACCTCCTCCCTCGACGCGGCAAGCGAGCGCCTTGTGCAAACCGCGATGGAGGCGCTCTTCCGGGATCGCACGGTCATCGTTATTGCGCACCGCCTCGCCACGGTGCGGAAGTGTGATCGCATTCTCGTGATCGAGGAAGGGCGCATCGCCGAAGAGGGGACGCACCATGAGCTTCTGCGCGCGCATGGGATTTATTACGCGATGCTCCGCGCCTTTGTGGATCGCGAAAAACGCAGCCGTAAGCCTGTGTAGGGGGAACAGAGGAATTTTGTACAAGTAATTTTACTTAATTTAGATGGGAATCAGAGGGATATGCTCCCCTAACTGCCACGGCGCGAAGCGTGCAAGGCAACGGCAGTACCCCGCGCAGGCAGGATGCCGAACAGCGCGGGGCAGCTACGGCTCCGCCTGCGACCCGGATGGGAGCGTCCCTGTGCGTTCCAGAAGTACGTACTCCTTCTTCTGGAAATGGATGGCCATAAGCGCAGGGAAAGCGGGAGCTGCTTCCGCTACCCCCACCTGTTTCAAAGCTGCGCGCTGCCGGATACAGCCGCTTGGCTGTCATTTCGCGGATGTGCGATACGGATCCCGCGCGGGCAAAGAAAGCGGCCATAGAATTTTCAGCGTACCTCCGGGGAAATATGAATTCTCTGGAAGAGATGAAGCCGATTCCTTTTGAGAAAGAATTGAAACACATTGAGTGTTTTTTGAGCCTGGAACAGGCCATGTATGGAGAAGCGCATACATACCTGACAAACGCCGTAATTTTTGATTTTTTTATTTGAATTGCAGAACATTCCCTATGCCTTTGCCAGCACATTAATAGATTCTCCATTGCCCAGGGCACTTTTTGTTATAACGGTATTGACCGCTATAACAGTTAATCCGCACCTTTCCAGCAGTTCCTTGACTGAATCTTCCGTAAAATAGTTTATATGTTCGTGCATAATAAAAGGATATTTCCAATCTCGTAAAAATCTATCTAAAATTACCCTAAAAGAAAAGTATCTATTAAAAAGAAATTGTACTTTGCCTGTTTTGTGCTTATAAAAAGGAGAATCAAAAGGAACGCAAATATACAAATAACCATTTTTTGCTA
This sequence comes from Spirochaetota bacterium, assembly GCA_031283155.1. Taxonomy (GTDB): domain Bacteria; phylum Spirochaetota; class JAGLSM01; order JAGLSM01; family JAKPMW01; genus JAKPMW01. The sequence goes on along the minus strand of JAITCI010000079.1, from coordinate 592 downwards.
CCAGTTCTTTTAAATTGCCCAGTAATTGGTTTGGTTCAGGTACATGCTCAAGAACATGTGCGCACATAACAAAATCATATTGTTGTTTTTTTGCATCGTTTATATTATTGAAGCTTTGAACTCCGTCAACTGTCTTAACTCCACTTATATCAAAAACATACTTTTTTGCATTTATAAAAATTTGCGGAATATGTATGCCGTTATTTCCACCATAATCCAATACAGATTTTATAGCTACAGCATCCATATGTTCATGTAAAAATTTATTTGCAAATTCTTGCCTGTCTCTGTATGCGATTTGATCATCAAACAAATCGTTGATAGCGTTTGTATACCAAGAATCATATTTTTGCCGCTGTTTTTGATAAAAAACATCTCTATAATTTTTATATAATTTGTCCATTTCATTTTTAGTTGGACGCATTGCAAAAAATGCGAAACCACATTTTTTGCAATGACAAATACTCGTTTCATTGTTTATCGAATTATTCCATATTCTCTCCAATAAAAAATTTGATATTGTCGCACCCTTAATTTCCAGGTTATCGCTTCTACAGATAAAACATTCATGGGGGGGGGGGGAATTTAAATT
>JAITCI010000033.1 GCA_031283155.1 Spirochaetota bacterium | reverse complement strand
TGTTTCGAGCAAAGAGAGAATTTTTCTTTTTGCCATCTGAGTAGCGCTTTCCTGCTGGTACATGGCACTGTGCGCCAGAGCACATTTTTGCCAATGAACGCCGGAAAGCGCTTTTTTTTATAACATCCTTAAAAAATCGTCATTGCGCAATCCGCCTCTGAAATGAAATTTTTTGCCCCCTTGTCCGGTTATTCCATATAAAGGACACATAAACAAGGGCTACGACCCGGAAGGGAGTGTCCACGCGCGGCCATGGCGAAGTACCCTGGGAAATAGCCAAAAGCGCGTGGAGATGTTTTACTTATGACCAAACTCGATTATACGCTTACAGACGATATGCTGTTCAAAATGGTTTTTGTCCGGCATCCCGATTTGCTTATACGGCTCGTCGCGGCGCTGCTTGATATCCGGGTGGAGAGCATAGAGCAGTTTATCATTACCAATTCGGAGATACCGCCGAATGCTCTCGGAGATAAATTCTGCCGCCTCGACATAAACATGATGGTTAGCGGGCAATGCGTGGATTTGGAGATTCAAGTCAAAGATGAACACGATTATCCCGAAAGGTCACTGTACTATTGGGCGCGTGAGTATTCAAGCATACTCAAAGAGAATCAGAAATACAGAGGACTGCCACGTACAATTATTATAAGTATTGTTGCGTTCGATCTGTTTGACTGTCCGGAATTTTACTCAGAATTTCAGGCGCTTGAGGTGAAGCGGCATACCCGCTTGACAGACAAGATGCGCCTGTGCTATTTTGAGTTGTCGAAGCTGCCGGATATTGTGGATGCACACGACGAGTTGAAACTATGGCTGAAGCTATTTAAGGCAAAGACAGAAGAAGATTTGCGCCAAATAAAAGCGTTGGGGGTGCCGATCATGGAACAGGCAATACAGGCATATCGCCAAACAAAAGCGGCGGATGAGTTCAGGGAGTTGGAACGCCTGCGTTCCCGCGCGCGGCATAATGAGGCTTCGGCGCTGTACCATGCTGCCGAGGTTGAGCGCGAAAAATGGCAAGCTGTGGTTGCGGAGAAAGATACAGTAATTGCGGAAGAAAAGGCTTCTCATGCTGCGGCGCTTGCGGAGAAGGACAAGATGCTTGCAGAGAATGCCGCGTTGATTGCAGAACTTCGAGCGCGGTTAGGCGAGGACGCATAAAACCAATCACACTAAACGCAGTTCCGCGCCAGCGTCCCTTCAAGGTACACGCCCCCTCGCCAAAATCGCCATACCGCTGAACGCTCACCTCGCTTCGCCTCTCGGTGTGTGCTGCGCAGGTGCGCAGAGCGACTTGCGACATCCTTTTCCGAAAGCACGTACTCCTGCTTCGGAAGCAGCTTACCGTGTACGCTTCGCGTGGAGTGTTGCGTCCGTGCAGCTAGGGCGGGGTACAAAAGCCTTAAAATAAACCTGTCGCCAAAAAAGCAAATACATTGGCCACGAAATTCACGAATAAAAGATCGGAAAAGACAGATAGGGTAAAAACAAAAACCTAAAGCTATACGTTTGTAACAAGCCACTTTCTTGTCGTTTTTGGTTTTTATTTGGGTCTTATTTCGAGTGATAGCACTCTGCGAGCGCGGCTGGTTGGAAAATTATAGGCGTCGCGCTGCGACGCACAGCATCGCGGCCAAAAATTTTTTGCATTTTTCGGTCTTTTTCGCGGTGCCATCAAAGCCATTCCGCCAAAGTTATGCGTTTTCATTTTGCGGGCAGCATTCCGCGATCTCGTCCGCGCGATCCAGGAGCGAAAAGATCGTATGCTTGGGCAGTAATCCTTCGGCATCGCGGAGGATTGCGCGTACCTCTGTGAGCCGCCCGTCGCGGAGCGCCTGCTTCGCGAGGAGATGCAGAACCGCCTGCAATCGCGCGCAGAGCGGATCGCTGTTCCGCGCCTGAACGCCGCGCGTTTTTTCGAGAGTCTGTTTGAGCGCCTGGATATCCCAGGGGTTGCGCCTGAGTCTTTCTTCCATTGTATCGGGCAGCGGGCGCAGGCTCTTCGCGGCCTTGCCATTCGCGGAATAGCTCTCCCCATTTGCGGGAGACGCAACCGGATAATCCTGCCCGAAAGATTTTTTGAGCGCCTCCGCGAGCGTACCCAGCGCCTGATCGTCGCCATGCACAAGAATGGCCGCGTGCGCCTCGAGCGCCTCGATGATCGCAATCAACTCGCGGGCGCTCGCGTGGCTTGAGAGATGCGCCTGATGGATTTCGCGGCTCTGCACCCTGACTATCTTTTCGTTGATCCAGGCGCAGGTATGCCCATTCGCGTTCTCCTCGCGCGCGAGCAGCCGTCCCCCGGGACTCATCGGGGCGCAGTAGCCCGGGAAAATAACAGCGTGCTCCCTGCGCCGGTCGGCCAGGAGGAGTTCCGCAAGCCGCGCCGCGCCGCTTCCGGTGTTCAGCATCCCCGAGCCCGCGACGATGATCGCCTGTTTGATCCCGCGCATGGCGGGAATCCAGGTGTGCAGCGTGATGGGCTCGTAGTCAATCTGCAGATCAAGCTCTTCGATGTGCCGCTGCGTCATGCTGTCCGCCATTCCGGCCATGAAAAGCGGCGTTTTTTTCGGGATATAGCCTTCGCGGCGCGCCCGCATAACAAGGAGCGCGACCGACTGCGCGCGCTCCATCACAAAGGAAGGAAAGAGTACCTTCACATTATTCCGCGTCACCCGCGACAAAATATGGAGTACGCGGTTTTCCTCTTCCTCGCGCGAGGGTTCCTGCGGGCTCTCGCCGCCGCGCGTACCCTCGCATATAACCAGATCGCACGGCCCCTCGGGGAGCGCAAGCTGCGGCGCGCTCTCCCTTTGCTGCGGCGAAATATCCGACGTAAAAACTACGCGCCGGCCGTTTTTCTCGAGTACGAGTCCCGCCGCGCCGAGGATATGCCCGGAGGAGAAGGGACGCACCTCGAGGCCGTTGCGGCAAAATCCCTCATCCAATGGCCGTATCCTCGATATGAGCGCCTGCACGTCCGTTTCGGAGAATGGCGGCGTCCCGAGTTCCGGCACGGAGGAATATCCCGAGCGGTCGATCATAAAAACGCGCCGCTGGAGTTTCAGCGCGTCCTGCATCATCGGTATCAGGAGCTTTTCGGTCTGCGAGGTCATATACACGGGAACCGCAAAATGTTTCGCCAGCCAGGGGAGGGCGCCCGCATGATCGCTGTGCGCGTGCGTGACAATAACAAAATCAAGCCGCGTAATACGCGCAAGCTGCGGGAGCGCGAACCACGAAAGATGCTCGGGGTGCATACCGCAGTCGATCAGGAAGGAGATTCCGTCCCACTCAATATGCCAGGCGTTCGCGCCTATCTCCCGCCCGCCGCCGAGCGGCGTGAATACGAAAGACTGCCCCTCCATTCCGGTCTTGCGCAGTTTCACAGCGCCTCCACAACCGCGTTCTTGTTGCGGATGAGCGAGAACCATATCCCCGGCACAAGGCAAAAGACCATCAGGAAGAAAGCGAGGTGCATCCCCTGCGCGAGGTCATCGGGGGGCAAAGCGGCCATCTCTGTCCCGCCAAAGGAGAGCGCGAATATCGCGCCGACCAGGCACATACTGAAGAGCTGCCCAAGTGTGCGCGCGAGCGCTATCGACGCGGACGCGAAGCCATACTCAGGCGGCCTGACCGCAGACATGATCGCGTTTGAGTTCGGCGACGCGAAGAGCGACTGCCCCAGTCCCGCCAGCGCGAGACCGATCAGTATTGTGCCCAAAAACGCCCCGCCGCCGAGCGCAAACCATAATACCGATAACGCGCACAGGCTCATCCCGATGGACGCGAGGATCCGGCTCTCCACGCGGTCGGAGAGCGCTCCGAATACCGGCGAGAGGATCGCCTGGATAACGGGCTGCGTGATCATGATCAGGCCGGCGTCGCGCGGGCTGAGCCCCATGGTATGCTGCAAATAAATGCTCAGCAGAAAACCGACCGCGAATGTGGAGCTGTAATTCAAAAGCGAGGCCAGGCAGGAAAACGAAAACATCCGGTTTTTGCCGAAGAGTGTGACATTCAGGAGCGGTTTGCAATTCCGCGCAAGCAGCGCCTTTTCGTGCCGGATGAAGAGCGCCAGAAAGAGAACGCCCAGCGCGAGTACAATCAGCCCGACGAATTGTATATCCAGATAGCTCACCCCAAGCACAAAGCAGGCGGGCGTGATGATCGAATACGCCGCGCCCGCAGAGTCGAGCGGCAGTTTTTCCGCGCGCGTCTGCCGCATATCCTTGTTTTTAATCAAGAGCGCGGCGATAATCGCGAAGACGCAGCAGAGAAACGGAATAACAAATATACTGCGCCAGGTGTAGCTTTGAATAAGGAACCCGCCGATGGAGGGCCCCGCCGAAAGCCCAAGATAGGTAGCCGCGACATTCAGCCCAATCGCGCGCCCGCGCGCGGCAGCAGGCTGCGATTCCGTGATCAGCGCGGTGGAATTGGCGAAAATCAGCGAGGAGCCAATGCCCTGCACCACGCGCATCGCGATCAGCGTCTCCCCCGATGTGACAAACGCCGCGAGCAGGGTAGAGATCATCGTGATCACGAGCCCGATCAGATATATCGTATTGCGCCTGTAGCGATCCCCGAGCCAGCTTGCAAGCAGAATCAGCGCCGCGTTGCACAGGATATAGGCGGTCGGCACCCAGCTCACCGTCAGCGCGGAGAGCGAAAACTCCTTCGCGATTCCGGGGATAGCGATATTGAGCGCCGACCCCAGAAACGCCGTCAAGAAAGCGCCGAAGATCACCGCTGCCAGGATGGCTGTTCTGGAGCGCGCCTCGGATGCGTTATTTTCCATAGAATAATCCGCGTCTTACCCCTGGAAAGGGTTTGTGGGTTCGAGCTTATGCGCCTGAAGGTTCACGTAAAACCGCCCCTGATAAGCATTGCCGCGAATGCTGAATTCCACACGCACCTCTTCGCCAAGCTGGCGGCTGTCCAGGAGGGCGCAGTCCTGCTTCACACATTCAAATTTGATCTGCTGCGGATATTTATCATTGGTCTCGATGACAAATTCGCGTTTCGCGAAACCGCTCGGAAAGGTCTGCATTTCCATGATGTGCGTAATGGAGCCGGTTATTTCATACATGGCATAAGTATCCCTATTTTCGGGGCGCATGGGCAATAAAAATGGAAGAATGCTCGTCCTTGCGAAGCCCGCAAGGCTGAAGCAACCCATGTTCTTTGTGAGGGCTACGACAGGAAGTCATGTCCCGCGCGCGTACAAGGATGTACGCTCTTGCGCGGGGGCTACGACAGGCGCTCAAATCTTTAAGCAGGGGGAGCGGTTTGGGTTCGCACATATAATCTTTCTTGTCTGCCGGAAAATTGAAGGCACATGCTCCCCCTCGACGGAGCCACTCCCGTGTCTCCGTCTACCCCCACCAATTTCAAGGCCATGTTGCTGCAACGCAGCGAGCGCCGTAGGCGCGGGGGAAGCGATTGGACGCAATTCAGGCAAAAAGTGCAGCGCCGGAACTATCGAAGGGAAAGCCTCCCCCTCGCTGCGGCCGCCTCGCTCTGCGCGCTTCGCGTCGGCGTCCTCCGCTACCCCTAACTGCCACGGAGGGCAGTATCCCGTTTATACCCTGCGGGTACAAAGCCATGGATGGCGATTAGCGCGGGACATCTCATTTCAAGGCCGTGCTGCCGCTGGGCAGCGAGAGCCGAAGCCGTAATGACGCCAATTAAAAACATCCGGCATAATACCCTTGGTCAAGCTCATCCTTTGTTGCTTTCACCTAACCGAGCGCGAAGTTCTGCAATTAAAGCGTCCTTCTCCGCAAGCACTGTTTGCCATTTCTCGTCCGCTTCTTTTTTGGCTTCGCTCCGTGCAAAATCCAGTGCGGAAGCTTCATTATGCCGCGCAAGCGAACGCAGACGCTCCAATTCCCTGAACTCGTTCGTCGCTTTTGTTTGGCGATACGCCTCGATTGCCTGATCCATGAGCGGCACCCCCAGCTTTTCTATTTGCTGTAAATCTTCTTCTGTTTCTGCCTTAAATAAACTGAGCCACAGCTTCAATTCGTCGTGTGCATCCACAATATCCGGCAGCTTCGATAACTCAAAATAGCACAGGCGCATCTTGTCTGTCAATGGCGTGTGGCGCTTCACTTCGAGTGCCTGAAACTCTGAATAAAATTCCGCGCATTCAAACAGCTTGAACGCAACAATACTTATAATAATTGTGCGCGGCAGCTCTCTGTATGTATGTCCTTCGCTGAGTGCGCTTGAATATTCACCCTCGCAAGAGCGTACATCCTTGTACGCGCTCGGGACAGTACCTACGTGTACTTGTCTCGCCCAATAATACAACGATCTCTCCGGATAATCATGTTCATCTTTGACTTGTATCTCCAGATCCACCCGTTGTCCATCAACAATCATGTTTATATCGAGGCGGCAA
>JAITCI010000053.1 GCA_031283155.1 Spirochaetota bacterium | reverse complement strand
TTAAATCAATCTTATAATTATTATAGCCTCTTTACCCAAGCACATTGCAAATTATTCTTCAGTACAGCAATGCTCTTCCTTGTCCAATCATGTTCTTCCTGCTTCAGCAGGAAGCCCTGGTTGGCGGGAGGAGAAATATGAATATTGTGATTACAGGCGCAACCGGTATGCTCGGTTCCCATTTAGCAGAATTGTGCCTCTCGGAAGGGCATACGGTTTTAGCGATTGTCAGAAGAAATTCGCCGAAACTTTCAAACATTGAGGGATGTATTAAAAAAAACGGATTTGAACTTCTTGAACTTAATTTTGATGAATATGCCGGTTTTGTGCCGGGTACACGCCGCGCAGATGTGTTTTTTCATCTGGCATGGAACGGTGTTTTCGGCGCGGCGCGCAATGAAGTTCAAAAACAATTGGACAACATCCAGTATACCATTGATGCAGTCAGTATGGCTCGGCAGTTGGCTTGCGATCGTTTTGTTTTTGCGGGAAGCAATGCGGAGTATGGCCCTGTTTGTGAGGACAAACCGCTCTCTCCAGAAACGCCCTGTAGACCTGAACTCGGTTACGGGGTAGCAAAATACGGCGCGGGAAAATTAGCGTCTCTGCTCTGCCGACAAAACAACATTAAATATAACAATATCAGATGCTTTCAGTTGTACGGCAAACGTGACGATGAATCCACTTTTATTTCTTATCTCATCAGTACGATCGGCAAGGGTGAAAGACCTTCTCTTACATCCTGCGAGCAGGTTTATGATTGCTGTTATGTCAAAGATGCGGATCGGGCATTTCTGTTAGTTGGGGAGAAAGGGAAGGACGGCGCAGTGTATGTTCTTGGCAGCGGTAATGTATGTAAACTCCGATCATTGGTTGAAAAGCTGCGTGATATCATCAATCCGAGCGTACCTTTAGGTTTTGGCGAAAAGCAAGGCGGCTCGAATTTGTCCTTGTTCCTTATGGCGGATATTTCTCAGCTTGAGGCAGACACAGGATATAGACCATCATACAGTATAACCGAAGGGTTTGAGGATATGCTGAAATAACAGAATGCGCAAACGGTCTTGACGCAGTTTTTTCTTGCAAAAATTGACGCCCTATGGTATATCGTTCTTTGTTTGTCCGATTTTTTAATGAGGCGTTTTTTTGTGAAAGTTGTTCTTCTGATCGGCGGATTCGAAACCCGTATTTCAGATGGAGATCGCCTGGAAACAAAGCTGATGGTTGAGATGCTGCGTGGTTCAGGAAGCAAGAGTTGTTCATGGTGTGTATAACGAGTCCTGTCGCAATAAAACGAGAGCGGTACTTACTCTATGAATGGTTTCATCGCCCTTGTGTGCAGGCTTTACGATCAGCTTGGAACCATTCGGATTTTCGGATATCAATTTGATAAACGATTCATCAAGTTTCTTCTCGTTGGCGGTCTCAATACCCTTTTTGGGTATGGAATTTTTGTTTTTTTCCGCGCGTTCGGATTACACTTTGTGCTCGCGGCGCTCTGTGCGCATATCTGCGGCGTACTCTTTAATTTTAAGACCACGGGCGCTCTTGTGTTCAAGAGCCATGATAATCGCCTTATTGCGCGTTTTTTCCTTGTGTATGCCGTTGTTTATTTTTTCAATATCTCCTGTATATGGTTTCTGAAGCAATTTGATTTCAATGATTATGCCGCAGCGGCGATTGTACTTCTCCCGCAGGCGATTTTTTCCTTTCTTCTCATGCGGCGTTTTGTCTTTCGCTCCGAAGCGCCCTCTTCCGGGACGTCTGAATAAATTCCGCTTACTCTCCACAAAAAATTCATACGAACGGGGTTATTACAGGCATACAAGCGCTGTTTCAGAAAGCGTGAAGAAAAAGGAGAAACCCACTATGAGAACCAATACGATTCTGAGCATTGCAACAGGTTTGGTCGTGTTCGGAAGCGGCGCGCTTTTTGCCCAGCCCGCGCCTAAGGCCGATCCAAAACAGGAGAAGAAGGTTGAGCGCGAGACTGCTGAGATGAAAGAGGCGCGAACCAGGGATTACCAGTTTCAGGTGGATATGATCAACCTGATGATCAAGAACGGGAAGATGGAGAAGGCACACGGCGATTATATTCTGAAGCGCCTGGCCGCCGAAAAGGCATTCAAGGATGCCAACCCGGAATGGGTAAAATATGGATTTCATTTTGGCCAGCCGGGAAGAGCGATGAGCGGACAAAAGCCCGGCATACACGGCAATTCTCCGCGCCCCATGCCGAGGAAGCAGCAGCCCGGAATACGCCCGCAGCATGAGAAGGGAAAAAGGAGCCATAACCCAGGCTGGAACCAGAACCAGTGGGGGCATTATCCGAGAGGCTAGAACAGGAGGTTCTGTTGCAGACAGGATGTCGCACACCGCGCAGCTTCCGAAGTAGGAGTACGTGCTTCGGAAAAGGATGTCGCGGCAGTGCGCGGTGCATCGAGCGCGTACAAGGCGAAGTGCCCTAGGGGTAATGTACGCTCCTGCGAGGGGCTAGAACAGGAGGTTCTGTCCCGAGCGCGTACAAGGATGTACGCTCCTGCGAGGGGAAGTCGTTCATAAATACAATCTGAAAGCACGAGAAGCTGTCTGGAGTCCCCAGGCAGCTTTTATTCGCTGTGCCTTTTCTTCCAAAAGTTGTACGATTCCGTCTCAAAAAACTGAATAAAGCCCGAACGCCGGAGCACATTCCCGGACGCCCTGTTTTCTGTATCCGTTTTGGCGAGTACGCTAAGGACGCCCTCCTGCCCGAGCGCCCAGTCCGTGATGGCGCAAACGGCTTCTGCCATATAGCCCATTCCGTGAAAGGCAGGAGCCAGAACATAGCCGATCTCAACCTCCTGCTGCTCATTGGGAGGCCCCATAAAGCATACAGAACCTATAAACATATTATGCTCCTGAAGGATGATTTGCCAATTTGTGAGAAAGGACAGATCCTCCGGCTGGGATAGCGCTTTTTGATAGAGAGCTTCCATAGCATCAAGGGTATGCGTATCCGGAGTGAAGCCGGAGGACGCGAGTCCAAGCGCCCGTTCCAGGTACTCCATCCCTTGCAGGAGGAGCGCCATCTCTTCCGATGAGAGCGGTATAAGCATGAGTCTCTCGGTAGCAAGCATTTCTCTGATCCTTATTGCCTGGAGTGCGTCCTTATAGTAGCATCACTCTGAGCGTATGCAGCAAGGGTTTTCATGGAGGGAATATAATGCCGGATCATATCCTTGAGATTCGCCGCCTCAGTAAAACCTATTCCAAAGGGAAAAAAGCGGTTGAGGATCTCAGCCTCGATATCCTTGCCGGTGATATCTATGGATTCATTGGACCCAATGGTGCCGGCAAGACGACCACCATCCGCGCCATTGTGGGCGTGATGGATTTTGATGAGGGCGAAATATATATCGAGGGACATTGTGTGCGCGCTGCCCCCATCGCCTGCAAATCGGTCACTGGCTATATTCCCGATAATCCCGATATATATGCGTTTTTAACGGGCGTCCAGTATCTCTCCTACATCGCGGATATATTTTCAATCTCCAGAAACAGGCGTGAGGCCGGTATCGCAAAATATTCAGGGATTTTCGGAATGAGTTCTGCCCTGGGCGATCCCATATCTTCATATTCGCATGGGATGCGGCAAAAGCTGGTTTTGATTGGTGCCCTGATCCATGAGCCCAAATTTCTTGTTCTGGATGAACCCTTTGTGGGATTGGATCCCGAGGCATCCTTTCATCTCAAAAAGATAATGCGCGAACTCTGCGAGTCGGGAAGGGCGATCTTTTTTTCCACGCATATACTTGAGGTTGCCGAAAAACTCTGCAGCAAGATCGCCATTATCAGGGAGGGGAAGCTCATCGTAAGCGGTCCCATCGATCAGGTGCGCGGCCAAAAGAGTCTCGAAAAGATCTTTCTGGAGGTGGTGGGGCATGAGTAAGGCTCTCGCGCTGTTCAGGGTACAGGTTTTCAGTTTTCTGAACCCGGTAGTTTTGCGGCGATCTTCGGGCAGGGAAAAGCTGCGAATGCTTTTGTTTATTTGCATTGCAGCCGGATTGGCGGGCGTCTTTGCGGTGTACACGGCATTTATGGCGCTGGGTTTTTCCGCCGCCGGCATGATTGAGGCGCTGCCGCCGCTCCTGCTTCTGCTCTGCGTTGTCGTCACCCTCGTATGTACATTTCTGAAAAGCAGCAGCATATTTTTCGGTTTTAAGGATTACGATATGATCGTTTCTCTTCCTGTGCGAACGGGTACCATAATTACAAGCCGCCTTTTATCGCTGTATCTGCTTAATCTTCTTTTTTCCGGCATCGTGCTTGTGCCGGGACTTGTGGTATTTTTGTATGGGGCGTATCCCTTCGAGGGCTGGATTATAGGTTTCATATTACTGCTCTTTGCGCCCCTGCTCCCGCTTGCCATCGGTGTTTTTGTGAGCGGCATCATAACCGTTCTGAGCATGAAACTGCGCTATGGCAGTATCGTTACTGTCATCCTGTCCCTGATTTGCGTCATTCTGCTTGTTGTTTTCTCTGTTCATTCAATCCCCCATAAAGAGGCTGATCTCGCGGTTCTCGGTGCCTTTCTCTCTCAATTCGCTTTCCAGGCATATCCTCCGGCGGAATACTTTCAGACGGCTCTGGTGCGTTCGGACTGGAGCGCTGTGCTGATCTTTGCGTTTATTTCTGTTTTTTCTGTTTTGCTTCTCAAAATTGCGCTCGGCGCTTCTTTCGGCAAGATCAACTCCGTTTTATTTTCCCGCTCGACCCGGCGATGATCATTTTTGACGTCGACATATATGAAAAAACAGTGGACGATATCGATTTTACCGGCGTAGCTTATACGCGCGTAATAATTTAACTACAGCTAAAGATAAAGGTACAGGGGGTGTGCTTGTGTACGGGGTAAAATTCTTTTCCGGTGATGATATTCCGCTTGAGATGCACAAGGTGCGTATGGTGCAGAGGCTGTACCTGCAGCCCATTGAGGCGCGCGTACACAATATGCAGGCCGCCGGGTATAATACCTTCCTGCTGAAAAACCGCGACGTATTTCTGGATATGCTCTCGGACAGCGGTGTGAACGCCATGAGCGAAAACCAGTACGCCGCCATGCTGCAGGCCGACGACAGCTACGCCGGTTCCGAAACCTTTTATCGTCTTGAGAAGGCGCTGCAGGAAGTGTTCCAGTCAAAATATTTTTTGCCTGCGCATCAGGGGCGCGCCTGCGAGCATATCCTTGCGCAAACCTTTGTCACCCCCGGTTCCGTTGCGCTCATGAATTACCATTTCACGACCGCCAAGGCGCTTATCACCGTCAGCGGCGGCGTCGTTGAGGAACTCATCAATGACGATGGGCTCAAGGTAAAAGGCAATGCACCCTTTAAGGGCGATATCGATATCGGCAAGCTCAACGAGGCCGTGCGCAGGCTTGGGCGCGAAAAAATATCCTTCCTTCGCCTTGAGGCCGGAACGAATCTGGTTGGCGGACAGCCCATTTCGATGAAAAATATCCGCGAGGTTTCGCAGATATGCCGCAAAGAGGGCATCATCTCGGTATTTGACGCCAGCCTCCTGGCCGATAACCTCTTCTTCATTAAAACGCGCGATCCGGAATTTGCGAACACGGATCTCAAGGATATCACCCGCGAGATCGCTTCGCTGATGGACATCATTTATTTTTCCGCGCGCAAACTCGGCGCGGCCCGCGGCGGCGGAATCCTGACCTCCGATACGAACCTGTACCTTAAAATGCGCGATCTCGTGCCGCTCTACGAGGGGTTCTTAACCTATGGCGGTATGTCGGTGCGCGAGATGGAAGCGCTCGCGGTCGGCCTGTATGAAACCCTGGATATGGACATCATCAGCCAAACCCCGATCTTCGTCGAGTCATTGTGCAATGATCTGATCGCGAAGGGCATTCCGGTGGTCACGCCTCCGGGCGGTCTTGGCTGCCATATAGACGCGATGGAGTTCTGCGCGCACGTTCCGCAAACCGAATATCCTGCCGGCGCGCTGACGGCGGCCTTCTATATCGCGGCTGGGGTGCGCGGAATGGAACGCGGAACCTTAAGCGAGCAGCGCAATCCCGACGGCAGCGAGCATCTCGCGGCGGTGGAACTGCTGCGGCTCGCGCTGCCCAAGCGCGTGTTTACGCTTTCGCAGATCAAATACGTCTCCGACCGGATGGAATGGCTCTACAGGAACCGCGCCTTAATCGGCGGGCTTGAGTTCGAGGAAGAACCCAAGGTGCTCCGGTTCTTCTGCGGCCGTCTGCGGCCCAGGGGAAATTGGCCGGACGCTCTGATCAAACAATTCCGCAAGGACTTTGGCGATAGTTTATAGAACACGGAGGGTTTTACGCAACACCCTTCTGAAAATCAAAAGACCGCCCTGCGTCGGGCGGTCTTTTCGGTTTGAACCCCGGGGGAATACAACCTGTCAGTTTCGCAGAAGATTCATAACCGTGGTGGGATCCATCGGGGACTGCACGAGCTTTTGCTGGGCAACAAGCTGTTTAGCGAGTTCTTCGACGACACTCTGGGCGCGGCCTTCAAGCGGCATATTGAGCGACTGGATGTTCTCAAACGAAACCTGAATGCGGCTGATCTGCGCAAATTCATTTTTCAGATTTTTTTCAATCTCTTCGCGCCGCTGCCCCAGCATTTGCATTGCGTCCTGCGCCATGCCGGGCAAGAGGATGTCCGCATAGAGGGCGTCGCGCAAATTGCGGGGGATCAGATATTGCTGCTGGTAGCGCGTCGCTTCAATGGCGCTCTGTACCTCTGTCACCACCCGCTTCAGATCGTCAAAAGCGCCGGGGTTATTCTTGATGATGAAGTTCAGGTTTTTCTCAATCTGGTCGAGCCCGATGGTCTCCAGCTGCAATCGCGCGACTGTTTGCTGGTGGGTGCGCAGATTCACATTCATCTGATCGAGGGTCAACTCAATCTGTTGGGCGGCAAGGGCGGCGCGCGTTCCCTGATCGCCTGCCTTATAACTGCGGATATCCTCGCTTGAAGCGCGCAGTTTTTGCGCATCCTGGATGATGGCGTCGGAGTTGATCTGCATGGGGTATCAACCTCCTTTTTGATACGAATGACACTACTCCATATAGAGTATCGGCTTGTTTTTGAAAATATGCAAGTAATTTTTTGTTTACCCGCCGCTCAGGCGAAGTACCAGATATTCGCTCTGGCTTGCGATGCGGTACTTCCCGCCCCATATCCCGATCCCTGAACTCACGTAGATATGGCTGTCCCCTTTGCGGATATAGCCATGCGCGCACTCAAAGAGAATGTCGGTGATATGGTTGATTGGCCAGATCTGCCCGCCGTGAGTATGCCCCGAAAACTGAAAGTCTATGCCGTTTTCCTCAACGCTGCCCAAATCAAAGGGCTGGTGATCGAGAACGATGATCGGCAGTTTGCCGCTGTACGGCGCGATAAGTTCCGCGAGCGGTTTGCGCTTTGGGTTGCTCCGGTCGTCGCGGCCAACGATACAGAGGCGGTTATCCACAAGCGCCGCCTCATCCCGCAGGAGGGTAATGCCGGCGCCCCGCAGGAAGGCCTCGGCCTCTTCCATGCCAACGTAGTATTCATGATTGCCGGGCACGGCATAGACCCCATAGCGGGCATGGATACCCGCAAGCGCCTCGGCGATCCCGTCGCGAAGAAGCGCGCGGCAGTCGCCGTCGATGATATCTCCGGCGAGCAGGACTATATCGGGCTCTTCGGCGTGGATGCGTTCAATCCATGTCTCCAGTTCCGCGCGGCCTATCCCTGCGCCGAGATGCAGATCGCTCATCCCTACAATGACAAGCGGCTCCCCGGATATTTTTGGACACGCGATATCGAGCGGCACCCGAACCTTGTGTACATATTGCCGATGCCCAAGCAGCAGAATAACCAGCGCAACGCCCGCAATCACCGCTACGCTGATCCAATTCGCGTAGAGCTTTTCCACCGGAAAGAGCCGGAACCATCGGCTGACGTCCAACAGGAAAAAAGCGATGAGAAAATAGGGAATGAGCGTGATCCAGGAAAAGCTGATATTATAGAGAGTCCTGTCGAGCCAATTCGGAAGATGCTCCCCGAAGAAGTGATGCGCAAATGGAAAAAGCAGCACCGTTACCGCCAGAACGATAAGGAAGATGCGCGCGGGTACGCAGGGGGGCAGAAATTTCAGAAGCGAAGAAGTCACATACACATGGATTCCAAGCGTACAGCCCAGGATCAGGAAAAAAAATATACTCCGCATACCGCCCTCCATGAGCAGACCATCGCGCAAAAATTACGCCGCCGCGCGGCAAGCGGCAGAAAAAAAATCGCGCCATGCAAATTTTTGCGCCCTCGGGAGGTTATGTATACAGGGAGACAAAAATGAAAATGTACACACCCTGTATAGTCCGGCTGCGCGCCGTCACTCTTCGCATTGCGGTATGCGCGCGGCGTCTCTCGCGGCGAACGGCAAAGATCGTCCGAATGTTTCCGGACTTTTTTCCCCGGCGCTGTATGCTCTGCCGCGAGGCCTTTGACGCGGGGCGGGAGGCCGTCTGTCCGGATTGCTTTCGCCGCATCGAGGAGCAGATCCGCGCGATGCCGGTTGTATGCCCCTCCTGCCTCCGGCCCCGGACGCTCTTTGCCGACGGTATCTGTCCGGATTGTCAGGGCAATGCCAGCGAGTTGATCGCGGCGCATTCCCTGGCGCAGTATGCGGAGCCGCTCTCGCAGCTCATCCATGCCCTGAAGTATGGCGGCGTTCCGCTGCTTGCCTCCGATCTCGGCGAGCTGCTTGCGCTCGGGAGTCAGGGGCTTGCGGGAGAGTATCTGGTGACATGGGTGCCGCTCTCGTTCCGGCGCTGGCTGCGGCGGGGCTATAATCAGGCGGAGCTGCTTGCGCGCGCCTACGCGCGGCATACCGGGCGGGAGACCGCCGCGCTGCTCTTCAAGACGCGGCACAACCGCAAACAGGCGACGCTCCATTCCCGCGAGCGCCGTGAAAACGCGCGCGGCGTTTATGGCTTGCTTTCTCCGGATGCGGCGCGCGGGAAGCGCGTTCTTCTCGTGGACGATGTACTCACGACCGGCGCGACAAGCCTCGCGTGCGCCGAGGCATTATTGGCGGGCGAGGCAAAGGAAGTGTGCATCCTCACCCTGTGCTGCGGATAAAAAGTATTGCGCGGTATAATTTGCTTTTGGCGCAGAGGGTGTATATTTGTCAGAATGAAGCGGGAGGGACAACGCATGATGCATGGAGTCCGCAAAGGGATACTGATTCTGTGGGCGCTCTCGATTGTAGGGATGAGTCCGGGGTGCAAGAGCGAGGGGGAAGCGTCTTTTGAGGAAGCGCGCACTCTGATCACCAGCAATGATCCGGCCGATTGGGAAAAGGCGGTGGATGCTTTTAAGCGCTCCATCACCACGGAGGTACGCGCGCGCGCGCAGCTTGTGAACGCCTGGGTCAGGATCGGGTCGCGAAAACTCAATGACGCGGATCGCTATACCATTGGGCGCGAGGAGGAAATGGCGCGCCTGCTGGAGGGAGCCATATCGCGGCATATCGCGATGCAGGAGATGGAGTACGAACTCTATACGAGCGCGGTCTCCAATCTCGAGATGGCCGTGAGCGCGCTTCCGAACGATAAAAATTCCTTTTACCTCCTTGGGCTTGCCTACGGACAGCTCTCGCGCGGCAAGCGTGATCCCGCCGAGAGCGAGGTTTTATTGCAAAAGTCAGAATCGAGTTACCGCGTCGCGCTCCAGATCGATCCGGAGTATATGCCCGCTTTATATGGGTACGCCATTATCCTTATTCTGCAAAAGCGGTATCCGGAGGCGGAAAAGTCCTGCCTCGAATTGATCAGACTGGAGCCGAAAGAGACGCGGGGATATTTTGCGCTGGCGCGGATCTATTTTGAGCAGGGCGCAATGGACGAGACCAAACCCCGCGCGCAAACGGAGTTGTTTATGAAGGCGGAAAATATGTACAGGGTTATTCTGGAACTCCTTCCGGCAAAGTCTCCCAGGCGCGTTTTGGTAGAGCAGAATTTGCGCAAGCTGGATCTCGCTCTGCAAAAAATACGATGACGCGCAGGGAACGCCTCGCCCTCGGCGCGCTCTTGTATCCGGGTTCCCGGTACGCCGCGCTGCTTGCGGGTCTGTCGGATGATTTCGATCTCACGCGCGATACTCTGCCGGACGCGCTCAGGCGGATCCTCAATGAAAAATGGGAGAGCGCGCTGAGCGCCGCGCGCCTGATCGAAGAGGACTGCGCGCGTTCGCGCGTGGCCTATATCCTTCCGGGCGACGCTCTTTATCCCTCGGCGCTCTTTGATCTCGCCCTGCCGCCGCTCGTGCTCTATGCGCAGGGAGAGACCGCGTTTCTGCGGCAGCGCGGCGTGACGATAGTCGGTACCCGCCGCGCGACCTGGCAGGGTTTGGCAATGGCGGAGCATATCGCCCGCATGGCCGCGCGCGAGGGGTATGTGGTGATCTCGGGCGGCGCGGAGGGGATTGACTCTGCGGCGCATACGGGCGCGCTCGCCGAAACAGGAAAAACAATCGCGGTACTGGGCGGCGGTCTGGCAGGCAGCGCTCCGGCGCACGAACGCATTCTGGCGCAAGGGCTGCTCCTCAGCGAGTTCCCTCCGGGGGTGCCCGCGCGCGCCTTTCATTTTATCCGGCGCAACCGGATTCTCGCGGCGCTTGGCCGCCATCTCTTTGTGGTGCAGGCGCCCAAAAAATCCGGAACGATGATAACCGTGGATTGGGCGCTCTCGCTTGGGCGCGGGATCACCTTCTGCCTCTGGCCGCCCGCTCTCAAGGAAGCGGAGGGGTGCCGGATTTTTTATAAAGGAGTGTTCCATACCGCCGACGGGACGGGCTTCCTGAAGCAAGAGGTGCGTTATCGGCAATTCGGGGATATTCTGGATGAGCTGCGCTGCACCGCGAATATGGACGAGCGGAACATCCTTTTTGCGCTTTTGTCCGGCGGACGCAGGCTGCCTGAACTTGTGCGGGCGAGCGCGCTTCCTCCGGAGCGGGCGCTTTCGGCGCTCACGCGCCTCGAATTGCAGGGGCGGGTTGCAAGCGCCGGAGGACGGATCTGCGCGGTGTAGATGTACTCCCGAAGCAGAAGCGCGCGCTTTGGGAAGGATGTTGCATTTTTTGCGCAGGGGGAGCGGTTCGGGTTTAACCTGATAATTTACCTTACCTATTCACAGAGCAGGCGGCATATGTTCCCCCCAAAGACAGGATGTCGTGTCCCAAGCTGCGACAAGGATGTCGCAAGTCAGCGAGGGTCGCTTCGGCTCTCGCTTTGCTCGATCCTCCGCTACCCCCTTTCGTCTAAAGCCATACGCTGGCGGTGCATAAACGCAAATCATATGCACACGCGCATCGAGTATTCAAGAAAAGCGTAATGCCGGGCAAAGAGCGCCGGAACTTCTGAAACACAGAAAACCGCAGCAAAAACCAGGAGAAAAACTCAATTTTTGCGGTATACTATCTGTATAGAAAAGGGGTTTACCCCCTACCACTGGTGCGCCGTAGCGCGGGGGTTTGCCATGCTCAGGATTCCAACGGTGTATGACGACATCCTGTAATTTGCAGATGAAATCTTTATCCGTGCTTAACTGAAAATGCTTTACCAAATGCGGCTTTATTCCCCGTTCCCGCAATATTGTATTGACGACCGTATGGCTTATGCCAAAACGCTTGCTCAATTCCCGTGTACTCCAATGGGTTGCATCTTTTGGCTTCTCCTGGCATACAAATTGGGTGAGCCGATTTTTGAGTCCTTCAGAAATAGGCGCGAGCCCTGGTTTCTTGGTTTTGTTTTGTAACAGAGCTTCAATCCCGCCCTCGTTATAGTGTTTGACATAAGCGCTTACGCTATTCAAATCAATCCCAAGAACAGAAGCTATTTCTGTGGTGCTTCGCCCCTGTACTCTGTTGATAACCGCTTGTACCCGCAGGGCACAAGTACCCGCATCGCATATATCATTCCAGAATGCTTGCTGCAAATGTATTTTACAGAACACTAGCGCGGGCAAAGAATACATCGGTGGAGAAACTCGCGGGGCTCTCTATGCGCAAAAGGGCGTCGTCCGTTTGCTTGCGCGGGAAGAAATCCCCGAAAAGGCTGACAAAGAAATTATATGGCTGCTTGCTCAGCAGCTTACCCGCGCAATGGAAAAAGACGGCGTGGTTGGCGTGGTGAAAATAGCCGCCGATATTTTTACCTCCGAATCCGAACAGACAAAGGCTCTGGCGTATCGCTTATCCACAATCGCAGAACGCAAGGACTGGGCGCAGGAAACATACGCCTATAACTCGCTTGTCACCGCGTGGGCGGAACATTTTTTCGAAGGCAAGACGCTTCGGTTCCCAGGCAGAACGGCAGAGCGTTTGCAGCATTGTCAAGTTACGCAGGATACATCCGGATGTGTTATCCGTTCCCCAAAGCCTCAAAAAATTACTCGTATATGCTATTCCGGCATGGCTCTGTCCGCATCAAATTCACCGGCTTCCATGTTTTTGTAGCTTTTCCATCCTCCACCGTGTGCGCGGTCGCTCCCTGCGCTATATTCCTGCGTCGTGCGCTCAGACTGCCTCCCGCATTTCTCGGATGCGAGATTTTCGAGCAGACGAGATGTGCGGGAGAAAGCGCCGTAAGTAAATGCGCACTCGCGCCGCGCACACATCCGCTCCCTAACCCTTTAGTAACGCGCTTTGTGGCCGCAGATCGGATACGTTTGCGCTCCCGTTGAAAGTACTGTGGATATCTGACTGGCGTTGGACGCCCTTACCATATAAACCATACAGGCTGAAAACAAAATTATGCTTATATTTCGCTTTAAAATCGGAGTCCCAACGCAACAACCGTGCCATCCAGGCACTGCGTTGGGTGCTTCGCGTCCGGCGAAGCATAAGGAGCGAGAGAATGTTTGCTATTGAGAATGTGTTTGCGGAGCGCATAGGCGGCAAAAATTTCGGCAAGGATACAGCAATATACAAATTTGAAAAGATCAAGCGCGCGAAACGCGCCGCTATGCAGGAGCATCCCGGAGTGGCGTTGCTTGATTTTGGGGTGGGGGAGCCCGACGCGCGCGCGGACGATCTGGTTGTGGAAGCGCTTGGCCGCGAGGCAGGGGATCCCGCGAATCGCGGTTATGCCGATAACGGTATCGCGCTTTTTCAGGAGGCGGCTGCGGAATGGCTGCGGGCGGTTTATGGCGTGGAGGGAGTGGATCCCGCGAGCGAGATCATCCATTCCATCGGTTCCAAGCCCGCGCTGGCCATACTTCCGCACGCGCTCATCAATCCCGGCGACGCTGCGCTGATGACGGTACCCGGATATCCGGTCTTTGGCACCTATACAAAATATCTCGGCGGCGAGGTCTATTCGCTGCCGCTTGTGCGGGAAAATGCTTTTCTGCCCGACCTCGCTTCCATTCCAAAGGATGTGCTCGCGCGCGCGAAGGTACTCGTGCTCAATTACCCCAACAATCCCACGGGCAGGGGCGCGTCTCCGGAGTTTTTCGCGGAGGCTGTGGCATTCGCCCAGCGGCATAATATCGTTATCATCCATGACGCCGCGTATTCGGCGCTTACTTATGGAAGAAAGCCGCTGGCATTTTTATCGACTCCCGGGGCGAAGGAGGTGGGCCTCGAACTCTTCTCGCTCTCGAAGGCCTTTAATATGACGGGCTGGCGTATCGGATTTGTCGCCGGGCGAAAGGAACTCGTCGCGGCCTACGGCAATGTGAAGGACAATACCGATTCGGGGCAGTTTATCGCGATCCAAAAGGCGGCGGCGGTCGCATTGCAACATCCCGATATTACGGAGCGTACGCGGCAAAAATATGAACGCCGCCTGCGCGCCATGGTAGATATATTAAATCCGATTGGCTTTGAGGCGTCCATGCCCGATGGATCATTCTTTCTGTATGTGCGCGCGCCTAAGGGCTGCGCCGACGGAAGGATCTTTGCGGCAGCCGAGGATTTTTCGCAATTCCTGATCCGCGAAAAGATGATCTCCACCGTTCCCTTTGACGACGCGGGCAGCTATATCCGTTTTTCGGCAACCTTTATCGCGAAGGACGAGGCCGAAGAGAAAGAGATCCTGGCCGAACTCGCGCACCGCCTGAACGGAATGCAGTTGGTGTTTTAATGCACCTCGACCAGGCTGTAGCTATCGCCGTAGCCGTCGGGTTTGGTGTTGGTATTCGCGGGATCCGAGAGCCAGCGTCCGTCCACCACAAATTTGTATTGATACATACCGGGCTCGAGCGGCACCAGTATAGCCCAGTTTCCCGTGTGTTCCTGTTTGAGTTCAAATTCCTTGTCCTGCGGACGCCATGCGTTGAATGAACCCGTGAGATAGACCTTTTTCGCCGGACGCTCGCTCTTGTACGCGAAGACCGTGCCTTTGCGCGCCGTCTCGGGACCGTGGTAGTCTTCGACTATATCCTGGCGCGTTCGTCCTTTATAATAGTCCGGTTTGGAGGCGCAGCCGATGATGAGGGCAATAATGAGCGTGAAGAGAAAAAACAGGACAGTCCGCATCTCTATCGGGTATCCGTTTGCGCGCATACCCTGAATATAGCCACGAAAATGCCGGAGGTGGGCGGGAAATAATCCGCTTCCTGGTGCGTCCCCGTATTATTTTTATGATATATATCAGCGGGATGCGAACAGGAAAGGCGATATGTATTTGAAGATATGCCCTCGTGCGCGTCTCGCGTTTATGATGTTTTTCATTTTTTGCGCTTCTTTGTATGCCGAGCCCGCCGCAGTCGCCGCCGCGCAAACCGGAGGGGCGCAGGTTGCGGTGTCGCGGGCGGATTATGACGCGGACTATGCCGTGCCTCCGGGAACCCGCATCCGGAACATCCATATACAGCGGGACGATCTCTTTGATTCTTCAAAGAGCGCCGGTTATCAGGAGCTTTCCCTGTATGATCGCCAGCGCTATATATTGGCATACCCTGTGATCGCCAATGCTTTCCACTGGCTTACCCTGGAATCCACAATCAGGCGCGATCTTCTGTATACGGAAGGGGACGTTTACCGGCAGGATCTGATCGACGAGTCCGAGCGTATCCTGCGCGATACGAAACGCCTGATCGTCGGGGCGACGCGCGTTGTACCCGTTACGGACGAAGCGCCGGACAACAAGACCGGATGGGTGGATGTGTATATCTATACGCAGGACGTATGGAGCCTGTACTTTAACATCGATGGGAAGACGTCCGGCGGCTTATTCCTGTTCACATTCATGTTCGGTGAAAGAAATCTCTTCGGAAGAGGTATCTCCGCCGAACTTGGGCTTAACCACGATAATTTTTTCACGCGCTGGTGGCTCCAGTTTGATCAGCCCCGCCTCCTGCAGTCGCATTGGCGTTTTTTTGGGCGGACGCGCTTTCATTATGATACAGAGGGAGATCACGTCGGCGAGCTTGTGCAGCTTATGCTCCAGCGCCCGCTTTTTTCACGCAGTGAAAAATGGGGCTGGCAAACCATGTTCACGTATGAGAACACCCCGGTCATCAAGCATGAGGGTAAAGATATCAAACAGGTTGAGGTTGCTCCGGGCGTATTCCGCGACCGAAAATACCATAACAAATATTTTACTCTTGAAAATATGCTCGTGCGTTCCTTTGGCTATACCAACAAACTGAACATAGGCGCGTTTATCCGTAACGAGCAGTATGTGTATCACGCCAATCCTGATCTTGAGCCGGAGTACGAAGAGGCCTTCCGCCAAAAAGCCATGAAGGACGACTACACGCGCCATAAGGCGGGCGTTATGCTCAGCGCCAATAACCACAGATGGATGCGCATCTCGGGCTTTCGCACCTTCGGGCGCGTGGAGGATTTCGCGCAGGGCAGCTCGCTGAAAATGGAACTCTCGGCCTCGCAGAAGTTTTTCGGCTCCGATGAGAACGCCATGTATCTTGCCGCGCATTTCACCAATAATACCATTTCCGGCGGGCACATCATCCAGCCGCGCGCCAGCTTTACCTCGGACTTTGTCGCGGGCGCCGGGCAGCGAAATATGATAGCGACCCTGCAATATCTGCACCACATCCGCACAGTCCCGCTCGGAACCCTTTCCTTCCGCGCGGAAGCCACGTTCGGCGAGCGCCTCGACGCCGATTCGTATTTAAGCCTCGGCGCGGATACCGGCCTGCGCGGCTATGTTTCCGACCGCTTCGAGGGAAACAGGCTCGTACTCTTTTCCGCCGAATACCGCTTTGACCCGCTCCCCTTTATCCGTAACCCCTACGTCTCTTTTGTAGCCTTTGGCGATCTGGGATCCTGCTGGTATACCGGTGAGCGAAGTTTGAAAGATATACGTTTGTACCCGGGTGCCGGTATCGGGATCAGGGCTTCCATACCCAGCATTAATCCCGATATCATACGGTTCGATATCGCAACCAATTTTGGGAATGATACAACTTCCCTGGGCAGCATTTTTACTTTCACTTACGGACATATATTTTAATAACGCATAAGGAAATATTATGGCGAAACTTTACTATCGGTACTCAACAATGGGGGCGGGCAAATCGCTTGACCTCCTGAAGGTAGCGTATAACTACGACGAGCGCGGGATGCGCACCCTCATCTTTAATTCCGAACTCGACACCCGTTTCGGGCAGGAGCGCGTCGCCTCGCGCGCGGGAATACATAAAGAAGCGATACCATACAGCTCCGCAACCGATTTTAGCGCGCTCTTTACGGAAAAAAGCGGAGGGCTTCCGGTACATTGCATTCTGGTGGACGAGGCGCAGTTTTTGCGCAGCGCCCAGGTGATGCAGCTTGTTGGGATCGTGAATCGTGAAGGAATCCCTGTTATCTGTTATGGGCTGCGCACCGATTTTATGGGGCAGCTCTTTGAGGGCAGCGCCGCGCTCTTTGCCTGGGCGGACAGCATCGAAGAACTCAAAACGGTCTGCTGGTGCGGGCGCAAGGCCACCATGAATGCGCGTATCGCGGACGGGCAGGTGGTGCGCGAGGGCGCGCAGGTGCAGGTGGGCGCAAACGAAAGCTATATCGCGCTCTGCCGCGAGCACTACCTCTCCGGCGAGCCGGATACACACAGGAGGTAAGCGCCGGTGAGGAACCGCTGCCCAAGAGGATGTTCGCATGGATCATATTGAGATGAGACCGGAGGATTACCGCGTCGAGGGAATGGAGACAGCGTCCGATGCGGAGCGAATCTATGATCGCGCGCCTCGGGTGGTACGCGACACCTTCCTCGACCGCATCGACGTGATCAAAGTTTTCATTGGGATCTGCATCGCGCTCTTTGCCCTCGAATTTTTGCTGGGCGGTGCCGAGAACGTCGGTGTGCTGATAGCGCTCGGCGCCAATTACGGCAGCTTTGTGGATCGCGGTGAATTCTGGCGTCTTGTGACCGCCAATTTTCTGCATGGCGGACTCATGCACATCTTTGTCAATGGATATAGCCTGTATATCCTCGGTCGTTTTGCGGAAAGCGTCTATGGGCGGACGCGGCTCGCTCTGGTTTTTCTTATAACCGCCGTCTTCGCCGCGTTTGTGAGCTGGCAGGCAAACGGGGCGCTCTCCGTAGGCGCGTCGGGCGGGATCGCGGGCTTCCTGGGGCTCCTCTTCGCATTCACTCTGCGCTACCGCGAGAAACTGGATCCGCGCTTTCGTTCCAATTTCATGAGGAATTTGGTTTTCATCGTCGGCCTCAATATTTTCATCGCGCTCATGGATCCGCGCATCGATAACTGGGCGCACCTGGGCGGCTTCGCCGCAGGCTTTCTCTCCGGCTGGGCATTCATTCCTAAAGCAATATTCGCGGGGCGGGGCGATGCTGAATTCCTCCGCGCCGGCGCGTATTTCGCAGTCTTTATTCTCATCGCGGCGTTTGCGGCGCAGGCCTTCAGCTTCGTTTTTTCAACCATCATACCGGAAAAGGGATTTTTCCGTACAGCCATCACGGCCGATGGAAGTGTGCAGCTTGCCTATCCCGCCTTTTTTGAGATCAGCCCGGGTTCGCGGGAAGATCGGGAAGAGATGCAGATAACCAATCACTCCAACCGCACCCTGTTTTTCAGTCTGATGCAGGAGCAGTATGTATATGATCTCGTTCAGGAATTTTCCCGTCTGGACGCCCAATACGAGGAAGGGATGCAAAACGGGCAAAAGGTTATGCGCGTGAACGGCGCGATCCCTACCGAAAAGGGGCAGTATGGGGTTGCGTATTTCTTTATGCAGGCACCCTCCGGCAGTCCGCAGGCGGGTACGTGGGCGGCGCTTCGAATCTCCCGCCCCGGCCGAATCACTAGTGGAGAATTGCGGCTCCTGGACGTCTGCGCCCGCCAGATCTTTTTTATCGGGAACGAAGCGATATAAGCCGCACTATTCCCGGAAGTAGAGCCGCGCGCGCCCGTCGGTTGCGAGCAAACGCCACGCGCCGCCAATAGGTGTGAGCCGCAGAAGATATCCGCGCGCGTCCGCCGGAGGGTACGCCTCCAGCGTCGATGTAATTTTATTGCCGTGGCGGCTCTGCGCGATCTCGAGCAGCGTAGGGGTTTCACAGCGCATCGCAATGTCCTTGCCCAGGCGGATGGAATCCAGCATACGCACGATTCCCGCGTCCGAAGATTCGAGGGATGTTTTCATAAGACCGGATGCGTAAATAGTATAAAACAGCAAAAAACAGGCTATGCACACCGAGAGCAGATTTTTCGCAAGCTGAGCGCGTAATGCCAGAAGCGCAATCAACAGAAGGAAAACCGAAAACAGCAAGTGTACGCTCGGGCGTACGCTCTCCTGCCGTGTTCCCTGTGTACCCTGCTGATCCCCGATGCGGACAGTCAGTTTTTTTTCGACAAACGGAGGGATATTCGGATTCAGTTTTCCGGCCTCCGCGCGCAAAAAAAGCTGCGCCGGAAAGGGCAGATGCTCGGGAAAGAGTGAAACCGGCGCCCAGAGGGCAACCGGGGGATTTGCGATTTTCACCTGCACAAAATTATTTTCCTGGCGCAGGATGCGCGCCTCGTTGGAAATTTTGGTCGTCAGGATGGGCTGATACCCAAAGTTATTCTTTTCATAGAGGGCGCTTCCGGCGGCGAGCTTCGCTTTGGGAAAAAGATTCGCCAGAACAAAAACCGCGAGCAATATAATCAGCGCTGACGGGATGATGTTTTGCGTGGTCAGAAGATCCTTTGGACGTATCACGGGGGCATCCTTTGCGATATGCTAATAAAACAAGAGAAGCGGGAGAGCGAGGATATTTGCCGCTGCCAGTATCCAGCGCAGGCTTGCGCGGTTGCTGAGTCCCGCCAAAAAGGTACCCAGGAGAAGCGCGAAGGCCGGTGCCATGACCGCGAGCATTCGCTCATCCTTGGGGATCGTCATCAGCGGCGAAAATGATCTCGGCAAAAATTCGAGCGTGAAATACGCGGCGCAAAACAGCAAGAGCGGCTGGTAGGGAAAATTGGATTTGCTTGCCCGCAGGGTATAGCCAATCGCGATGACTGCCAAAAGGCTGAACGGAAGAACCAGCGGATGGGTGAAGAGCTGTTCGAATAAAGCCGCGAGACCGGCATACCCGCTGGCGGTATTCGGCGATACACCCGACGCGGCAAAAACGGAAACGATATATCCAAATGGTTTGGCACCCGTAAAAACAAGAAACAGCACGGCAAGAACCGCCTCGGACAGAATAAAGCCGCCCAGGGTGCAGGCGATGGTTATGCGGCTGGCGCGCGTTTCGATAAAAAACAATATCAAAAATACCAAAAGATAGCAGAAGAGTCCCTCGGCATGGATCGCACAGGAGAGCAAAACCCCCGCGCCGAGGAGGGCAATCCTGCTCTCCGCCCTGCGCGAGCGCGCGAGCAGCCAGAGCGCCCCTGCGGCATAACAAAACGCGAAACCGAGGGTGTAGAGTCCGGCGGCGTGTACAATAAACGCTGGAAGAACGGTCATCATTGCGGCTGCGGCAATGCCGGTCTCCGGCGAGAAGAGTTCCTTTCCTGTGGCATAGATCCCCGCGAGGGCAAGCAGCGCAAGCGCTATGCTGGCAAGATCGAGGATGGTTTCTCCGCCGCCGGTGATCAGGCTGATAAAACCAAGCGGCAGGAGAACGCTGTCTGCGGCGGCAATTTTCGCGCTTGTGCCGGACGTGTTTGTGCCGGGCGCGGTTTTGAGTATGAGATTGCCCTGCGCGAGCGCGAGACTCTGCGCCGCGATCTGCCGCCCCTCCGCGCTCGTGCTTCCCGTATACAGAATATGCCGCAGTGAAAAGAAGAGCAGGACAATAAGCAGGAGTTCGATCCCGGCGTTTTTCCATAATTGCCCGGCCCGATAACGCACAGAGACCATGCTGCTGCTGACGCGCACACGGTTTGATCCCTCGGTTTTGCCGGGGGCAGCTTTCATGGATTTGAGTTCTTTTAGAAAATTGTCAGCGATACCTGGCATATCCTGTCCATGAATTTATTTACATATATATATTTTGCACCAGAAGGGAGAAAAAGGCAATACCCCCTCTGGGGTTATTGTACGGGCTTCGCGCGCGTTTTCTCCTGCATTTTGCTTTCGCCAAGATAGCGGTGGATGAGGCAGACCTCTTCCAGGAGTTCTTCGGCAATGCTCTGGCTGCCTTCCAGGAGCGCTGTGAGTCCGGCAAGTATCTGCCGCGGGAACAGCAGCATACGTTTATCCTCGAGTATCCGCGCCGCGATGATCGGGTCGGCACCCAGGGAGAGATCAGAATAGCAGAGTTCCACGAAACCGACGTCGTCCTCGCTCGCGAGATAGGAGGCAAGACCGGCGATGGTTCCAGGCTGACAGTGCTGCAAAAAATACACGACCGACTCTTCCTCTATAAGGCTGAAACGGCATTGATCAAGCGCGTGTTTGATCATCATGCAGCCTCTCTCCAGCGAATGCAGCGCCGCCCCCATCCCGGTGAGATAATGCTCGCTCTCCAGAAAGAGCAGATACCAGGGGAAGGGTATCTCCTGCGGCCCGGGCATGGAGGTGGCCTTGATTTCCGGCGAGGCAATGAAGATCGTCCCCTGGCCGTCTATCGCGTAGCTGCCCTTGAATTCCTTTGCGTCAAATATGCCGCTCGGGAAAAGGACGTGCATCGGTATCCCATGCGGATACTCCCGCTTCAGGTGCTCGCGTTTTGTGACATGGGCTTTCCAGTATTCTCTCTCCGGCATATCGAGACTCTCAATATTGCGGTAGAGGCGGAGACTGCTTGCGTGTGCCATTTCGACCTCGGTATATACTTGCATCGTATCGATATCAGTATCGGTAAAGCCCCGATAGTCATTGACAGGTGATCGCGGGGTGCATAGATTTGCGGCATGAAGCGCTGGATATTCAGGGAAGGGAGATATGCTCCCTCCGCCCCCCTTATGGAACGGGTATTGGCTGCGCGCGGTTTTGCCGACGCCCAGGCGCAAAAGGAACATCTCGAACCTGAGTTTGGGGCTCTGTACAGCCCATTGCTTTTTAAGCAAATGTCCCCGGCGGTCGCGCGTATTCTCCGCGCGCGGGAGCAGGCCGAAAGAGTCGCGATCATCGGAGACTATGACGCCGATGGCATCACCGCCAGCGCGCTGCTTTTTAGGCTTTTTCGTGCGCTCGATATGCCCGCGCCGCTCATCTATCTGCCGCATCGTTTGTACGACGGCTATGGGCTTACGCCCAATCTCGTCACCCGCGCATATCAGGACGGCGCGAACCTGATCATCACTGTAGACACGGGGATAACCGGGGTTGAGGCCGCTGCGCTCGCGCGCGACAAAGGAATCGATCTCATTATCACCGATCATCACCAGGTGATTGGAGAAATCCCTCTGTGTTTGGCGCTGATAGACCCCTGGCTGCCCGGGGAGACGTATCCATTCAAGGAACTCTCCGGCGTTGGCGTGGCCTATAAGCTCGCTGCTGCGGTTCTCGCGCAGGTTTTACCGGCTGCGGAGGCGGAGCGTTTTCTTAAATGGTCTTTCGATTTAACGGCTTTGGGCACAATCGCCGATCTTGTTCCGCTTGTGGGCGAAAATCGCGTCTTCGCACGTCTTGGATTAAAGGTTCTTGAACGTCCCCAGGCACCGGGACTCCAGGCGCTCTTGCGCGTTGCCCGCGTTACTTCGCTCGACGCCGAGACTGTTTCCTTCCGTCTTGCCCCGAGAATAAACGCCGCCGGGCGCGTCGCCGATCCGCAGCTTGCCCTGGATCTCCTCATCGAGGAGGATGAGGAAAAGTGTATGTATCTGGCGCGGGAACTGGATCGCTTAAACAGCGAGCGTCAATCCCTTGTTTCTGCGGCGATGCGGGAAATAGATAAGTCCGTGCCGATGCGAAATCATAAAGAAAGGCTCATCATCGTCAAGAGCAGTTCCTGGCAGCATGGCATAGTCGGACTTATTGCAGGCAAACTTACCGAGCGCTCTTTACTGCCCGTGATTGCCATGTCCAATAACCATGATCCGGAGGTCTACGTCGCGTCCTGCCGTTCGCGCCCGGGATATAATGTTACTGAATTTATCGATCATTTCCGTGATATGTTTTTGCGCGGCGGCGGTCATGCTGCCGCCGGCGGATTCAGTATTGGCCGCGACAGGCTTGCGCTGTTTGAGGAAAGCGCGCATTCCTGGGCGAGCGAACACTGGCGCGAAACCGATCCTGCGGAGTATATGCCGCTTGATATTGATTGCGGTATTTCCGGAACCGAGTGTACATACACCAACGCGCTGGAGCTGCAGAGGCTCGCGCCATTTGGTATCGGCAATCCCGAGCCGGTTTTTTCCATGTCGGGCGCGCAGGTGGAAAATGTGCGCATACTTGGGGAGCAGCGGCAGCATCGTCAGATGCGTGTGCGCGCGCCGGATCAGAGTTCTCTCGATACCATCACCTTCAATATTGGTGCGGACGCCCAAACATTCCGGCAGGGTGAGATCGTTTCCTTCGCGGGCGCATTGCGCGCGAATACCTTTGGGGGGCAAAAGCGCGCGCAGCTTGTGCTGCTGGATCTGCGCAAAGGTGTTATGGGATAATCTCAACCTCTGTGCAGCCTAAAACCATGCCCATTTGCTCAAAGCTGATTCGGTATCGCCCCGGAAACGGGATATGGAACGCATCGCCTATCATAAAAAAATTTTCGTTTGTATCGATCCCGCTCAGACTGATGCTGCGTACACGATGCGTTTCCCCTTTGGGGCTTATGGAATAAATGATCAGTTCCAGAAAGCTGTCGCGGAATTGGACGGGCTTCAGAACGAGCGAGAAAGGTTCGCCTGCCCGGAATCGTGCGCTGAGGACTTTGGGGGATATGGCTGCTTCATCAAATCCATACCCCGATAAAACATTTTCCGTTTTTGCTCCGCACACCGACAGAGCGAACCCCAGCAGGAGAATCAAGGTAAAGCATTTTGCGGCAGAGGGAATCATTAGAACCTCGCCTGCGACCCGCGAAGCGTGCAAGGCAAGGATGGGAGCGTCCCTCGTTTATGCCCTGTGGGTACGAACCAAGGATGACCAAAAGCGAGGGGAAGAGCGTACATTACCCCCAGGGTACTTCGCCTTGTACGCGCTTGCTTTGCACGCTTCGCGCGGGACAATACGTCCATGTATTAGACCCTCGCAATTGAAACACTTGGAGCGGGATGGATTCGAACCATCGTAGGCGCCAGCCAACAGATTTACAGTCTGCCCCCTTTAGCCACTCGGGCACCAC
This sequence comes from Spirochaetota bacterium, assembly GCA_031283155.1. GTDB lineage: Bacteria > Spirochaetota > JAGLSM01 > JAGLSM01 > JAKPMW01 > JAKPMW01. Next base: position 3,169 of record JAITCI010000053.1, on the reverse strand, counting down.
TCCGGGGTTTTCTCAGAGCTGGAGATGGGACTCGAACCCGCAACCGGCTGATTACAAATCAGCTGCTCTACCGATTGAGCTACTCCAGCACAACGCTGGAATGATACGGAACAGGAGAGGGGCTGGTCAAACAGAAAATGCGCGCGGTTTATTCCACCTTGATGACTTTTGTGACCTTCCATTTGAGGGGTTCCCTGAGGGCGTCCGCCGTTTCCTGACGCAGGAAATAGACGTGTTTATCCAGCTCAACAAGCATACCCTTGTAATTCGTGATTGTGGTTGCGTAATCAATGATCCCGAGAGGGATTACCTTTGCCCAGTTATTGCAGGTCGTGAGGGTGCGCAATCCTTTAAGCAGACGGACGCTGATCTTGCCGCTGTTTACCGCTTCTGAGATGATCTTGTCGTCGAGCATAACAATTCCTAGTCCAGAAATTTAAATACAAAAACCGTAATATCGTCAAACTGCGGCACGTTGGACGCGAAAAGATCGACGCTCTCAATGAGTTTCTCTGTGATTTCTTTCGCGGAAAGATCGCGGCAGGCGAGCAGAGTTTCTTCAAAGCGCTCCATCTCATACTCTTCGTTGTCCTTGTCATTTGCCTCAACAAGACCGTCGGTATACAGAACAATGGTATCGCCCGGCATGACGTCTATACTCTCGTCCAAAAAGGGCGCGCCCAGCTTAACAGCCAGGGGCAAACCCTTGGTGTGCAGGAGGCGCGCTTTATCTTCGCCGCGGCGCAGGAGCAGCGGATCGTTATGTCCCGCACTTGAATAGGTAAGCCGCATATTTTTCAGATCACAATGGAACAAAAAACTTGTGACAAACATCGCGGAATCCGAGTCGGCATAGGCCAGATTATTGGCGGATTCATAAATTTTGGCCGGACTGGGCGACCGTCTGTTTATAACCTGGGCGCGAAGAATAGAGCGCGTTACAGCCATAAACAGCGCCGCAGGAATGGATTTGCCCGATACGTCCGCGATACATGCCAGAAATTCATCCGGATTCTCCGTGTCGTAGAAAAAGTCATAGAAATCGCCGCCAACTTCCATCGCGGGACGATTGATCCCATATATATCCATGCGATTAATTGTCGGAAAACCCTTGGGCAGGATCGCGTTCTGCAGACGCCGCGTGATTTCCAGTTCCTTGTCGCGGCGTATTGTGTCTTTTTTTGCTTCGTTCAGGCGGATGTTTTCATACACGTCCGAGATCTGCGTGGCAATGGTTTGCAGTACCCGCACGTCATTGGAATCGAAGGAACCGCCGTCCATCCGATCCATGACCATGATGACGCCTATCGGGCGGGCTTTTGTCTGCATGGGCATACAGATAAAGCTCCGCGTGGTATAGCTGAAATGGCTTTCCGCCGTAAAACGCGGGTCAATGGTAATATTTTCAGCAAACACCGCGCTGTGGCTCTGGATGGCCTGAAGCGCGAATGTTTCTTCCAGTGCTGCTTTTGACGGTGTCTGGGAACCGGTATGGGCAAGCAATTCAAGAGTTTTTTCTTTTTCGTTATAAAGCTGGAGCATACTGTATTTGCAATGCATGACCCGCGATACGATACTGATGGAAGCCCGCAGCATACTCTCCTCGGCATCATAGTGGAGCGCAAGCTGACTGACGTCATGCAGCGCGGAGAGTTCATCGGCGCGCGTCCGGATGCGTTCATAGAGCTGGTTATTGGTTATGGATATGGCGGCTTGCTCCGCAAACGCCATCAGGAGAAGAAGGTCGTCATTGTCAAACCCATCGCGATCAATGGTATTGATCGCTTCGATTACGCCGATAACGCGATTGCGCGAAATCAAGGGTACGCATACAATATTCCGGGTAACGATATTCGTTTTCTCGTCGGGCTCCTTGAAAACGCGGGGGTCGTTTACGGCGTCATTCGTGATGATTGGCTCGCCTGTCTGGGCGACGATTCCGGCGATGCCGACTCCGATCGGCACGGAAATTTTTCTGAGTTCGGCATTATCGTCCGCTATGATGTGAAAGTTAAGAACCTGATTCTCATCATCAACCAGCATCAGGGAGCTTGATTCGGAGTCCAGAAGCTGCGCGCAGCTGTCTATTATAAGCGCAAGGAGATCATCAATATTGAGCAGAGCATTGATTTTCTTGCTGATATCAATCAGGGAATAGAGCTTAAATGAGGAGAACTGATCCCGATCATTACCGGCCTGCATCTCTTCGTCCTTTCTTTGAAAAACCAAAATATCCGGGCTATTGCGCCGCGCCTCTTTTATTATAGGGGAAGATGCGTCCATTTTCCACTATATGCTATTGCGGGTGCCATTTTACTGCTGCGTCTCTTTTTTCAGAAGGCGTATTTCCAGAATGCGGACGTCCGTGAGCGGCTTGTTATTTGACGGATTAGCCGGAACCTTCGAAATCGCGTCGGCAATCCCCATACCCTGTGTTACGGTGCCAAAAACGGTGTGTTTGCCGTTCAGCCAGGCATTGTCGGCCACGCTGATGAAGAACTGGCTTCCGTTTGTATCCGGCCCCGCGTTTGCCATTGCGAGCGTTGAGCGCAGTACCGGACGGCTTTGCAGATCGGCAGTATAGGTATAGCCAAGAACCTGCAGGACCTCTTTCACGGTCATTTTTTCAAGACGGGCGGTGATCTCCTGTATCTCGCCACTGCGTTTATTTGCCTCGGCTTCGCTACGGATGCCCTTGTCGTTTGCGATTTTGACCAGTGCCTGCTGCATATTGCCGAAATACTGTTCTTCCTCGCGCGCGCGCACAGCGGAGAGTCCGAGCGCGTCCGCGTTGATCTCGTCGGGGAATTTGTATCCCGGACCGCCGGTACCGTTCCCCAGGGGGTCGCCGGTCTGGATCATGAAGTCGGGGATAACACGGTGGAAGAGGATATCGTTGTAAAAACCTTTTTCCGCCAGTTGTACAAAATTGGAGCAGGTTTGCGGGGCGGCGTCCCAGTGAAATTCAATATGTATATCGCCCATTGTTGTCGCGATAATGGCGGCGCTGTACTGGGAAAGAACGGGATCCGGCTTTTGGGGGCTTTTATCGGGAGCGAATTCGGGGTTTTTATTGCCGCAAGTAGCGAGCATAAGCATAAAAATAGCGGGTAAAAGGGACTTTTTGTTCATGGATGTAATCCTTTCCGGGATTGAGATGGCATCCATG
>JAITCI010000089.1 GCA_031283155.1 Spirochaetota bacterium | reverse complement strand
GCCCATCATATTGGAATCGGTGTACTTATCGCGCATCATCTGGCTCACCATGGACTCGGTGATAACCAGCTCGCCGATGGTGTCCACAAGGCGATCAAGGCGATCCGCATCGACTTTAATGGATTCATGCACTTCCACAAAGCCCCCGCCGCCGGTCTGCTCAGCGGCACCGCCGCCGGCCTCCGGCGCACGCGGCGCAGGTGCTGCACTCGCCGCCGGTTTTGGCGCTTCCGCACGCGGCGCGGGTGCCGGACTTGAAGCTGCATTGCTTGGTTCTGTAGTTTTCATAACTTGCTCCTTCGCTGGGGGAATCTCTTTTTCCTGTTTTTTGGGGACTGGTTTTGTCTGACTTGGTTTTGCGGATTTGCTGCCTTTTGCTTTGGGGCGAATAATTTGCCGCAAATTATCCAAAAGACCATTGACTCCCGGTTCATACGTAAGGGGCGTTGAGTTTGTCATGGCGTCTTTGACGTTGGCAACCAATTGCTTCATCATATCCACTGACTCAAACAAAATATCGACCATCCGCCCCTGAAGAACCACCTCTCCCTTGCGCGCCATATCCAAAAGGCTTTCAACGTCGTGCGAAAGATGTCCGATCTGGTCGAGCGCGAGATAACCCGCAACTCCCTTTATGGTATGAAACGCGCGGAAGATCATATTCAATGAAGCCTCATCTCCGGGATCCGTCTCGATGGTTAACATACAGTTTTCGACGTTCTCGAGATGCTCAGAGGCTTCGTTGATGAAGTCGGTCAGAAGATCAATATCGCTCACGTTCAGGAATGACGCAGGCCCAATCGATTCGAAACCTTCTTTTCCCCCCTCTGTCTGCGCAGGCTCTTCCTGCTCGTCTTCCGCAGACGCCTCTTCCGGCTCAGGCGCCGCCTCGCTCTCTTCTTCCGGCTCGGCCGCCGCTTCCACGCTCTCTTCTTCCGGCTCGGGTTCTGCTTCTTCTTCGTCGTCGGCTTCACCCCGGGATTTTGTCCATTTTGTCTCGAAGAGAAGCTCCATAAGCACATCCACGGGACCGGGATTTACGCCCTGTTTTGAATAGGCCGCGAAGGTTCGCGAGAGCCAGTCCTTGACCGCGAAAAGAATATCGACAAGCCCCTCTCCCTCGCTATCCTCTTCGAGAAGGGTTTCGGTTGCGTGGCAGAGCTTTTGGACGTCGTCCAAACCAAGCAGTCCGGCCTCCCCCTTAAGGGTGTGGATGATGCGCTTGACTTTATTGAATGTTTCGGCGTCGCGCGAGTTATCCAACGCCAGGGTAAAGGCCTCAAGTTCGTCCATAACCGCAGGCTGCCGCGAGAGAAACTCGATAAAAATATCCATATCCACATGGCTGGGCAGACTGATGCTCAGCCCTGTCGAGGCCGCAGCAGACTGCGGTTCGGCAGACATTTCTTCCCCGGCAGCCGGTTCGGGTTCCCCGGTTTCGGATGCAACCGCCGCCGCTTCGCTTTCACCAAAATCCGGCAAGGGCGGCTCCAGGATACCGCCCACTATGGACTCTCCGGGAAGCGTATCCTCTTTCGCCATATCCTCAAAATTTTCCATGGTGAGGGGTGCCGCCTCCTGCGCGGGACTGTCCGCCGGGGGCGTCTGCGCAAGCGCATCGCGCAGATCGCTCTGCAAAGAGGAAACAATGGTTCCGATTTGCTGAAGCAGTTTATCGGAATTCGGCGGGCTGTCGATGATAACACGCTCAATGAGCCGACCGGCCTTTTTCGCGTTTTCCGCAAGGATATGCAGTCCGGCGGCGGCGCTCGTTTTCGCGATATCGTTCAAAAGCCCATGGACAACATTGAGCGATTTGCTGTCCTGGGATTCCGCAAGAACTATAGACTCGGAGACCTTGTCAATCCTGGCCTGCAACTCTGCTTGATCCATATATCCCCCTTGTCTGTCAAACCGTTCCTTGCTTTATAAAAAATATATATATTTGTCGGCCTATTTCCGCCGGATATTCCAGATTTTCACCTGGCGATCACACCCCTCGGTAGCAAGCATTTCCCCGCCGGGACTGAAACTCACGCTGAACAAGCTCCCGGAATGCTCCGAAAGAGCTTTCTCAAGCGAGTAAAATGTTGGATGCTTCCGCCAGATACTCACCCAGCGATCCTTCGTTCCGCTTGCGAGGTACTGCCCCTCTTTTTCAAAATCCAGCGCCATGATACATGCGGCAGCCCCGCGAAGATAGGTCTGGCGGATCCAGGCACCATTCTCGAAACGCCAGATGTGTATACAGCAATCGCTTCCGCCCGACGCCAGTGTTTCCCCGTCGGGAGTCATGGCAAGCGCCTGCACCCAGGACGATGAGGAATGCGTTTTAATGGCCTGCTGCTCGGCAAACTGCTCCCCGTCATAGCCCCATACACGGATCATATTATCCGACCCGCCCGAAAAAAAAGTCTTGCCGTCCGGATGAAAGATCGCGTCGTTTACCCAGGATGTGTGCCCCGGGAGTTCCTGAAAGAGCACATATTGACCTTCAGTTTCGGATAAACGCCAGACCATAATACCGGTATCCACCCCGCCGCTGACCAGAAACTGATCATCCGGGCTGAACGCGAGGCAGAGAATTGTGCCTTCGTGTCCGGGGAGAGCCTGTCTTGGGGTTAAAATGCCGCTCTCAAAATCCCACAGGTGTATAACAGCGTCATATCCGGCGGACGCAAGTAAATTGCCGCTATGGGAAAAGCGCAAGGCGCGCACCCTATCCTTATGCTCGCTGTAGCTTCCGCATAACTGGATGGATTTTTCCGCAATCTCGCGAACGCGAATTTGAACTCCATTCGAGACCGTTATCAGATACCGCCCGTCAGAGCTGAAAGCAATGCCTCTCCCCACCGACAAATCGCCTTTCTCACATCTTAAATTTCACAGCCAAACGCAATTGTCTTAGAATACAATCTACCAAATACTCGGAAATTTCGCAAGGTTTATTTCCCCAGCGGTTCAATCAGCGACGCCCCGTCCATCTCCGGAGGCTTTTGATACCCCATGACTTCGAGCAGGGTGGGCGCGAGATCCGCCAGCCGCCCGCCAACCGGACGCAGCCGGATCTGCGTACGCTGCAAATTTTCCCTGTTGGATATGAGGGTACACCAGACCAGATTGCTGGTGTGCGCGGTCATGGGCTCATTGGTCTGGTAATCCCGCATCTGCTCGGCGTTGCCGTGATCGGAGGTTAGGAGCGCCACCCCGTCCAGCGCAAGAATTTTGTCTATCACCGCGCCCACACACTCGTCCACCACCGCGCAGGCCCGGAGCGCGGCCTCGTACACCCCGGTATGCCCCACCATATCGGGATTCGCAAAATTCAGAATGATCACGTCGTACAGGTCGGCGTCGAGGAGTTCAAGCACCTTATCGCGAACCGCCCAGGCGCTCATCTCGGGCTGCATATCATAGGTCGCCACCTGCGGCGAGGGGATCAGAACGCGATCCTCGTTCTCAAAAACGACGTCGGACTGCCCGTTAAAAAAGAAGGTGACGTGCGCGAATTTCTCGGTTTCGGCGATCCGGAGCTGCCGCAGCCCCTGTTTCGCGATAAATTCGCCGAAGAGATGCGCAAAATCGAGCGCCCCGAAGGCAATGGAGACGGCCGCCCGCGAACTCTTGTCCACCCCTTCGTAGTATTCCGTAAAGCAAACGTACTCGAGATCGCGGATCTCCTTAACAGGAAATTCCTTAAACCCATCCTGCACGAAAGCCTTCGTGAGTTCGCGCGTGCGGTCGAGACGGTAATTGAAGAAAATAACGCTATCGCCGTCGGATACCGGCGCAAAGCCCGGCAGGATACGCGGCTTGATGAACTCGTCATTCTCCCCGGCGGAGTATGCCGCCTGCACCGCCTCCTGAATGGTGGCGGCCTTCTCGCCCGCGCCCTCGGTAAGCGCCTGATAGGCAAGCCGGACGCGATCCCAGCGGTTATCGCGATCCATGGCGTAATAGCGCCCGGTCAGCGAAGCAAAAACGCCCATGCCATAGCGCCGCATGGCCTCCTCGACGTGCGCGATATACTTTTGCGCGGACTGCGGCGGGGTGTCGCGGCCATCGGAGAAAACGTGTATCAGAACCTGCTCGCGCGCCAGCCCAAGATCATGCGCGAGCTTCAGGAGCGCGATGAGATGCTCGCTATGGGAGTGTACCCCCTGATCCTGCACAAGCCCCCAGATATGGAGCTTGCGCGCGGTACCCTTAACGCGCGTCATGCCGTGTACCAGCGCGGGAATCGCATAAAAAGCGCCCGTTTCGATCTCGCGGCTTATCCGCACAAGCGACTGGTATACAACGCGCCCCGCACCCAGATTGAGGTGCCCCACCTCGCTCGATCCCTGATTGGAGGGCGGCAGCCCGACGTTTTCGCCCGAGGCGACGATAAAGGCCGTGGGATATTGCTCAATATACCTGTCGTGGTTCGGGGTTTGCGCGTGCCAGACGGCGTTATACCGGAAATCGGGATTATACCCCCAGCCATCGCGTATGATAAGGGCTACAGGCTTTTTTTTGCTCATTCCGCACTCCTCCGCGCTTATGCGTATTATTGAATCATCATTACCATATCAAGCTAAGCATACCGAGCGCGGAGGCCAAGATGGGCGCACTTTTTTCCGCAGTCCTGCCTGTATTTTTGATTGTGCTCGCGGGCGCGCTCTGCCGTATCTTCGCCCCGAGTTCCGCGTCCTGGGAGCAGGGACTCAGCCAGTACGGTATGTATGTCGCCTTCCCCGCGCTGATCATCAACAGCCTGCTCAAGGTTCGCGGGCAGCTTGCGATTGACGGCGAAATATATTTGCTGAATACGATACTCCTCCTGCTGCTCATGGCGATCCCGTTTATCGTTACGCGATGGCTTAAGGTTGCGCGCCCGCTCGCAAATACCTATATCATCTGCATTTTTTTCGGGAACATCGGGTATCTCGGTTTCCCGATAGTCACACGGCTCCTGGGCGCGGAGGGATTTTCCGCAGCGGCGCTCGAGACTTCGCTGGCTTTGCATATTTCCTTGTATAACATTGTCCTCTTTTCGGTTGGGCTCCTGATTCTTGAATTTTCGCGCAAGGCGCTGCATACACCGGTAACCGCATCGCCTGCTATCTCTGCGGCCGCCCCGTCGGAAATACCTTCTTCCGCCTCGCCGCTCCGCGCCATAGCCGCGAATCCGCTCTTACTTTCGGTTGTGGCCGGGGTGATCATCGCGCTCTGCGATATTCCGCTGCCCGACGCCATCGAGGAGATGATCGCGATACTCAGCCAGAGCGCGACGGCTGTGGTGCTTTTCGGGCTCGGGATATTTTTACCCGAGGTGCGTTTTGAGAAAAAAACGCTCGGGCACGTCTGCGCATTGTCTGTTCTCGGCTTATTGGTTGTACCGCTCGTGTTTATGGCGGCGCAGGCGATCTTTCGCCCGGAGGCGGAATTTCAGGTTTCCATTCTGGAGGGCGCGATGCCCCTTGCCGTGTCACCCTTTGTTCTTGCAACAAGCTATCCATTGATACGGAACGTCATTGCGGGCGCGATCCTGGTATCCACCGCCCTCTCCGTTATCACCGTACCGTTTATATTGCATTGTATCCGGTAGACTTACTGGAGATGCTCGCACTCGCGCTCTATCCATTCGAGCTGCTGCCGCATCTGTAAAATGTAGCAGGATTCCTCATAGGGGCAAAACGCGCAGCCGGTATCGCAGGTGCTTTCCGGCTTACCCCTGCTGGTGCATTTGCTGTAATCGTACCAGGCGTCGTCCTGCCATTCGGGGATCTCTTTACCGGTTATATAATAATCGCGGTGTTTGGATTCGTTATGCACCAGCTTGTGCCGCTTTTTATTTTCGACCTCGATATACTCGCGGCACTGACCCTCGGTCCAGTCATTCTCCATGTTGACGACGTTAAAAATATCACAGAGTTCTTCAAAGTGCCGAACCTCAATGAGCGTCATGGTATGCACTCCTTTCGCTCCCAACCCTTACGCCATTCGCGAAAAACTACAGAATACAATATAGCAGAATCCATCCGCGCGCGCAATGCAATATTAAAGAAATGTCAATATTAAAGAAAATTTCCGTCAGCAACTGCTCTCTTATTCCGCATATTTCCGGGGGCGTCGCTCTTTGTCTGCTTATAGATAATCGAGCGGATAGCGAGGTAAAATTGCGCCTTTGCCGTTTCCCCGTCGGAGAGTTCGCCGGAGGGGAAGCAAATATCGTATGCCGCTTTCAGCTTGCGGGAAAGGCTCATAAAACGGCTTTCCATTTCTTTGGTGATTTGCGCATACTCGGCGGCGGCGTTTAAGCAGAGCAGACGCTCCATAGGCTCGCCAAAGAAAAACCGTTTAGCGTCGAAACCGCGCAATAGCTCATCAAGCAGCGCGAGGTGATTGCGGAAAACAGCAAGGGCAAACGCAATCTCGTCTATCGGGCTGTCCTGTGGGCTGCCGTATTTCTTCACCGCTTCGAGCATATCCTGTTTGATACCGATGTAGTCAACCACCAAGCCCATATCCTTGCCGTCAAACACGCGGTTAACGCGGGAAATCGTCTGAATCAGCGTATGCTTTTGGAGCGGCTTGTCGATATACATAACCGCAAGCGACGGTACATCGAAGCCCGTTATCCACATATCGACGACAATGGCTATCTTGAAGTTTGAATCGTTATTCTTAAACTGCTTGTCGAGCATTTGCCGATAGTCTTTCGTGCCGCAAAGGTCGAATAACTCTTTCTCGTCGTCGCCACCAATTTGATTCTTTCAAGCGGTGTCAGCTTGTCCCACTGCGCCTTTGTAAATTCGGACTCATTGTCCGCTTTGCGCGGTTCGTTCCAGCTCGGCTTCGGTGAATTGCCCTCTGACAAAATTATAGTCCACGTCATCGGCCTCCTTTTTGAGTTTCCGCTACAATAACTGGTTGTAAATCAGCTTTGAGAGTATTTCCACGTCGGAATTTATCGTGCCTTGCATATATCCGTCATAGACTTCCGAATCATCGGGGGAATTCAAGATGAGTTTCCAACCCTGTTCCAACGCCAGCGAACGAATAAACTCGCGCTGTGTTCGCCCGTTGCCCTCGCGGAACGGATGCAGATAATTCACATTATCCAATATCACAGCCAACGCATCCGCCAATTTTTGCTTGTCGCCTTTATCAATGCGCTTGTAGTCGGCTATAAGATTGTTTATATACACGATTGCGTTGTCAAAATGCGTGGTGGGGAAAAACTGCTTTCCGTCCTTGTTGATTTCAACGGTTCTCCGTTTGCCCGCCCACTCGTATATGTCCTGAAACAAATGCCGATGTATAGCAAACAGCGCGTCCGCGTCCTTTATCCTGATGGGTTTGGCTTTCAGTTCATTGGAACGCTTTGTGACTACAGCCGCCTCTGCAAACGTCAAGGCGTCCTTATCCGCAATATCGGCGAGGTTTCGCAAGACGCCTGTCTGTTGGTCTGTATATCTATAATCGGGATCCATATACTGATAGTCATTTCGCATACGACTTCTCCTTTGCGGCTGCAATAAGCTGGGCAAATGAGATTTCCCCAAGACAGTAGTCCCGAATGATTTCGACCCCCCTTTGGGTTGGTTGATACCCCTCGAACATATTGGAACCGATGGCTTCCGCCGTACTCTCCAGTGTTTTCAAATCCGGAAAAGGCACATCCATTATCGTAAGCGCTTTTCGGTCTACGGCTATCGGTACATATGGCACAATAATCCCTCCATTTCTCGTATCAGTGATACAAGTTTTACACGCCCGCTTCTTCAAGCGAGCCTTTTATGAGTATAGAGCAGATGTCCTTAATTTGCGCTTTCATTTTTTCGTTTATTTCCCGCCTTGTGAGATAAGCATTGTAGATGTTCACAATTGACCTCTGAATCTCTACATCGGGGAGCGGGATTTTGACTTCGCGCATATCGCTCCAATCGAAAGTTTCCCTAGCGCTTCCCCAAGAATGGAAGCGGGCATAACGATCAAATTCAGGACGGCGAAAGAAGATATTTAAGTAGTCGGGTAACAGCAGGGATTCATCTGCGACACGAAAGACAATATAATCTTCTGTCACGATAAACACTTCGCCAATGTTGTTATATCCAAGCCCTATTCTTTCACCCATCCGTGTTGTGCGTCGGTTAAATACAAACTCTTGCGGTTCCACGATTTGGAAACGAGCAAACGAAATGTACTTGCTCGGCGCGGAGGTTGAACGGCGGATTCGCCATGATGAAGTCTACCTTTTTGTCCTTGTTCAAGTCCTCCGCAAAGGCAGATTCGGGGCGATCGCCGAGGTTATGGGCGATGCCGCGAATGGCAAGGTTCATTTTGGCGAGCCGCCAGGTATCGCGCCACCGCGATGTTTCGCTCAAAAAAAACACGTTTTCAGAGAGGTAAAAAGATTTCTTTTCCAGGAACGCCGGAACATCGCCGTGCTGTGCCTGTATCGCTTCGCGCCGCTTGTCAAACTTATCCCCGGCAAACTTCAGGAACACCAGGCCCATAACGGCGTCCCGGTTCTTCTCGTTGCCTCCAACCGTGCCGCGCAAGGCGTTACGGCAATTCCACAGTATGGACTCGAGCGACTGCCCGGCAGTTACCGCTTTTTTGACCATTGATTCTGTCCTCCACAAGTGCGTATTATCTGCTTCCATTATGCTGCCCGCATTGGCGTTCATTCAAGGTGCATTTGCCCTGCATTTCCGCCGGAAAACAGCAAAAATTCACAATTTCTCCACAGTGTATGGCGTATATATAAGCATCAAGCGCTTCCCCGAGGGGCGGCAAAAAAAAGGACAAGGAGCAGCACAATGAAAACACGGATACTGAGTTTGATCATCGTACTTATTCTGGCATTTGCTTTTGCGCAGTGCAGCGACGGGACGGACAACGCCAACAGGCAGATACGCGGTATGCATGCCATGTTTGCCGGAGCGGAAAAGGAAACCCCGGAGATGCAGGCAAAGCGCGCGGAGTTTTATACGCGCGGAGCGGAGAGGATCAGCAAGGCGGTAGCCGCCGGCAAGATGGATCAGGCAAAAGCGAATTACCTGACAAAGTGGATGGAAAACGACAAGGCCTTTAAGGACGCCAACCCCGAGTGGACAAAGTATTTACTCCAGCCTCTCCATGGCAAAAAAGGCGATGGCAAAAAGTTTGAAGGCAAAAAAGGCGACAAAAAAGACTGGGAAGCCAAAAAAGAGGCTTTCAAAAAAGCCGGAGCCGAAAAGGTTGATCGCCCGAAACCCACAAGCGCCGAGATAAAGGCAAAGCATGAGGGCTTCTATCAGAAGCACGTAGAGAGAATCAACAAGAGCGTTGCGGACGGAAAAATGGAAAAGGCACACGCGGATTTCATCCTGAAGTGGATGGCAAACGATAAGGCCTTCAAGGACGCGAATCCCGAATGGGCGGAGTACGGTTTCTTTGGCGGCCCGCATCACGGCAAGCCCGGGAAGTTTGGCAAAGACTGCGATAACGGCGCAAAAACCAACAAGGCAAAATAATTCGTATACTTAAAACAACAGGCAGCTCTTTACGTATACACACCCGCCGGAAATCCGGCGGGTGTTTGCTTGTATCCGGCAGCCCAGATCGCCTGTGCCTTACCCCCGAAAGAGGGCATGGGGATATCGGCGGGCGGCTTTATGCCCTGTGGGTATTTTTTGCCGCCCGGGGTTTGAAAAACAGCCTTTTATGTGTGCGGGACGGCGTCCGCGCCAAAGACGTATTCCTCAAGCATATATACGCTCGTCATAATTTCCGCCGCCTCGGTGTGCAGCTCCTCGGTGGAGGCGGCGCTTTGCTCCGCCTGCGCCGCGTTCTCCTGAATTACCTTTTCCATCTCCGAAATGCCCACATTGATCTGCCCCAGCCCCTTGGATTGCTCGGCGGAAGCCGACGCCACCTCGGTGACAATCTGCGATACCTTGTGTACATGCTCGACCACTGCATCGATGCTCTTTCCGGTCTCCCTGAAAATATCCGCGCCGTCGCGCACCTTCGCGATGGTTTGCTCTATCAGCTCCGCCGTGCGCTTTGAGGCCTCCGCCGACCGTATGGAAAGCCCGCGCACCTCATCCGCAACCACCGCAAACCCCGCGCCGGCCTCGCCCGCGCGCGCCGCCTCCACCGCCGCGTTTAACGAGAGCAGGTTCGTCTGGAAGGCAATCTCGTCGATGGTTTTGATGATCTTGTATGTTTCATTGCTTGCCTGGGATATATCGTCATTCGCCTGCAGGGATCGCTGCATCGACTTTTGCGTGGAATCAACCGCGGCCTGCGCGGCCGCGACAAGGGTATGCGCCTCGGTCGCGTTATCGGCGTTTTGTTTGACCATGGATGTCACTTCTTCGACGGAAGCGGCAATCTCCTCAACAGAGGCGGCCTGTGTGCTTGCGCCCGACGCCAAAGTCTGCGACCCTGCGGCGAGGTCTTTGGTATGCACCGTGACATTATCCGCGTCCTGGCGGAGAAGGACGGTAATCTGCCGCACAACATTCGCGATGGAACGCGGAATAGTAAAAACCAAACCGAATGATATGATAAACAAAAGAATCCCCGTTATGAGCGCGGTATTAAAAATCACGCGGGCGTTATCGTAGCCATGCTCAATAACTATCCCAACCTTCTTGTCCACCCATCCGTGCATCTCAGTCAGGAGTGTGGTGCATTGCGCTACGTGAAGCGGGCGATCCAATTCTATGCCGGCCTCGGCCATCAACCTTGCCGCGTCCGGACGCCCCTGATATAACCGCGCGCGCCGGATAATCTCATCATCAATGGCAACCAATTTCAAAATGGCGTCTTTCATGGCATCATAAGTCGCGACGGCGCCCGGCAATAACTCAAACGAGTTATAGCGTTCAAAGGAAGAACCCGCAAGCTGCTTGGTGCCTTCCAGTACGGCAAACTGCGCCTCGTAGAGTTCGGGACTGAGCAGAGTATTATTCCAGCGTTCCTGCGCGAAACTGGCCTCGAACAGCGCCTTTTCGATATTGCTGAGCATCTTAAACCGCACAAGGGCGTCGTCCGCGAGCAAATGAAAGTCACTCTCGAGGCTGCCGATGCCAAAAATAGCGACTATATTGCCGATCAATCCAACGACTGCAAGAATTGTAAAAGCGAGGAATAGCTTTTTTCCAAGCGCTAACCTGATCTTCATATATCCTCCGGCATTAATTTTTCAGAAACCAGGGTGTACAAACCCCCGCAGAAAAGAACCGACTTTCCGGCGCGGCAATGTATACAAACCCCCGCAGAAAAGAGTCGACTTTCCCGCGCGGCAAGGTGTATAAACAATTACGCTATCAAATGGTTTTCACGATATTATCCGCTCCTGCATGGTGCAAACCGCCGCAGGCTGAAACCCCACCTGTTTCGTATATAATACCCCCCCCCCCCCCCCCGTCAAGTAAAAAATGCGGAAAATTTCAATTATTTTTACTATACATTTGTTTATGTAAAATGGCGCGGAAGTCGATAAAACAGTATAACTGATTTACTTAAATAGATATAGTAATTAACTATGACTGGCGCACCCTTGCTGTGGTACAGCAAGGGGGATTTTGGGTAAAAAAATGGAAAATGACGGGCGGCGGCAGCTACGCTTGCGCCGCCCGGGGTAAACTTTTCCCGGGTAGCTGAAAGTTCAGGAAACGCGCACGGGCGCGCGCTTGCAACTCCTCTTCCGGCGTCCTTATGCAGATCAATTTTTATCGATTCCTTTTTCGTTCTCGCCCAATCGAGCGCGGGACGTCTCCATAGCCGCTTTTACCACCAAGGACCAACGGTCGCAACCGCCGACATCGGGCCTTCAACGTCGGCGCTGTTTACGGCGCATACCTTGAAATAGAAGGTTAGCGATGTGCCGTAGCCGAAGACGGACGCGGGCGATTCTGTAGAACCGATGTACGAATAGCCGCTGTTGGCGATGGCTGAATCATACACATAGTAATAGCTTGCGCCGTTTACGGGATTCCAGCGGAATATCACGGTGGTGGGTTCATAGGCATCCCTCTGCGCCGTGAAGCCTGTGGGAGCGCTCAGCGTTGCCCACCCCATCGCGCTGATCGCGATCTCTCCCCGAACACGCCGCGAATACAAGCGCGACAACTAATAAAAACGCATACCTGATTTTCATTGTGTAACCTCTTTTTTAAGATGAGTGGGGGGAGTGGAGGCCTTCGCAGAAGGCCGAAACGAGGGGGAGCATATGCCGTTATCATCCCGGCAGATTAGGAAGATTACATAAGCAAATTGAAAACGCTCCCCCTGCTCCCTGCTTTCCACTATAAAATTTGTATTCCGCTCAACGAGCGGAGCATCCTGCCGCTTCCAAAAATCACCCTTACGTTGCCGGACGGGTGCCGGACGTACTGTAGCAAATGCCAAATGTACCGGAGGATGAAGAGCTATACCCTTGCACTGTAACAGTCACCGTGCCGCTGCTGCTTGCGGTAAAACTTTGCGCCGTTGTCCATCCGCTATCGACGCCGCTGAAAATGGACGTCCCGCTGGCGGTGTACCGCGCGCTGACCTTCACGTCCAGCGTTTTCGTGCCATTCCCTTCATATGAATCGTTCCACCAAATACGGTATGTTGTGCCGCTGCTTACGCTGAACGTATAGATAACGAAGTCTCCTGCCGCGATGCTTCCATTCGACCACGAGCTATAGAGCGTACCGCTGGCACCGGCGGTCGCCGCATACGCATACGACGAGTACTCGCTCGCAGTGCCGGAACTATTTACCGCCGTAACGAAATAATAGTACGTGGTACTTGCGTTTAATCCGGTGTGCGTATATGTCGTTGTCGTACCGCCGCTGACATTCCCCGCCAAATTTTTTGTGCCACTGCTGCTTGTGGCGTAATACACCCTGTAGCTCGCCGCGCCGGATACAGCGCTCCAGCTTATGGCGATACTGCCTGATGTGAGCGCCGCTGCCGTTACGCCTGTGGGCGCGCTCGGCGCGGACGAGGAACCCCCGCTCGATGGATTTGAGCCCGACGTCGTCGCGGACGCATACGACGAATAACCGCTCTCGCCGTAACTGTTTACCGCCTTAATGTACCAGTAGTACGTAGTATTTGCCGATAAGCCGGTGGCCGTGTATGACGTTCCGGAGACCGTACCCGCCAGATTCTTGGTGTTAGAATTGCCTATTTCGTAATACACCCTGTAGCTCGCCGCGCCGGATACAGCGTTCCAGCTTATGGCGATGCTGCTTGAGGAAAGCGCCGCCGCCGTTACGCCTGCGGGCGCGCTCGGCGTTCCGCTGCCCGAGTATGGGTTCTCGATACCATCATCATCACGATCACGATGATGACCGCTGCACGCCGCGAGCGCTAACGCCAAAATAACCAATACTGAAATTACATATCTGATTTTCATTGTATACTCTCCTTTTTTTTAATTGCGCCGCAAATGGGCGCGAATAACTACAAAGACTTTGAGCCACGATGCTGTAGCGCCCGTTGGGCGCGACTGCGTGGAGGGATTATATGCGTTGCTTTGCAACGAACAGTATCGTCGCGTTTATGCCTTTACCCCCTGCGGGGGCAAGGGTACAAGCGACGCCTATAATTTTCCATCCAGCCGCGCTCGTAGAGCGCTACAAGACCGAATAAAATCCCCGCGCTCGCCTGGATGGCGTAACAGCGCGGGGCAGCTCGGCCTTCTGCGAAGGCCTACACTCTCCCCACTCATCAACTGATGTACGTGATATAACTGCTCTGCCCAATATTCGATGTACGTACGCCTGTGGGCGCGCCCCCGGTGACGGGCGCTGCTCTGTCCACAAATGTGATGCTTCCCGCCGTATTGGTTCCGGGTTTTACCTTGCTCGCCGGAGAATATGTCATATTATACGGCACGGATTGACCATTATTCATCCATTGGAAGCTGTTGGAACTTCCGGAAGCGATAACGGCATCTTGGCCGTTCACCGATATTGTCACCGGATACGAGGAGTCATTAGATACAGTTAACATATGCCCACTCGAAAACCCATACGAATACCCATACGTATTTACTGTCACCACGCTTTCGTCAGCACTGTCAACACTGCCGCCGCGATCCCGATCTCTCCCGAACCCGCCGCAAGCCGCGAACACTACAGCCAACACCAAAATTGTGTATCTGATTTTCATTGTATAACCTCCTTTTTGTTTTTGAGCCACGAATACCCCCCTGCTTTCCACTCTCTATTTTCTACTCTCCACATCTTTGTAAAAAAAGCGCACCTGCCGCCTCTCTGCGGCCTTGCTGTTCTTATGGAGGCTCCTTATGGAAAAAATCAATCATCAGCACAAAGACAGCATTTTTTCGCTGCTCTTCAGCAAACCGGATATTTTACGCGAGCTGTACTGCGCTCTGGAGGGCGTAACGCT
>JAITCI010000030.1 GCA_031283155.1 Spirochaetota bacterium | reverse complement strand
TTGCCCCATGGAGTTCGCGGATCAGGTACTCATCCTCTACGCGGGGACGCACGGGCTCATCATGGAGATCCCGCTGGAGCGCATCGCGGAGTTTGAGAAGGGTTTCCTCGCGGCTTTTGAAAAGAGATACGCCTCCATGCGCAGCGAGATTGCCGAAAAGGGCGCGCTGGATACTGCCCTCGAAGCCAAGCTCAGGGCTTTCATAGATGAATACAAAAAGGAATTTTTAGATGTCGCGCCTCCTCGAAATTAAACGCCGGATCCGCTCCATCAAGAGTCTGGCCAAGGTGACGCACGCCATGGAACTGGTTACGCACACCAAGATCGGGCGCGCGCGCAAGGGGGCGCTTGCCTCGCGCGCGTATCACGAGTCCTTTGCGAAGCTCATGGGCGCCGTAAAGAGCGCCTACGGCGAAGACGAGCTGGAAATGGAAGACGTATTGCCGCAGCGTCCCGCCGGAACGCCGGATTCCAAAAATACCGATCTGGTTATATTCCTCTCCCAGAAGGGCTTTTGCGGCGCGTTCAATGATCGGCTGCTGCAGCATATCGCGCAGGAGATTTTGCAGTTCGGAGAAACGCGGCTTATCGTGATTGGCCGTGTCGCGCCGAAATGGAACAGCATCATGCACACGCACCCCGATCTGGTTATCGCCGCGCCGGATAAAAACTGGCAGAGCGATCTCGCCTCGCTTGCGGAAAATTTGGCGGATCGCATTGCGGCAGCCCGTGATGGCAACAAGCTAATTTATTTCGCCTATAACCGCTTCAAATCCATGCTTGAGCAGATTCCCGTCATGGAGCAGATATGGCCGCCGCAATATGAACCGGAAAAAACAAACGTCTGGCGGGGCGCTGTAGTGGAACCCAGCCCCGACGCCATGATGGAGCAGATCGCTCTGCCCTGGATCAACGCGAGCCTCGCGCGCGCCTGGTGGGAAACCAACGCCGGCGAGAACTACGCCCGCCTGATCAGCATGAAGAGCGCGAATGAGAACGCCTCCATCATCATCGATCATCTGGCATTGCAGTACAATAAAACACGGCAGCTTGTGATTACCCAGGAACTCTCGGAAATAACAAACGCTTTTAACGTACTCAATATACTCAAGACAAAAAGAGAACAAGGCGAGGTTTAATATGGCAGACAAGTCCAGCATGGGGAAGGTTTTACAAATAGTAGGCCCGATTATCGATATAAAATTTGCCCGCAATAACATCCCCTCCATCCGCAATGCCATTGAGATATTTGTCGCGGCCAATCCCGAAAACGGCACGCCGGAGCGCGTTGTGACTTGCGAGGTCTCCATGCAGATGGAGGGCGGCATCGTGCGCTGCGTTTCAATGTCGCCCACCGAGGGGCTCGCGCGCGGCATGGACGCCCTGGACACAAAAAACCCCATCCTCGTTCCCGTGGGGAAAGAGGTTCTTGGCCGCCTCTTTAACGCGCTCGGGCAGCCCATCGACACCCTCGGCGATTTTTCAAAAAATAGTGAGCGCGTTTCGATACGATCCAACCCGCCGCATTTCGCGGATATAGAGTCGAGCGACGCGGTTTTTGAAACGGGCATCAAGGTGATCGACCTCATGTCGCCCTTTGTGAAGGGAGGCAAGACCGGACTCTTCGGCGGCGCGGGCGTGGGCAAAACCGTTATCATCATGGAACTCATTCACAATATGGCCACCAAACATGGCGGCATCTCCGTTTTCGCCGGCGTTGGCGAACGCACCCGCGAGGGAAACGATCTCTGGCTCGAGATGAAGGAATCGGGGGTGCTCGAAAAAACAGCGATGGTATTCGGGCAGATGGGCGAACTCCCCGGCGCGCGCATGATCACGCCGCTCACCGCGCTCACAATGGCGGAGCATTTCCGCGACAGGGCGCAGCAGGACGTACTCTTCTTTATGGACAACGTATTCCGCTTCGTGCAGGCCGGAAGCGAGATATCCACACTGCTTGGCCGTATGCCCTCGGCGGTCGGCTACCAGCCCACCCTGGCGGTCGAGATGGGAAGATTACAGGAACGGATTGTATCCACAAAAAACGGCTTTATCACCTCCATCCAGGCGGTTTTCATACCGGCGGACGATATCACCGATCCCGCCGCAGCCGTTATATTCAGCCACCTCGACGCGACCACCGTACTCTCGCGCGATATAGTCGCCATCGGGATTTATCCGGCGGTGGATCCGCTCCAGTCGTCTTCGCGCATCCTGGATCCTTCCGTGGTGGGCAGGGAGCACTATGAAACCGCGCAGGCGGTCAAAGAGGTTTTGCAGCGTTATAATGAACTGAAAGATATTGTGGCAATCCTGGGCGTGAGCGAGCTTCCCAAGGAGGATGAACTCATTGTCAACCGCGCCCGCAAGATTCAGCGCTTTTTCTCGCAGCCGTTTTCAGTGGCGGAAAATTTTACCGGCTTGCCCGGGCGCTATGTGGAGATTGCCGAAACGGTACACGGCTTCAAAACCATATTAAGCGGCGAGGCGGACGCGCTCCCCGAGCAGGCGTTTTATATGGTGGGCACAATAGATGAGGCAAAAGAACGAGCAAGGGAGATGGGACACGCATGAACTGCATACTGATCAGCCCCACGGGGCGCGAGGAATTTCAAAATATTTCGTCTATCCATTTGACCGCCATGACCGGCGAGATGGAAATATTAAGCGGGCATATTCCCGTTGTTTCGGCGCTGAAGAGCGGTCCCGCGCTTAAGCTGCGCGCGGGGGACAAGGTACTCCGCTTCACGCTGGCGCCGGGCAGCTTTATCCGGTTTGAGAATGACAGCGCCGAGGTGCTCTCCGCGCAATATTCGTTTGAGACCGAACAGGCCGAGGGCTAAGGCGCAGCGTATACAGCCATCACCGGAGAAAAAAAGTGAGCATAAAATGAAACCTGCGCGCCCTTTCGCGCTTTTCTACAGGAAGCGTTGAAAGGGTCGGGGATGCCGCTGACCCATAATTGGAGGGTCATGCGTGTATCTATCGTTTCGTTCAGGCAAGCCCGCGATTTTTCTTCTCGCGGCACTCTTTTTTTCTCCCACTGCGATATATGCCTTTGCGCCCAATCCATACCCGCAATTTTCCGCGCATGGGTCGCTGCGGCTGGACGGTTCTCTCGATTCGGGCGACCCGGATGCGATGCGTCTTATCGCGGGTCTTGCAGCCGAGATCACCGGCGCGCTCACCCCGCACCTCAGCATGGGCGTGATCGTTGATAGCGCGCAGATCGCGCTTCAATCCGTGTATACATCCACAAACATCCTCGCGGCGCTGCGGTATGAGACCGATCCCGCGCGCATATTGGGCAGCGTTATTTGGTATGCTCCATTTGGCGTTGAATTGGAGGGGTGCCTTACTTACAGCGCCGATTTTTTGGGGGGCGCTGCGTTTCTTGGACAGGCGGGATTCTCGCTGAACGATATCCTCGGGCTTCGGGATGCGCTGTACGCTCTGACCGCGACAGGCGGCGTTTCGCTGTCCGCGCAGGGCAGCGTTTTGCAGACGGCGATCTATGGCGCGAGCAGCGAAGAGTTTCTTCCATTATTTTCGTACAACCGGCAAACGCGGTCGGAAGACGGCATGGCGGAAAGCGAATCGCGTTTGGATATATCGGGGGTACTCTTTTCCGTATGCGCCTGGAACTATTCCCATGAGGTGTATCGTTCTTCCGAGTCATTCGGCGCTTTCCGTTCGCAATGCGCGCGCGTCTGTCTACGGCTTTTGGAGGAAGCGCCCGTTTTCGCGCAGATCCTTTCGCTCAGCGCGGGCGGCGAATGGTCGCCCGAATCCGCGTCCTCTGTGTTTTGCCGCTTCGGCGCGGAATCCGATTCAAAGCGCAAGCGCGCAATCGATATCCAAATTACGTATCGCCGCGAATCCGTTGCGCTTTCCATCGTCGATGTGCAGGCCGTATGCCAATATTCCTGGGCGGGCGGGGTGCGCGCGATGCTCAGGTACGACGCGGTTTTTTCGGCGCTGCCGGAACACAATGCAGCGCTTGCCGTATCGCTGTCGCGGCGGCGGGCGGTATATCAAACCGAGCTTGCGTATCACGCGCAGATAGCCGATGCGGCGTACTGGAAATGGCGGCACTCGCTTTCGCTTGGCGCGGGCGAATCCTGGGCGTTTCGCGCGCTCTTTGACTGGACGCCGCCTACCGCAATGCTTACGCTGAGTCTGGCGTATCAGATATAAGGCGTATGCGCTCAGCTATATCATTGTGCGCAGCGTACAGATTTGGAATATGCGCTTAGGTAAGATCTGTTGGGTACGGCGTCCTGTGTTGGTCGGGTTTCACGGAGCGGGTTCGGCGGGGAAAGTCCTGAGTCGGGTTTCCGGCGCAAGCCTCCGGATTGCGGTTCGAGAAGGGATGCCGCCTTTTTAAGGGTACCGGACGGCGGGGGAAGCCAAAAAGGCTGAACGCTGGGCGGGGGTATAATCGTTTTTACCTGTATTCACCCAGATACACTTCGCGGTCTTCGGTCGGATTGCGATATTCACTTTGCTTTGATTTAATGCCCATATATGCTACATTGTATTTTCCGTAAAGAACACGTGCAATGTCTCGCAGTATGGAGGAAGCGTGCATGGAATTTTTTGAAAAAATCTTCAAAATGCGGGAGCATAACACCACCCCCGCCGCCGAGATAATAGCCGGCGTGACCACATTTATGACCATGGTGTACGTACTCGCCGTTAACCCCAATATCCTTGGGGATGCCGGTATGGACGCAGGCGCGGTTTTTACGGCAACAGCGTTGTCTGCGGGTATCGCAACCCTCTGTATGGCATTTTTCGCAAATCTGCCGTTTGGGCTTGCGGCGGGCATGGGCTTAAATTCTTTCTTTGCCTATTCCGTCGCCCCGAAATATGGCTGGGAAGCGGCGCTGATAGCGGTCTTTATTGAAGGCGTTATCTTTATTTTGCTGTCTTTTGTGAACGCGCGGGAGATCGTCTTTAATTCCATTCCGCAAACGCTGAAGAGCTCGGTGAGCGTGGGCATCGGGCTTTTTATCTGTTTCATTGGACTGAAAAATGGCGGCGTTATCGTCACCAACCCCGCGACTTCGGTTGCCCTCGGATCCATAACCAGCCTGACCACCATGCTGTGCATTGCGGGACTGATCATCATGGTTATTATGCTCATCAAACGGGTAAAAGGCGCCTTGTTTTGGGGAATTCTCATCACATGGCTCATTGGTGTATTTTTTCAGTCTATCGGATTGTATGTTCCGGATCCGGATGCCGGGCAATTCAGCCTCTATCCGGTTAATTCCGCAGGCGAATTTGCTTTATTCTCTCTGCCGCCGTCCATAGCGGATATTAACCTGATCTCCGCCTTTGACAGCGCCAGGCTCGGTGATATAGGCATTCTGGATTTTATCCCGATAGTCTTTGCGTTTTTGTTTGTGGATGTTTTTGACACGATTGGCACTCTGCTCGGCGTATCCAACAAGGCGAATATGCTCGACGACAGCGGCAGATTACCCCGGCTTAAACCGGCGCTTTTATCCGACGCCATCGGTACAACTGTGGGTGCCTTTCTGGGAACCTCCACTGTAACAACCTATGTTGAAAGCGCCGCCGGGGTAGCCGAGGGCGGGCGTACGGGGATGACGGCTCTGACCATCGGCAGCCTGTTTTTGCTTGCGCTGTTTTTGGCACCGGTATTCGGCGCGATTCCGGGTTTCGCCACGGCGTCAGCCCTGATCGTCGTTGGCCTGTATATGACAGAAGCCATTCGCAGGATCGATTTTACCGATTTTGAGGAAGGGTTTCCGGCTTTCCTGTGCATCGTTATGATGCCTTTCTCCTACAGTGTTTCTGATGGTCTGATCTTCGGGGTTCTCTCCTGGGTGTTCATTAAGGTATTGTGCGGAAAATCCAGGAGCGTGAGTATTACAATGTACGTTATCGCGGCATTGTTTCTGCTCAAGATCATCTGGGGCGATTATCTTGCCGGCGCGCTTTTTGCCTCCTCCGGTTATTGAGTGCCGTTCTTTTGCCGTTTTGGTATATTTATTTGCCCGGTTTCGGAATGAAGAGTATATTTTTGCGGCGTCCGTTCGACGCCCTCGTAGCTCAGTCGGTAGAGCACTTGCATGGTAAGCAAGTGGTCACCAGTTCGATTCTGGTCGAGGGCTTAAGCAAGAGAATTACCGGGGCGAAACATAAATTTTGAGTCCCAAAGGAAGGTGATTTATGGCAAAGGCTGTACGGGAAAAGATCCATTTAGCCTGCCAGGAGTGCAAGCGGCGCAATTACGCCATGACAAAAAACAAAAAATTGCACTCCGGCAAGATTGAGCTCTCCAAGTATTGTCCCTGGGATCGGAAGCATACCCAGCATAAGGAAGTGAAGTAGGTCAGGGTGCGCAGGAGCTCTGAGAATACGCAGTGCTCAAGGGAATTTTCAGTTTTTGGGACAGTAGCTCCAATGGTAGAGCGGGTGACTCCAAATCACTAGGCTGGGGGTTCAAGTCCTCCCTGTCCCGTTTTTTTGCTGGGCGCAAGGCGTGATCGTGTATATATTTACTTGCTTTGTGTCTTATGGTTCCTGATTGGAAAGGTGGGGTTTGTGAACCGTTTCATCAATTTTATCCGCGAGGCGCGGGCTGAACTCAAAAAGGTGGAATGGCCTGTCAAGAGCGAGGTCATCAATTCCACTGTTGTTGTGCTTGTCTCTCTTCTTGTGGTTTCCTTGATTTTGGGGGGCATGGATCTCTTCCTGACCCTGGTTATCCGGCTGTTTGTGGGTACCTGAGTATGGCTCGGCATTGGTATATACTGCATACCTATTCGGGGTATGAGAATAAGGTAAAACAAGGCATTGATCGCCTCGCGCGGGTGGAACTCGCGGAAGTGGTGTACGACGTCAAGATCCCCACCGAAAACGTCATCGAAATGCGCGCCGGGAAAAAACGCGAAACAAAAAAGAAATTTTTTCCCGGATATATTCTCGTGGAGATGGACATACCCGAAGAGGAGCAGCTCTGGAAGGCGGCGTGCCAGAAAATAGCCGCGATTACCGGCGTAACAGGGTTTTTGGGTTCCACGCGCATGACCCGGCCATCCCCGATCGCTACCGAGGATGTGCTGCGCGTTCTGACCAAAATGGGAGAAATCAAATCCGCCGAGGTAAAGCCTACGGTGCGGATCAATTTCTCGATAGGCGATCATGTCACCGTGGTCGACGGGCCATTTAAGGATTTCAAGGGTGTTGTGGAAGATATCAATCAGGAAAAGGGTACGATTCGCGTGAAGGTGGAGATCTTCGGGCGCTCTACCCCGGTTGAACTCAGTTTTACCCAGGCCGAAAGGACGTAGGGTTGTTGGAAAATCGGTATCCGTACCGCCGGATGCCGAAGTGCCGGGGCATACCGTCCGGGCGCGAAGGACTCATGCGAGCACTTTGTGTTTATATGAGGTCCTGTTTATATAAATCTTATTGCGAGGTTGGAGTTATGGCCAAAAAGATTAAGGCAGTAGTCAAACTCCAGATCGCAGCGGGAGCAGCAACCCCGGCACCGCCGGTCGGTTCTGCGCTGGGTCCCCATGGTATCAATATCATGGAATTCTGCAAGGCCTTCAACGCGAAGACCGGCGGAATGGATAAGGATCTTGTTATTCCTGCTGTGATCACGGTGTTTGAGGATCGTTCGTTTACCTTTGTCACAAAAACGCCGCCGGCTGCAGTTCTGCTGCGCAAGGCGTGCGGGATTCCAAAGGGTTCGAGTTCGTCCGCCAAGGAAAAGGTCGCGAAAATTCCGGCAGCGAAGGTTCGCGAGATCGCAGAGTTAAAGATGCCCGATTTGAATGCCAACGACACGGACGCCGCATGCCGTATCATCGCGGGAACCGCGCGCAGCATGGGCATTGAAGTGCAGGAATAGGGGGAACCGCATGAAACACAGCAAACGATTCTCTGCGGCCTTTACCAGGGTGGAACGCGGCAGGCTCTACTCCGCGAAAGAGGCGATAACGCTTGTCAGGGAAAATGCAAAAGCCAAATTTGACGAGAGTTTTGATATTTCCATTACCCTCAATATCCTTGCCAAACATACCATCCGCGATACCTTTGTGCTTCCGCATCAAAGCGGCAAGGCCAAGCGTGTGCTTGTTTTCGCGAAGGGCGATCTCGCGAAGGCGGCCGAAGCGGCGGGCGCGGATTTTGTGGGCAGCGATGATCTGATTGAAAAAATCAAGGGTGGCTGGTACGATTTTGACGTCGCTATCGCCACTCCCGATATGATGCGGGATCTCGGGAAGCTTGGCCCCTACCTCGGCAAGCGCGGGCTGATGCCCAACCCCAAAACCGGAACTGTTACCCAGGACGTCGCGAAGGGCGTTGCGGAATTCAAAAAAGGCCGCACCGAATTCCGCGCGGATAAAAAGGGCGTGATCAATCTCAGTCTTGGGCGCGTCTCGCTGGACGAGGATAAATTACTCGAAAACGCGCGCGTTTTTTTCGGGGAGATCCTGCGCCGCCGCCCCTCTGACCTCAAGGGGGAGTATATCCGCAACTGTACCCTTACTTCCACGATGGGTCCCGGGGTCAGAATCGACTGGAAGTCCCTCTCCTGAAAGGAATACGAGATGCCAAAACCGGAAAAAATACAGCAGGTTGATGAACTGAAGGCGAAGTTTGGCAAGAGTGCCGACTTCGTGATTGCCGAGTACCGAGGGCTTACCGTGGAGCAGATATCTTCGCTCAGGCGCAAGCTGCGTGAATTCGGAATGAGTTTTAAGGTTGTCAAAAATAATCTCGCGCTGATCGCGCTGGGCGAGACTGGCGTCAAAAACGCCGAACAGTACTTTACCGGCCCGATCTCCATTGCGTTCGCGGGCGACGATGCGCCCACGGCCGCAAAGGTACTGCTTGAGTACCAGGGCAAAACAAAGCTCGTTCTGCGCGGGGCGTATGTGGGCGGGCGTTTTTTCGGGGCGGAGGAAACGAAGGAACTCTCCTATCTCCCTTCGCGTTCGGTGCTGCTCTCGCAGCTTGCGGGCGCCATGGTCTCCGTACTCTCCGTTTTTGCGGGCGATATGCAGAGCGTACTTTCCACCTTTGCGCTCTCGATCAAGGCGCTTGAGGAGAAGAAAGCGGCAGCCGGTTAAAATTTGTATTTTACGTTTGCTCCCGGCGAAAGCCCGGGTGCGCGTGAAAATATTCGCCGCAATATCCATTGTCTTCGCTGCATTTGCCTGCAATGGATAACGGCAAAAATTCCAAAAAGGAGAAGATAATATGGCAAAATTAAGCAAAGAGGAAATCCTGAACGCTATTGCGGAGATGACGGTTCTCGAACTGAACGAACTCCGGAAGGCCTTTGAAGAGAAGTTTGACGTTACAGCCGCGAGTGCCGCGCCTGTTGTTATGGCCGGTCCGGCTGCCGCTGCCGCTCCGGCGGTTGAGGAGCAGACCGAGTTTTCTGTCTTCCTCAAAGAAGTGACCAACAAGATCAACGTCATCAAGGTTGTCCGCGAGATTACCGGTCTTGGTCTGAAGGAAGCCAAGGATCTGGTTGAGGATACATCCAGAGCCATCAAGGAGAATATCTCCAAAGCGGATGCGGAAGCCATGAAGAAACAGATTGAAGAAGCGGGGTCTGTTGTTGTTCTCAAATAAGCCGGCGCAGGATTTCGGAATGCAAATTGGATTTGTTTCTGCTCCGTTTTGGGGCAGAAACGGTCTTTTTGCGTTTTTCTCTGCAAATTTGGTATATTTCTTGCTAATGTAGTGCAATAGTAGACTGCCATACTCGCGGCAGAAATTTGTATCCGGGGCAGATGATGGCAAAGCCGAACAAGACTATCGCTAAGAGCCGCAAAAATTACGGGAAGCTCAAGGAAGCGCTCGAGATACCCAACCTGATAGACATCCAGCTGGATTCCTATGAATGGTTTTTGCAGGGCAGCGCAAAAAAGAAAGCCAATCAGGGATTGCAGGCGGTATTCAGGCAGATATTTCCCATCGAGAGCAATGACGGCAACGTGATTCTCGATTTCAAGGAATATTCCCTGGGCGAATCAAAATATACCGAAACGCAGGCGCGCGACAAGGGGCAAACCTACGCGATTCCGCTCAAGGCTACGCTCCAGCTTGTATTCAAGGATACGGGCGAGATACATGAAAAAGAAATTTACATGGGCGATCTCCCGCTTATGACCGAGCGCGGAACCTTCATCATCAACGGTGCCGAGCGCGTGGTTGTATCCCAGATCCATAAGTCTCCCGGCGTCATTTTTTCCCGGAATGATCGCATGGGCGTTTACGAAGCCAAGATCATTCCCGAAAAGGGTGCCTGGCTTGAGTTTGAGCTTGATTACAAAAAGGAATTGATTCACGTGCGTATCGACCGCAAGCGGAAAATTCTTTTTACCACTTTTCTCATGGCGCTCGGGTATACGCGCGAAGACGAGATCATGGCGCTTTTCTATGATGTGGTTGATCGCAAGATTGCCGGTCTCGACGCCGAGGGGCGCGAACTCTTAAACGGTGCCCGCCTCGCGCGGGATGTCGCCGATCCTGCGGCAAGCCAAACGGTACTCTTTCCCGCAGGTTCAAAGCTCTTCAGCAAGGATATCGAAAAGATGCAGGGGATGGGTATTAAGACCATCCCGGTTCTGGATCTCGCGGCGCTTAAGGACGACGAGTGTCTCCTGAACACTCTCGCCAAAACAAAGGAAGAGGCGAAAACCCGCGAAGAGGCGATCTCGCGCGTACATAACGTCATCAAACCCGGCGAACCGTCTACTATAGAGAATGCGGATAAGGAGATTAACAAACTCTTTTTCGATCCGAAACGCTATGACCTTGGCGAGGTTGGCCGGTATAAATTCAATCTGAAACTGTATAACGATACCACGCGCAGCGTCGAGAACGTGTTCAACCGTGAAGACATCATCGAAACTGTGCGCTACCTCATCAAAGTCTACCGCGGAATCGGGAGCATAGACGATATCGATCACCTCGGTACACGGCGGATTCGCTCGATAGGCGAACTTCTGATGAATCAGCTGAAGACCGGTTTTATGCGCATGGAGCGTTCCATCAAGGAACGTATGTCGAGTGATGATCGCGAGGAACTGAAGCCGCAAAAGATCATTTCCATCAAACCGCTCACGGCTGTTATTAAAGAATTTTTCGGTTCCTCGCAGCTCTCGCAGTTTATGGATCAGACAAATCCATTAACGGAATTAACACATAAGCGGCGCTTAAACGCGCTTGGTCCCGGAGGCTTAACCCGCGACCGCGCCGGTTTTGAGGTGCGCGACGTACACCATACCCACTATGGGCGTATGTGTCCCATTGAGACTCCGGAAGGACCGAATATTGGTCTTATCATGTCCCTCTCCTGCTACGCCAAGGTAAACTCCTATGGCTTTCTGGAAACTCCGTACCGAAAGTGCGACAACGGGCGCGTCAGTGATCATATAGAGTATCTCGACGCGATTCGCGAAGAATTATACAAGATTGCGCAGGCCAACGAGGCGATAGACGCGCGCGGACGATTTACAAACGAATTTATGACGGTGCGCCACCGGGGCGAATATCCTCTGATCACTTCTTCCGAAGCGGACTATATGGACGTTTCGCCAAAGCAGCTCATCTCTGTTTCCACGGCGCTCATCCCGTTTTTGGAACACGACGACGCGAACCGCGCATTAATGGGTTCCAATATGCAGCGCCAGGCTGTTCCGCTGATGTTCCCTGAGTCGCCGGTTGTGGGTACGGGGTTGGAGGAGCGCGTCGCGCGGGATTCGCGGGTGTGTGTGCAGGCTTTGCGTGATGGTGTTGTTACGCGCGCTACAGCCTGCGAAATCATTGTAGAGCCGAAGACCCCCAAAAATAAAAATGATCTGGATATATACAAGCTCACAAAATACCGCAGGTCGAACCAGGATACCTGTATCAATCAAAAGACCGTTGTCCATAAGGGGCAGGAGGTCAAGGCGGGCGATATTCTCGCCGACGGTCCCGCCTGTGATAACGGCGAACTCGCGCTGGGCTGCAATGTGCTGGTCGCGTTTACCACCTGGAACGGGTACAATTACGAAGATGCCATTTTGCTTTCAGAAAATCTTGTGAAGGCCGACGTTTTCAGTTCCATTCACATCGTCGAATTTTCCATTGAGGCGCGGGAGACGAAGCTCGGCAAGGAAGAAATAACGCGCGATATCCCCAACGTGGGCGAGGAGATGTTCCGCAATCTTGACAAGGACGGCATTATTCGTGTGGGCGCAAAGGTCAAGCCCGGCGATATGCTGGTTGGCCGCGTTACGCCCAAGGGCGAAACGGAGCTTACCCCCGAGTTCAAGCTGCTTTATTCCATATTCGGCGAAAAATCGCGTGATGTGCGCGACACTTCGCTCTATATGGCGCATGGCTGTAGCG
Source organism: Spirochaetota bacterium (assembly GCA_031283155.1). GTDB lineage: Bacteria > Spirochaetota > JAGLSM01 > JAGLSM01 > JAKPMW01 > JAKPMW01. Next base: position 51,014 of record JAITCI010000030.1, on the reverse strand, counting down.
GCACGGTTATTGACGTGCGCATCTTCACGCGCGACAACCAGGACGAACTCGCCGCCGGGGTTGAGAAATGTGTAAAGGTATACGTTGCCACAAAGCGCAAACTCTCCGAGGGCGATAAAATGGCCGGCCGCCACGGGAATAAGGGCGTGGTTGCGCGCATCCTTCCCGCCGAGGATATGCCCTTCCTTGAAGACGGTACGCCGATGGATATAGTCCTGAACCCTCTGGGGGTGCCTTCGCGCATGAATCTCGGGCAAATTTTTGAAACCCTTCTCGGCTGGGCAGCGCGCAAGCGCGGCGAAACAGTCGCAACGCCGGTGTTTGCGGGAGCGACTCTTGACGAGATCCGCGAATCGCTGAAAAGCGCCGATCTGCCCGAGTTTGGCCGTGTGCAGCTTTTTGACGGTCTTACGGGGGAACCCTTTGAGAATGAGGTTACATGCGGCGTACTCTATATGCTCAAGCTCTCGCATCTTGTGGACGACAAGATGCACGCGCGCTCAACCGGGCCGTATTCGCTTGTGACGCAGCAGCCTCTCGGCGGAAAGGCGCAGTTCGGAGGTCAGCGGTTTGGCGAAATGGAAGTCTGGGCGCTTGAGGCACACGGTGCCGCCAATACCCTGCAGGAGTTGCTGACCGTCAAGAGCGACGATATGATGGGGCGCGCGCGGATATACGAAGCCATCGTTAAGGGAGATTATCAGGCGGCACCCTCTATTCCGGAGTCTTTCAATGTGCTTGTTCAGGAACTGCGCGGTCTCGGACTGGATATGCGTATCTACGGCAGCGATGATCAGGAGATCGCGCTTACCGAAAAAGATGAAAAGATTATTGACGCCAAAAAGGCGGAGAGGGTTGTCGGTGCCGGAAAAGATGAAAAGATTGACCCCAAAAGAGCCGAGAGGGTTGTTGGCACCAATTAAGCTTACGTGCATCCCATAAGGAGCGTTCGATGAAGAACATCCGTGATTTCGATAGAATCATGATTCAGCTTGCCTCGCCGGAGAGGATTCTTGAATGGTCTTACGGCGAGGTGAAAAAACCCGAAACCATTAACTATCGTTCGCTTCGCCCCGAGCGGGACGGCCTGTTTTGTGAAAAGATATTCGGCACAACCAAGGAGTGGGAGTGTTATTGCGGAAAATTCAAGTCCATCCGCTATAAGGGCGTGGTTTGTGATCGCTGCGGGGTGGAGGTCTCGCATTTCAAGGTTCGCCGCGAGCGCATGGGGCATATCGATCTCGCGAGTCCGGTTTCTCATATCTGGTATTATAAATCTGTGCCGAGCCGCATCGGACTTTTGCTGGATATGTCGATGAATGATTTGCGGTCGGTTATCTATTTTGAAAAGTGTATCGTCATTGATCCCGGCGAATCGACGCTTGAACCGTTTTCGCTTATCACCGAGGAAGAGTATCTTGAACTCAAGGAAAAGCACGGGAACAATTTTGAAGCGGGTATTGGTGCCGACGTGATTTTAAAGCTCCTCTCCTCGCTGGATTTAAAGTCCTTGCGCAAGGAACTGCATGATCGGATGCTTGAGCGCGGACAGAAAACCGATCCCCGTACCCTGAAGCGGCTGCAGATCATCGACGACTTCATCCATTCAGGCAATAAACCGGAGTGGATGATCATGACGCGCATTCCTGTCATCCCGCCCGAACTCCGGCCAATGGTGCAGCTTGACGGCGGGCGCTTCGCGACTTCCGATCTGAACGATCTCTATCGCAGGGTCATCAACCGCAACAATCGTTTGAAAAGGTTACAGGAACTCTACGCGCCGGAAATCATCATCCGCAACGAGAAGCGTATGCTGCAGGAAGCGGTGGACGCGCTCTTCGACAACTCCAAGCGCAAGCGTATGGTTAAGGGGCCCGGCAACAGACCGCTCAAATCGCTTTCCGATATGCTCAAGGGCAAGCAGGGGCGGTTCCGCCAGAATCTTCTCGGCAAGCGCGTGGACTATTCCGGCCGCTCGGTTATCGTGGTTGGCCCGGAATTAAAGCTGCACCAGTGCGGCCTTCCGAAGAAAATGGCTCTTGAACTCTTCAAACCCTTTGTGATGAAACGGCTCAGCGACAGGGGGCACGTTTATAACCTGAAGAGCGCAAAAAAGATGGTGGAGCGCGAGTCGGAAGAGGTGTGGGGCGTCCTTGAAGAGGTTGTGCGCGAGCATCCTGTTTTGCTGAACCGCGCGCCGACGCTGCACCGGTTGGGCATCCAGGCCTTTGAGCCTGTGCTTGTGGACACGAAAGCTATCAAGCTGCATCCGCTGGTTTGCCATGCCTTCAACGCCGATTTTGACGGCGACCAGATGGCGGTACATGTGCCGCTCTCGCCCGAGGCGCAGATCGAATGCTGGGTGCTGATGCTCTCCTCAAAAAATCTCCTGAACCCCGCCAATGGGCAACCCATTGTCGGACCCACCCAGGATATGGTGCTTGGTATCTGCTATCTCACCAAGGAAGACTCGCGTCTCGCGAAAGCGCGCAAGCTCCCGTTCGCGAATTTCCAGGAAGTGATGATAGCGCTCGAGTTCCGCGATATACATTTACAGGAGCCGATCAAGGTTCGTTATAATGATGGGTATCTCATCACCACTCCCGGGCGGATAATATTTAATGAACTTCTTCCCGACGATTACGTCTTTGTCAATTACGAGCTGCGCAAGAAAGAGATTTCCACAATCATTGCCGATGTGTTCAACAAATACGGCGCGGCTCGTCTGGTGGCGATACTCGACGATATTAAGGATCTCGGTTTCCGGTATGCGACGCTCTTTGGGGTGACGATTGGAGTGGACGATCTCAAGATACCGGAAGAAAAAGCCACGATTCTCGAAGAGGTGCAAAAAAAAGTAGAGAATGTGCATGAAATGTACCGAAGCGGGCATCTGACCAATGCCGAACGCTATAACATGATCATTAACGAATGGACTCAGGCAAACAATAAAATCTCCAGTGTACTCTTTCATATGCTCAAGGAAGACAAAAACGGGTTTAATTCCATTTATATCATGGCCGATTCGGGCGCGCGCGGAAGTCAGCAGCAGATCAAGCAGCTCGCGGGTATGCGCGGTCTCATGGCCAAGCCCTCGGGGGAGATCATCGAATATCCGATTATATCCAACTTCAAAGAGGGGTTGAATGTTCTCGAGTATTTCATTTCCACCCATGGCGCGCGCAAGGGTCTCGCGGATACGGCGCTTAAAACCGCCGACGCGGGGTATTTAACCCGCCGTCTTGTGGATATTGCGCAGGACGTCATGATTACCGAACAGGACTGCGGTACCGTCAACGGGATTGAGATGCGCGCCATTGAAGAAGGCGATACGATCATCGAAACCCTGGCGGAGCGTATTACAGGCCGCGTGACGACCGATGACGTTTTTCATCCGAAAACGGGCGAGATTATCGTCCGCGCAAACGAAGAGATAAACGACGAACAGGCGGAGCATATCGAGAAGTGCGGGATCGATTCCGTGCGCATCCGTACCGTATTAACCTGCGAAGCGGTGCATGGCATCTGCGCGATGTGCTATGGGCGGAATCTTGCGACCAATTGCAAGATCGAATTTGGCGAGGCGGTCGGAACGATCGCGGCGCAGTCTATCGGTCAGCCCGGAACGCAGCTCACGATGCGCACCTTCCATATCGGAGGTATCGCTGCCGGGCAAACCCGGGAAGATACGCTTGTGCTGAAATATGACGCCATCGTCAGGGCTCTGCCCGATAACTATATCCCGCTCTCCAATCCGCTCAATAAAAAGCTCACCGGCATCACGCCGCGCAAGAGCGAGATGGTTGTGCAGAGAATCATAGCGTCTTATAACGTGACGCGCTGGCAAACCCTGCGTGTGCGTGAGGGGGATACGGTCATTGCCGGTGACGTGATCGGGATTGACGAAAACGGCAGGGAGGTGCGGGCACCGCAGCATGCCGTTATTCTTCTTGAGAAAAAAACGCATATGGTGCTTGCAAGCGTCACCGATAACGTCCTGCCCTTAAAGGTGGGTTCGCTGCTTTTCGCTACCGAGGGGGAAGAGGTGAAGGCCGGAACTCCATTCGCGAAATTTGATCCCTATTCCGAACCGATTATCGCCGAGCTTGCGGGGACAATCTATTATGAAAATATGCGTCTCGGACAGAATGTCAAGGAGACGATAGACGAAAAAACCGGACGCAAGCAGCTTGTCGCGCTTGAGGCGCGCAAAAAGGGAGAAGAGCAGCTTCGGGTGCGGATTACCCCGGCTGAGGGCGAATCGCGGGAGTATATGATGCCGGGCGGCGCTATTTTGGTGGTCGAGGAAGGCAAAACGATCAATCTTGGGGACACGATTGCGCGAACCCCGCGCGAGCAAACCAAAACAAAGGATATCACCGGCGGTTTGCCCCGCGTGGCGGAACTCTTTGAGGCTCGCCGTCCGAAGGATCCTGCGGTTATCTCCAAGATCGACGGCGCGATTATCGTGGACGCACAGATATCCAAAAACAAACGTATCGTTTGGGTGGATGACGGCAAGCGCGATGAAGAAGACAATTTCCCCGATGACGCCACCCACAAATACGCGATTCCGGTTGGGAAGCATCTTCTGGTGCGTAACGGAGATGACGTTAAGGCGGGCGATCAGCTCTGCGACGGCGCTATTGATCCGCATGATATTCTCGAGGTCAAGGGTGAACAGGAACTGATGCGCTATCTTATGAACGAGGTGCAGGAGGTTTATCGTCTCCAGGGCGTCAAGATCCACGACAAGCATATTGGTGTTATCATCCGCCAGATGCTGCGCAAGGTGGAGATCACCGACGTCGGCGATACTGATTTTATAATTGAGCAAAAGGTCAACCGCACGATCTTCAGAAAGAAAAACGACGAGACGATTGAGCGGGGCGGGCAACCGGCGCAGGCGAGACCTATACTTCTTGGACTTACGAAAGCTTCCATTTCTATCGAGAGTTTTCTCTCGGCGGCTTCATTTCAGGAAACCACAAAGGTGCTTACGAATGCCGCGATCCAGGGCAAGATCGATAATCTGCGCGGGCTGAAGGAAAATGTGATTATCGGGCACAAAATCCCTGCCGGCACAGGAATGGATATCTATGACCGCATCGAGATGGAGTGGCCGCAGGAAGAGGAATATGTTGTACATGAAACACGCTCGGATGATGAATATGTCATGAGCAGGGAGATAGGCGTATATAACATTGACGACTTTGAGAAGAACGGGTTTACTATTGAGGATGAGGATCACGACAGAAGCGCGGATCTCGAAGATGAGGATGATATCGAGTCCCTTGATGGAGACGATATACCCGATGATGAATAAGCAGAAATCCAGTCTGCTTGACCTTTTCACGGCAGCCTGCTAAATTCATCCCAATATATGTTAAGAAGGTAAAAGATGCCCACAGTAAATCAGCTTGTCCGCAAGGGGCGAAAGTCCCTGCACTCAAAAACGAAATCCCCGGCTCTGGGTTCATGTCCGCAGCGCCGGGGGGTGTGTACCCGCGTTATGACGGTTACGCCCAAAAAGCCCAATTCGGCCATGCGTAAGGTGGCGCGCGTTCGTCTGACGCACGGCATAGAGGTGACCGCATATATTCCGGGGATTGATCATAACCTGCAGGAACACTCCGTTGTTCTTATTCGCGGCGGCCGCGTCAAGGATCTTCCGGGTGTGCGCTATCATATCGTGCGCGGCACCCTGGATACGCATGGCGTCAAGGGTCGCTGCCAGGGACGTTCAAAATACGGCGCGAAAAAGCCGAAGGCTTAAGCCTCTGGCTTAAAGCCGGAGCAAATGATTATGGAGAAAGACAGTGCCCAGAAAATCCTATAAAAAACACAATTGGCTGGAAGCGGATTCGCGCTATAATTCGCTTCAGGTTGCGAAATTCGTTAATAAGCTTATGCATGCGGGAAAGAAAAGCGTTGCCGAGCGCATCTTCTATTCCGCTATGGATATCATAAAAGAAAAAATCGATGAAGAACCGCTTGTGGTTTTTACGAGGGCGCTTGAAAATGCGCGCCCCTCGGTTGAGGTCAAGTCACGGCGCGTTGGCGGTGCCAACTATCAGGTTCCGGTAGAGATTCGGCCGGAGCGCCGCGACGCCCTGGCGGTTCGCTGGATCATCAGTTTTGCGCGCAATCGCGGCGAAAAGGGAATGCAGTTCAGGCTGGCAAATGAAATCATTGATGCTTTCAAGAATACCGGGGCGACCATAAAAAAGAAGGAAGAGACACACCGCATGGCTGAGGCCAATAAGGCGTTCTCTCATTTCCGTTGGTAAACTAACCCACTCTTGATTCAGGATCATCAGGTGATTATCGCGTCTGCAAAGCGCGCGTTACCCGTATGCTCCCTTGCCCCCGAAACTTTCCCTCGCAGGGATTTTATGGGGCATACAGTGAGCGCGCTGTTTAATGATGGAGGAGTATTTTGGCAAGGGAAATTGCATTAAACAAAATTCGCAATATCGGCATCATGGCTCATATTGACGCAGGCAAAACAACCGCCACGGAGCGTATTCTGTTTTTTACGGGGCGCACCTATAAAATAGGCGAGGTGCATGATGGCTCGGCTGTCATGGATCATATGCTTCAGGAAAAGGAGCGCGGCATTACCATAACCAGCGCCGCGACCACCTGCTTCTGGCGGGAGCATAGTATTAACATCATCGATACCCCCGGGCACGTCGATTTTACCGCCGAGGTTGAACGCTCGCTGCGCGTACTCGACTCCGCAGTCGCGGTTTTTTGCGCGGTCGGCGGGGTGCAGCCGCAAAGCGAAACCGTCTGGCGTCAGGCAAACAGGCATAAGGTTCCGCGCCTTGTGTTCATCAATAAAATGGATCGCGTCGGCGCTGATTTTAACCGTGTTCTCAAAATGATCCGCGACCGTCTGAAGACAACGCCTGTTCCCCTCCAAATCCCGATTGGCGCGGAGGACAAGTTTCGGGGAGTCATTGATCTTCTGAAAATGAAGGCATATCTCTGGAAGGGCGAAGAGGATATCAAGGCGGTTACCGAGTCCGAGATACCTTCCGACCTTCTGGAAGAGGCCAAACAGGCGCGCGAGCATATGGTGGAATTGATATGCGAGGCGGATGATGATCTCATCGGGAAATATCTTGAGGGACTCAATCCGACCGAGGAGGAACTCGCCCTGGGTATTCGCCGCGCGGTGTGCGCCATGAAAATTTTTCCGGTCGTATGCGGAAGCGCGTTCAAGAATAAGGGTATTCAGCAGCTCCTGGACGCGATTGTTGATTATCTTCCATCGCCGCTGGATATCCCGCCCGCAGAGGGGGTACACCCAAAGAATGATACCCCGCTCACCCGCCGCGCCGCCGATGACGAGCCGTTCGCGGCTCTGGCGTTCAAGATCCAAACCGATCCGCACGTCGGGAAGCTCTGCTATTTTCGTGTCTATTCCGGACGGATCGCCGCCGGTTCCCAGGTATATAACGCAGGCAAGGGAACGAAGGAACGCCTTGGCCGCCTGCTCCAGATGCATGCGAATAACCGCGAGGATCGCGACGAGGCCAGAGCGGGAGATATTCTGGCGGCGGCAGGACTCAAAAATTTTACAACCGGTGATACCATATGCGAGGAAGGCGCGCCGATAGTGCTGGAGTCCATGACGTTTCCCGATCCGGTGATCAATATCGCCATTGAGCCGAAAACCAAAGCCGATCAGGATAAAATCGGGATTGCGCTTTCGAAACTCGCGGAGGAGGATCCCACCTTCAGGGTCAACAGCGATCCGGAGACCGCGCAAACCATTATCTCCGGTATGGGCGAGCTGCATCTGGAGATCATCGTTGACCGGCTCCTGCGCGAATTTAAGGTAGAGGCGAATGTGGGCAAGCCGCTGGTGGCCTACCGCGAAACGGTGCGGAAATCGGCCGAGATCGAGAACAAGCACGTCCGGCAGACCGGCGGGCATGGCCAATACGCACACGTGGTGATGACCATAGAACCCAATGAGCAGAACAAGGGCTTTGAATTTGTGAACAAGATAGTCGGCGGCGTGATCCCCAAGGAGTATATTCCTGCTATTGAAAAGGGTGTGCGCGATGCGGTCGACAGCGGCCCCCTGGCCGGGAATCCCATGGTCGACGTCAAGGTAACGCTCACCTTTGGCTCCTTCCACGAGGTAGACTCATCCGAAATGGCTTTCCGGATATGCGCATCCAAGGCCTTTAAGGATGGCGCGAAGAAGGCGGATCCGGTTTTGCTGGAACCCCTCGCCAAGGTAGAGGTTGTTACGGCGGAGGAGTATATGGGCGACGTGATTGGGGATCTCAATTCACGCCGCGGGCGTATTATTGGTATGGATGATCAAATGGGGCAGAAAGCCGTCACCGCGCATATCCCTATGGGCGAGATGTTTGGGTATGCCACAGCCCTCCGCTCAAAGACGCAGGGAAGGGCAAGCTATTCCATGCAGTTTGATCACTTCAGCGAGGTTCCAAAGGCGATTGCGGATGAGATTGTTGCCCGGGTTTCCGGCGGCAAATAATAAATACATTTTCTTGCCTGGAATTATTATTTTATATATACCATCTGCGTATTGGCTGAAAGTACAGGAGGAATGAGATGGCAAAAGAAAAATTTGAACGAACAAAACCCCACATTAACGTGGGTACCATTGGGCATATCGATCACGGCAAAACCACTTTAACGGCCGCAATCACGACCGTAGGCCAGGCTGTCGGTCTCACGAAAACCGCAAAGCGCTTTGACGAAATTGATAACGCGCCCGAAGAGAAGGCGCGCGGTATCACGATCAATACAGCGCACGTTGAGTATGAGTCCAAAGAGCGCCATTACGCGCACGTCGACTGTCCGGGCCACGCCGACTATGTAAAGAACATGATTACCGGCGCTGCGCAGATGGATGGCGCCGTCCTTGTGGTTTCCGCTGCGGATGGTCTCATGCCGCAGACCCGCGAGCACGTCCTTCTTGCCCGCCAGGTGGGCGTTCCCAAGATATTGGTGTTCCTGAACAAGACAGATCTTGTTGATGATCCGGAACTGATTGATATCGCGGAAATGGAAGTACGCGATCTCCTTTCGAAGTATGAATTTCCCGGAGATACCACGCCCTTTGTCCGCGGCTCCGCCCGCAACGCGCTCGAGAATCCAAAGGATCCCGAGGCGCAAAAATGCGTTCTCGAACTTCTGAATACCATGGATTCGTATTTCCCGATTCCTGAGCGCGCCATCGACAAGCCCTTCCTTATGCCCATTGAGGACGTATTCTCAATCACCGGCCGCGGCACTGTTGTGACAGGCCGTGTGGAACGCGGGATCATAAAGGTTGGCGAAAAGGTCGAGATCGTCGGGATAACCGATACAAAAGATACGACTGTTACCGGTGTGGAGATGTTCCGCAAGCTGCTTGACGAAGGCCGCGCGGGTGATAATATCGGCTGTCTCCTTCGCGGTATCGATAAGGAGGCGGTGGAGCGCGGGCAGGTTCTTGCGGCACCCAAGTCCATCACGCCGCACAAAAAATTTAAGGCGCAGGTGTACGTATTGACCAAGGCGGAAGGCGGGCGGCATACTCCATTTTTCGGAAATTATCGTCCCCAGTTCTATTTCCGCACCACGGATGTTACGGGGGTGATTCACCTTCCGGCGGGCGTGGAGATGTGTATGCCGGGCGACCATATCGAGATGGATGTGGAACTCATCTCGACCATTGCTATGGAAGAAGGTCTTCGCTTTGCGATTCGCGAGGGCGGGCATACCGTCGGCGCGGGGTCGGTAACAAAAATAATTGAATAGGTTTTTCCATCGCGGGCGGGAGAGGTTGTACTTTTCCCGCCCGTTGGATGATTTTTTCGCGGCATGAAAGGAAGTTCTTATGGCAAAGTCAAAGATCCGTGTGCGCCTTCGCTCGTTCGACTGTAAATTGATTGATCAATCGGCAGAGTCGATCGTAAATTCAGTCAAGCGAACCGGCGCCAATGTCTGCGGACCGGTTCCCTTGCCAACGCGAATACGCAAATACACCGTTTTGCGCTCACCCCATGTTAACAAAAAATCGCGCGAACAATTCGAGATGCGTGTCCATAAGAGGCTTATCGATATCAGCGAACCCTCAAAGGACACAATAGAAGCGCTCGAAAAGCTGGAACTCCCCGCCGGTGTTGAGGTTGATCTTAAAATCGGCTGAGAATTTGCTATCGTCTGCGAAATAAAATTTTTCTTTTTGTACTATATTTGTTATTTTTCGACGGCTTGGCTTTCTTTGGGTGTGCCAGGTCTCGTGGGTGTGTGTGCATCCATGCAGTCGATAGCTGTATTTGGAAAGAAGAAAGGGCGGCTCAGCCGGGAGTCCTGGTTGGGTTTTCTTTTACGTTGGAAAAGGTGCATCGTGATGGCTCTCGGATTGATAGGCAAGAAGATTGGGATGACCCAGATCTTCGATGAGAATGGGCTTGTCGTACCGATAACTGTTATTCAGGCGGGTCCTTGTCCGGTTATTCAACGCAAAACAGCGGATATAACCGAGCGCGGAAAAAAGATTCGCATGAAAAACGGTTCTCTCATCGAGGTCAAGGTTCGCAAATCAGATGGATATAATGCCGCCCAGATCGGTTTTCTCGACAAGAAAAAGGGCGTGTTGAAATCCGAAAAAGGGCATTATCCCGAAGGGATCGCGCCTCAGAAACATATTCGTGAGTTCAGGCTTGATGAGGGCGAAGACATCAGCGTCGGCACGATACTCAAGGTAGATTTTTTCCAGGACGCCGGTTTCGTTGATATCACCGGCATCTCCAAGGGGCGCGGTTTTCAGGGTGTTATTAAGCGCCACGGTTTTTCCTGCGGGCCAAAGGCGCATGGCTCCAATTCGGTGCGCGCCCCCGGTTCCATCGGTATGAATACCTATCCGGGCAAGGTGCTTAAAGGCAAAAGAATGCCCGGACACATGGGTGTGGATAAAGTCACGATGCAAAATCTGCGCGTGGTGGGCATTGATCCCGAAAAAAATATTTTACTCGTCAAAGGGTCGGTGCCGGGAAGCAAAAATTCCCTTCTTGTTATCCAGAAGTCTGTTCGGAAGAAGGGAGCGCTCGGCAAATGAAATCCGATCTCTATTCCTTTACTACTGCGTCGGTGCAGGGCAGCGTTGAACTCGCGGACGGTATTTTTGGCGCAAAGGTGAATAATCATCTTGTGTACGAAGCGGTTCGCGCGGAACTCGCGAATGCCCGCCAGGGTACCGCTATGGCCAAGGCGCGATCCGAGGTCAGCGGCAGCAGAAGCAAACTCTATAGGCAAAAGGGCACAGGCCGCGCCCGCGCGGGATACAGCCAATCGCCCATCCGCGTTGGCGGCGGCGTGGTTTTTGGACCGCGCCCGCGCGATTACCGCATTCATCTTTCGAAGCGCGTCCGCCATGCCGCCATGCTTTCCCTTTTATCGCTGAAAACAGCGCAGCAAAATCTGCGCGTTGTTGAGGATTTTGAGATCGCGAGCGGAAAAACAAAGGAAGCCCATAAGGCCATGCTTGCGCTTTCAAAAGGCGATCGTGTGGTTTTGATCATGCATAACGCGGGCGCGCCAACACGAAGAGCCCTGCGCAATATCCCCTGGCTGCGCACCTACGACAGCGCGCGCCTTGTTTATAAAGATATCTTCTACGCCAGGGAAATCATCCTGACAGAGTCCGCTCTCGCGGATATTGAAGCGCATTACGGCGCTGCCGCCATGCGAGCCGGAGAATCGGAAAAGGTTGAAGAAGCATGAAAAGCATAGCCCCGGAAAATCTTATCATTCGGCCAATCATCACCGAAAAAGCCACCGATCTCAAAGATGAATCGAAATTTGTTTTTGAGGTAAGCGTAAAAGCAAACAAGGCGCAGGTTGCGGCCGCTATCGCCAAACTCTATCCCGAGGTTCAGGTTGTGAAGGTGAACATCATTAATGTTCATGGGAAGAAAAAGCGTGTGCGATACCACTATGGATTTACTGCGGCCTGCAAAAAGGCAATAGTCACGCTCAAGGAAGGGCAGAAATTCCCCTTCTTTGACGGCGTTTGATATGACAAAAGAAAGGCGAGAGCCGTGAGCATCAAGATTCTGAAACCAACCACTCCCGGACAGCGCGGGCGAAGCGTCTCTTCCTTTGAGGAACTCACGACCGACAGCCCGCATAAGCCTCTGGTAACAGGGAAAAAGCGTATATCGGGGCGTAATTCGTATGGGCGTGTCACCATGCGTCGGCGAGGCGGCGGACATAAGCGCCTCTACCGCGAGATTGATTTTAAGCGCAACAAAATCGGTATTCCCGGCAAGGTAGAGTCCATCGAATATGATCCCAACAGAACCGCGCGTATAGCCCTGATTTCGTATCGTGACGGCGATAAGCGCTACATCCTTTGGCCCGAGGGGTTGAAGGTAGGCGCGGAGGTGCTGGCCGGCGAGAGCGCGCGGATCACTCCCGGGAATGCGCTCCCCTTAAAAGTGATTCCCGTGGGTACAACCGTACACAATATTGAGCTTTCACGCAATCGGGGCGGGCAGATAGTCCGCTCGGCGGGCGGCGGAGCGCAGCTTGTGGCGCGCGAGGGAGATTACTGCACCCTGCGTTTGCCGTCAGGCGAGGTGCGCCTGGTGCATTGCGAAAATTATGCTACCGTTGGGCAGATCGGTAATCTGGAACACATGAATGTCTCGCTCGGCAAAGCGGGGGCTTCGCGCTGGCTTGGCCGACGGCCAAAGGTACGCGGCGTTGTCATGAATCCGCACGATCACCCGCATGGCGGCGGCGAGGGCAAGAGTTCCGGCGGAAGGCATCCGGTGACTCCCTGGGGGATTCCAACCAAGGGATATCGTACGCGCAGCAAGAAAAAAACAAGCGGGCGCTTTATAGTCAAATCGCGCCATAGCAAGAAGTAGGGGAATACGCAATGTCGAGATCGCTCAAAAAGGGTCCCTTCGTCAGCAAGAAGCTCTATGATCGGATTGTCGAAATGAATAATTCCGGTCAGAAGAAACCGCTGAAAACCTGGTCGCGCTGCTCAACGATATTTCCGGAAATGGTTGGGCATACCATCAATGTGCATAATGGAAAAGTTTTCATTCCTGTATACATCAGCGAGAATCTGGTTGGGCATAAGCTCGGGGAGTTTTCCCCCACGCGCACCTTCCGCGGGCATGCAGGCGATAAAAAGGCCAAGAAAAAGTAGGAGCCGGGAATTATGGAGAGCAGGGCAGTCGCGAAATATATACGCCGATCCCCGAAAAAGATTCGCCCTATCGCAAACGAGGTGCGCAGTATGCTTGTTTCGGACGCGGTGGCGTATCTTGAGCATTTGCCGAATATGGGGGCTGTGAATTTGCGCCGCGTTATACTCTCGGCAAGCGCGAACGCGTCGGTTAAGAATCCCGATATCAGCACGGATGATCTCTATATCAAGGAAGTTTTGGTCAGCGCGGGACCTGTATTGAAACGCATCAGTCCGCGGGCGCGGGGGCGCGCGGATCGTGTTCTCAAGCGCACCTCGCATATAAGCGTTGTGCTTACTGACGAAAAAATAAAGAAAGGCTAAGGATATGGGACAAAAGGTTAATCCCATCGGTCTGCGTATTGGCGTTCATAAGACATGGGATTCCAAGTGGTTTGCCTCAAAGAAGGAGTATGCGGATACCCTTCATGAGGATATTCGTATCCGCGCGTATCTTATGAAGATCCTTCGCGAAAAGGAAGCCGACGTTTCACGCATCGAGATCATTCGGTACCCAGGCAAGGCGCTGGTCAATATCTATACCGCGCGTCCGGGTGCCGTTATAGGACAAAAGGGTGCCAATATAGAGGTTCTTGAAAATCAGTTGAAGAAATTTACAGATAAAACGGTGCATCTCAATATAAAGGAAATTGCCAATCCCGACACGACCGCGCGCGTGGTTGCCTTAAACGTGGGGCGGCAGATCGTGGGAAGGCGCTCCTATAAAAACGCGATGAAACGCGCCCAGCAGCGCGCGATTGAAAGCGGAGCGAAGGGCATCAAGATCATGTGCTCCGGGCGGCTTGGGGGCGCGGAAATGAAGCGCACAGAACTGTATAAGGAAGGGCGGGTTCCGCTGCATACCCTGCGCGCGGATATTGACTACGCCCATGAGGATATAGTGACGACTTATGGTGTGATAGGCGTTAAGGTATGGATATATAAAGGGGATGTTTTTGAGCGCAATCCGGTTGAAGACGCCGGTACCCTGCTTGTCAAAAAGGGCAGGAACTAAGCGCAAACAGGAAGCAGGAGTTACAGTATGTTGATGCCAAAGAGAACAAAGTTTCGCAAGCAGATGCGCAACGTGATGAAGGGTGCCGCCAAACGCGGAACAGATCTGCACTTTGGCGAGTATGGGCTTTCCACGCTGGAAACTGCGTGGATAAACGCGCGTCAGATAGAAGCCGCGCGCGTTGCGATCATGCGCCATATCAAGCGTAAGGGCAAGGTGTGGATAAATATCTTTCCCGATAAACCCTATACAAAAAAGCCGGCGGAAACCCGTCAGGGCAAGGGCAAAGGCGCTGTTGAGGGCTGGGTGGCTCCGGTTAAACCGGGCAGGGTTATGTTTGAACTCTCCGGCGTGGATGAGCAGCTTGCCCGCGAGGCATTGCTTCTTGCTGCGCATAAATTGCCGGTGCGCACGAAGTTTGTTTCGCGGGATATCGCGATGTAGTTATGGAGATTGAGGAATGAAGAACGATTTCAGAAAATTCAGGATGAGCGAACTCGAAGAGGTGCGTGATGATCTCGTACTGGAATTGCGCGATTTGCGTTTCCGCGCCGTTGTGGGCGAACTCAACAACCCTGTGCGAAAGCGCATCTTAAGGCGATCAATCGCGCGTGCGAAAACCATACTGCATGAGTACAAAACGGGCAAGCGCAAGCAGCCGGAAGGGTGAAAGCATTTATGGAACAAACAAAAAAAATTACCCATAAAAAAATTCTGACGGGTGTGGTGGTCAGCAACAAAATGGATAAAACCATTGTTGTCAAGGTGAGTGAACTCTCGCGCCACCCCCTGTATGGGAAGATCATCCGCAAGTCAAAAAAAGTAAAAGCGCACGACGAGCGGAATGAGTGCCATCTTAATGACGTGGTGCGTGTGATAGAGTGCCGTCCGCTTTCGAAGGAAAAGTGCTGGCGGCTCCTGGAGCTTGTGGAACGCGCGAAGTAATGCAGGCGGTTTCCCGGTGCATAGTCCCGGGAAAGGATACAGAAGAAAGGTTTATGGTTATGATTCAAACAGAAACATTTCTGGATGTTGCCGATAACACCGGCGCAAAAAAAATTCAGTGCATTAAGGTTTTGGGCGGAAGCAAGCGCAAATATGCCCATGTCGGCGATCTGATCAAGGCTGCGGTCAAAGAGGCTTTGCCCAATGGCAGCGTAAAAAAGGGTGAAGTGGTTCTTGCCGTGATTGTGCGCACAAAAAAGGAATACCGCCGCGCCGATGGCTCCACAATCGGTTTTGACTGCAACTCGGCGGTTATCATCGACGCCCAAAAAAATCCGCGCGGCACACGCATTTTCGGACCTGTCGCGCGCGAACTCCGGGACAGGGATTTTATGAAAATCATAAGCCTTGCCCCGGAAGTGATTTAGGAGAGAGTGATGGCTCAGAAGATTACGTCCAGGACCAAGACAAAATTGAAAAAGGGCGATCTTGTTCAGGTTATCGCGGGGCGCGACAGGGGCAAGTCCGGCAAGATCATCCATATCGATCTGGAAAAAGGCAGGGTAATAGTTGAAAAGGTAAATGTCGTCAAAAAGACAAAGCGCGCGAGCGCCGAGAGTCAAAAGGGCGGCATTATTGAGATAGAGGCGTCCATGCACATTTCCAATGTGATGCTTCTGGACACAAAGACAAACAAACCGACCCGTATTGGTATGCGTTTTGAGGACGGAAAGAAAACGCGGATTGCCAAAAAAAGTGGTAAGGCTGTTTGACGAACAGGGGTTAATGCGAAATGGAACCACGCTACAAAACGAAGTATAAAGAGGAGATCATTCCCGCGCTCATGAAAGAGCTGGGGTGTACCTCTGTTATGGCTGTACCCAAACTCATGAAAATCACGCTTAACATGGGCGTTGGCGAGGCCGTTGAGAACAAGAACGAGGTTGAATCCGCCGCAAACGATTTAACCCTGCTTGCGGGGCAAAAGGCGCAAAAAACCTATGCGCGCAAGTCGATATCCAACTTCAAGATTCGCGAAGGAATGGCGATTGGGGTACGGGTAACGCTGCGCGGCAACCGGATGTATGAATTTCTTGATCGCCTGATCAATATCGCGCTGCCCCGTGTGCGTGACTTTCGCGGCGTCCCAACGCGGAGCTTTGACGGGCGCGGAAATTATACGCTTGGCGTCAAGGAGCACATCATCTTTCCCGAGATCCGCTACGACAAGGTGGATCGCATCCGCGGTTTGGATATCTGTTTCTCCACAAACGCGAAAGAAGACGCAAGGGCGCTCGCGCTTTTTAAGGCTTTTGGTATGCCTTTCCGCCGAGCGGCCAACTGAGGGGAGTGAAGAATGGCAAAAAAATCTCTGGTCGTAAAGCAAAAGAGACCGCCTAAATTTTCATCGCGCAGATACAGCCGCTGCAAGATATGCGGCCGCCCCCGCGGATATATGCGAGATTTTCAGATGTGCCGTATCTGTTTCCGCAAGCTCGCGAGCGAGGGGCTTATTCCCGGCGTACGCAAGTCGAGCTGGTAAATCTGAAGACAGGAGTCTGAACTTGAGTATATCTGATCCCATTGCTGATATGTTGACGAAGGTGCGGAATGCTTCCAGCGCGCGCCATGAAAAGGTGGACGTGCCCGCTTCGAAAATGAAAATCGAGATCGTCAAGATTTTCAAGAATGAAGGCTATATAAAAAACTTTAAGCTGCTTGAGGATAAAAAGCAGGGGGGGATCCGCATCTTTCTCAAATACGAAGCGGATCAAACGAAAACCCCGGTCATTCGCGGCCTGACGCGCATCTCGAAACCGGGCTTGCGAAAGTATACCGGCAAAAAAGAAATGCCCAGGCTTTTTAACGGTATGGGGACGGTCATTGTTTCCACCTCGTGCGGAGTATTAACTGATCGCAGAGCGCGCGAGCAGGGTGTTGGCGGCGAGATAGTCTGTTACATCTGGTAAGGCCTGGAAGAAAGGGTTATTGATTATGGAAAACGCGGCACGAGTCAAGCGAATACGCCTTACTTCGCGGATAGGGGATATGCCGATAGTCCTGCCTGCGGGCGTCACCATGAAGCAGGAGGGCGCGGTTCTTGTCATCAGCGGGCCAAAGGGGATTTTAAGTGAAAAGATTCCGGATTGTATCGCTGTTGAACAAGAGGGAAACACGATTCGCGTGAAGAGCAAGACGCAGCTTAAAAAGGATAAATGTTTTCATGGATTGGCGCGCGCGCTGCTCGCAAATATGGTTACAGGCGTCACGCAGGGTTTCACCAAGGTTCTCAAAATCGAAGGAGTGGGGTACAGGGCGGCGCTCAAGGAAGGACTTCTTGAACTCTCACTCGGGTATTCCAATCCCATCAGCTATCCCATTCCAAAAGGTATTTCTATCGAATATGAGGCCAAGGAAAACATTATTCGGGTGATCGGCAGCGATAAGGCAAAGGTTGGGCAGATCAGCAGCGAGATCCGGGCATTCCGTCCGGTGGAGCCGTATAAGGGTAAGGGTGTGCGCTATCAGGGCGAGCGTGTCATAAAGAAAGCCGGTAAGGCCGGAAAAGCCGGCAGCAAATAATTCAGGACATAATAAGGTAGATGGGTCATGTTAAGAAGAAAAGCAGGAAGCGAAAAAGCCAGAAAGAGGCTTGTACGCAAGATACGCATCCGGAATACCCTTTCCGGAACCGCTGAACGTCCGCGAGTGAGCGTATTCCGAAGCAATAAGCATGTTTTTGTGCAGGTCATTGACGACACCGCAGGGCGCACTCTCTGCGCCGTGGGTTCGCAAAGCAAAAAGGTAAAGACCTGTACTGTCGCGATTGCCAAATCTCTGGGCGAGGAACTTGCCGCTAAACTGAGCGAGCTTTCGATCACCCGTGTTGTGTATGATCGAAACGGCTTTTTGTATCATGGACAGGTGGCGGCGGTTGCCGAGGGTTTGCGCGCCAAAGGTATCAGCGTGTGAAGGAGAAAACGACGATGCAGGCTTCACGGAAGGTGAATATGGAGGAGTTCGAAGAGAAGGTCGTCGCCATGAACCGCGTTGCCAAGGTGGTGAAGGGCGGACGCCGTTTTGCTCTCTGCGCGCTGGTTGCCGTTGGCGACAGGCGGGGGCATGTCGGGCTCGGTTACGGCAAGGCGAGCGAGGTACCCGAAGCCATCCGCAAGGCGGTTGAAAACGCGCGCAAGAATGTTATTACGGTTAAGCTCAAGAGGGGAACCATCCCGCAGCAGATACAGGTAAAATTCGCGAGTTCGTCGGTTCTCCTGAAACCCGCGACCGAGGGTTCCGGTATCATCGCCGGAAGCGCCGCGCGCGCTGTTCTTGAACTTGCGGGGGTGCAGGATGTACTCTCCAAAAAGATTGGATCCTCCAATCCCGTCAACGTCGCGAAGGCCACTTTTCTTGCCCTCAAATCGATGATGGATCTGAAAACCGTGGCGCAGCGCAGGGGCAAAAAGCTCTCCGATTTTCTGATTGGCGAGGCAGCATTACGTGTGGCCGAGAATGAGGGCGCTTCCGATGGAACGGTTGATGCAGCCAGCGTAAATGCTTCTGACGCAGCTGCAAAGGAGTAGCTTATGAGTGCGGAACAGCAGACGCAAAAAAAGATAGAGGTCAGGCTGGTACGCAGCATGATCGGTTCCACCGAAACGCAGATTAACACTCTGCGTTCGCTTGGACTCCGGCGTGTTGGGGCAAGCAGGGTACATACCCTGAACCCGCAGATCGAGGGGATGCTTGTTAAGGTGGCGCATCTGATAAGCGTTCAGGATGCGCCGAATAATTGAGGTGAGTGCATATGAGTGATTTTTTATTGCAGCCTGCGCCGAATTCGCGCAAAAAAGCCAAGCGGGTTGGGCGCGGACCGGGTTCCGGACAGGGATGTACTGCCGGCAAGGGATCGAATGGGCAGCTTGCGCGCAGCGGCGCGAAGCATCGCGCGTGGTTTGAGGGCGGACAAATGCCGCTTCAGCGCCGATTGCCCAAGCGCGGTTTCAACAATGTCTTTCGCAGCGAGTACGAGATCGTTAATGTTGAGCAGCTCGAAGTCCTTGATAACGGGGCGGTGGTTACAAGCGAACTTCTCTATGAGATAGGGCTTGTCAGGAGCAAAACCGCTTTGGTTAAAATTCTTGGGGATGGCGCGCTGACCAAAAAGCTCTCCATTACGGCTGATGGCGCATCCAAATCGGCTCAGGAAAAGATCGCCGCCGTTGGCGGGAGTTTCACAAAAATAGAAAAGAAAAAATTCATTCGCCCAAAGGCTGTTCGGGAAAAGAAGTAAAACCGCCTGAGGGATAAAACCCGGGCGTGGGTAAGGAATCGATATGGCTGGAATTTTCAAAAACATTTTTACCATCCAGGAACTCCGTAAGAGGATCTTTTTTACCGTTGCGATGCTCTTTGTTTTCCGAATGGGGGCGCATATCCCTGTACCCGGGATCGATCTTTCCGCCATGGATGAGGTTTTGCGTTCCGGACAGCAGGGCGGACTCCTTGGTCTTATTGATCTCTTTTCCGGCGGCGCGTTATTGCGTTTCTCGCTTTTTGGATTGGGCATCATGCCCTATATCACCAGTTCGATCATTATGCAGCTTTTGGTGGTTGTGATTCCATCGCTTGCGCGGCTGCAGCGCGAGGGCGACGCAGGACGCAAAAAGATTCAGTCCTATACGCGCTATGGTACGATTTTGGTTTCGGCAGTGCAGGGATACGGGTATCTCGTGATCCTGCGCGGTCTTGTGATGCGTAACCCGGCTCTCTGCCCCTATATAGGCGATCCCATTTTTATGATTGGTTTTATTGCGACTGTGGTTACGGGTACGGTTTTTCTGATGTGGATTGGCGAACAAATAACCGAGAGGGGTCTCGGAAACGGTATATCGGTTCTTATCTTTGCCGGTATCGCGGCGCGTATGCCTGAGGCGTTTTACCAAACCTTTACCCTGGTGAGCCATAATGTTGTTAATCCTGTGGTTGTGCTGCTTCTCCTGGGTATCCTGATGGTGGTGATTGGCCTGGTTGTGTATGAGCAGACAGGTACGCGCAAGATCCCGGTTCAGTACGCGAAGCGCGTGGTAGGGCGGCGCGTCATGCAGGGGCAAAGCACCCATATCCCGTTCAAGATCAATCCATCGGGCGTTATTCCGATCATCTTTGCGTCATCCGTTATTCTCTTTCCGGCGCAGATAGCGCAGTTTGCCGGAGATAGTGAACTCATGGTCTGGCTTCAGCGCATCCTGGATCCACGCCAATCATGGTTCTATTATTTTTGTTATACCATGCTTGTCATTTTCTTCGCGTATTTTTATACGTCGATTCAGTACAACCCGAACGAGATTGCGGACAATCTCCAGAAGCAGGGCGGCTTTATTCCGGGCATCCGCCCCGGCCCAACAACGGCGGAGTTTATCCATAAGGTATTAAGCCGGATAACCTTGCCGGGTTCGCTTTTCCTTTCGGGGATAGCGCTCTTTCCAAGCCTCCTGCTCCTCTTTCCGATATTTGCGAACGTACCGCCCAGTCTGATTTACCTTATGGGAGGCACCTCGCTGATTATCATTGTCTCGGTGGATCTGGATATTATGAAGCGCATTGAATCCTATCTCCTGATGCGGCATTACGACGGATTCTTTGGCCGCACCCGCTTGCGCGGACCCAAGCCGCGCGGATTGTGAGGAAAGCATGAAGAATATCATACTTTTGGGCGCTCCGGGCGCAGGCAAGGGAACGCAATCCGAAAGGCTCGTTGCGGAATACGGCATTCCGCAGATCTCCACCGGTGATCTTCTGCGAAGCGAACGGAAAAGCCAGAGCGCGCTCGGCCAGGAAGCGGCGGGGTATATGGACTCCGGCAAGCTCGTCCCGGACGATCTGGTGATCCGCATGGTGGAGAAGCGGTTCGCCGAAAAAGACTGTGCCGCAGGCTTTATCCTTGATGGCTTTCCGCGCACGGTGGAACAGGCCGATAAGCTCGGCGAGATGCTCCAGAAAAGTGGAAAAAGCCTGAGCGCCGTTATTAACATTGTAGTAGCCGAGGATATACTGATTAAGCGTCTTTTGGGGCGCAGGAAGTGTCCGGCATGCGGTGCCAATTTTAACGTATATTTTAACCCGCCCGCCCAGGAAGGCGTATGCGACGTATGCGGCGCGCAGCTTGAGCAGCGCAAGGATGACAACGAAGAAACGATACGCGAGCGTTTTCTTGTTTACCAAAACCAGACGCAGCCTCTGGTAAACTATTATCGCGGAAAGGGACTCTACGCCGAAATAGACGGCGAGCAGGCTGCCGATGAAATTTATTCAAGGCTGCGGCAGGAAGTGGAGAAACTCTGTGGGCAAGGCTGACGCCATAGAGGTGGCGGGGACGGTCAAGGAAGCCCTGCCAAACGCCATGTTTCGGGTTGAGCTTGAGAATGGACACGTAGTGCTTGCGCATATATCCGGAAAGATGCGCCAGCATTATATACGGATATTGCCGGGGGATAAGGTCACGATCGAATTCTCGCCCTATGATTTAACGCGGGGACGAATCGTGTACCGGTATAAGTAGCAGCAAAAAGTATTTGAGGGTAAGGATATGAAGGTTCGTGCATCGGTAAAGAAAATCTGCGATAAGTGCAGAATAATCAAGCGAAAAAATGTTTTGCGTGTGCTCTGCGAGAATCCCAGGCACAAGCAAAAGCAGAAATGAGGATACAAACGTGGCGCGCATAGCCAGTATAGATCTGCCGGCAAATAAAAGAATCGATATCGCTTTAACCTACATATTCGGTATCGGGCGGCCAAGCGCGGCGGATATCTGTGAAAAAACAGGCGTCAACCCGGGTACGCGGGTACGCGATCTTGTGGACGATGAGATCACCCTTTTGCGCAGCGAGATTGAAAAAAAGTATAAAGTTGAGGGCGATCTGCGTACCGAGGTGCAGATGAATATCAAGCGGCTCATGGATATTGGCTGCTACAGGGGGATCCGGCACCGGAAAGGCCTGCCTGTGCGCGGACAGAGAACCCATACCAATTCGCGAACCCGCCGCGGAGTGCGTAAAAATGTTATTGGAAAAAATAAAAAGAAATAATTCTTAAAAGGGTGGTATCGTGGCGACAACCAAGGCAAAGACAAAAACCAAAAAGAAAGAAAAAAAGAATATTCCTGCCGGTATTGTCAAGGTGCAGGCAACTTTCAATAACACGATTGTGACTATTACCGACAGGCATGGCAACGTCATTTCCTGGGCAAGCGCCGGCGGTCAGGGGTTTAAGGGTGCAAAAAAATCCACCCCCTATGCGGCGCAGATCACCGCAGACGCCGCCGTGCGGAAGGCGGTCGAACATGGCTTGCATGAGGCGGAGGTATACGTCAAGGGACCGGGGAGCGGGCGCGAGTCCGCCATTCGCGCGGTGCAGGCGGCGGATGTTGTGGTTACTCTGATACGCGATGTCACACCCATTCCGCATAACGGCTGCCGCCCGCCCAAAAGACGGCGGGTGTAATTAAGTTCAGATGAATCATCTGCGAGGAAGAGCAAGGTATGTCTAAAAATCTCAAACCATCCTGCAAGCAATGTAAAGCCGAAGGCGAAAAATTGATGCTCAAAGGGGCGCGCTGTCTCTCGTCGAAATGCCCTGTTATTAAGCTCCGCGATCCGGGCAAAAAGGGCGGCGTGACGCGCAAGCGCAAGAAAAAGCTCTCCGATTACGCAACCCAGCTTCGCGAGAAGCAAAAGGTAAAGCGGCTCTACGGTATTCTGGAGAAGCAATTCAGAATGTATTATAGAGAAGCGACCCGGATGCCCGGCGTGAGCGGTTTGAATCTGGTGCATCTTCTGGAGCGCCGTCTCGACAATCTTGTATATCGCATGAATTTTGCGAGTTCACGCAAGGAAGCGCGCCAACTGGTGGTTTTGGGGCATATCCTCGTGAATGGCCGCAAGGAAACCATCCCTTCGCGTATCTTGCGCGTTGGCGATACGGTTGAGGTAAAATCCAGGGAACTTGCGTCCGTCGCGAATGCGATAAAACTTTTGAAGTGTTCCAATTCGCATTGGCTTGAAGTGGATAATGCCGCATTTACAGGGCGGCTCTCTTCTTTGCCCGAGGTGCGTGATCTGGAGATCGACGTCAAGCCGCAGCTTATCATCGAACTCTATTCGAAGTGATGTATATGCTGAATGATACAGTGGAGGCATAAATGAGTAGCCCCAATCTGCTCAGAGGTTTCAAAAAACCAAAGGGCGTGAGCTTAAAAAAAGAGCGGCAGGATGCCTGCTATGGCGAGTATTCCGCCGGGCCCTTCGAGAAGGGTTTTGGAGTCACCATCGCGAATGCACTGCGAAGAACCCTCCTCTCTTCCGTGCCCGGGTATGCGGTTACAGCGATAAAGATTGAGTTTATAGAAAAGTCCAAAAAAATACCGTTAACCAATGAGTTTGAAAGTATCGCGGGTGTGCGCGAGGATACGATTGATGTAATCGCCAATCTGAAGCAGGTTGCCCTGCGCCTTGAGGATAATCAGGAATCCCGCCTCATCACGATTGAAAAAAAGGGTGCCGGGCAGTTTACGGCGGGCGATCTGGCGGTGGATAACGCGATATATGTCGCCAATCCCGATTTGGTTATCGCAAATCTGGATGATGACGCCAATTTTGCCATCGATCTCCAGGTCGAGGTTGGGCGCGGCTATATGAGCGCGGAAAAGATCAGCGAAGAGATTATCGAAACGGTTGGCGCCATTCCTATCGACGCCATCTTTTCGCCCATTAAAAATGTTGCTTTCACCCTGAAGAATGCGCGTGTTGGTCAGCGCGGCGATTATGATCAGGTGCTTCTGAAGATAGCCACGGATGGCACGGTCAGACCGGAAGACGCTCTTGCAATGGCGGCAAAGATCGTGAAGGAATGTCTGACCTGCTTCATCAATTTTGATGAAGAAACCGAATTTGACACCGGCGAGGGCGATGAGATTGAGGAACGCTTGCGCAAGATACTGAGTACTCCGGTTGAGGAACTTGAACTCTCGGTACGTTCCTCAAATTGCCTGAAGATGGCCAATATCCAAACCATTGGGGATCTGGTGCAGCGTTCGGAAGAGGAAATGGTCAAAACAAAAAATTTTGGCAAAAAATCCCTGGCTGAGATACAAAATAAACTGAAGAGCTATAACCTTGTTCTCGGTACCAAGGATATCAGCCTCAGACAGCTCAAGGCACAGTTGAACAGGAAATAGCGGCAAGAAAGATTAAATAGGTACGGGCAATGAGACACGGGAAAAAAATAGTCAAGCTGGGCAGACCCAGTGCGCATCGAAAGGCCTTATTGCAAAATTTGGCTACCAACCTTCTCAAAAGAGAGCGGATGCTCACCACCATCGACAAGGCCAAAGCAGTACGGCCATACGTGGAAAAGCTGATCACAAGAGCCAAAGAGGACAGCGTACACAATAAGCGCGAGGCCGCGAAACGCATACATGATCGCAATGTTCTCATTAAGCTCTTTGACGATATCGGCCCGCGTTTTAAGGAGCGCCCGGGCGGCTATACACGCATCATGCGCCTGGGTTTCAGGCCGGGCGACGCAGCGGAACGCGCCCTGATAGAGCTTGTTGTGCAGGAGAGCAAAAAAAAGAAGGACGTCAAAAAGAAGGATAAAAAGAGCAAAGCCCCGTCGGCGGGCTAAACCATTCGCTCGCAAACTGGCAAATAGTATATACCCTTTGGCGTATTTGACTCTGCTTATGGAAAATCCGAATATAGCGCAGGCAAAGAGCATACGCAGAGATAATAGCACCGGCCCTCGCCAGACGTGCAACATCCATTTTGCGGCCTGTTCTGGCAAAAATAGTACATCGAATATGCAAGTCCCGCGCGAGCCGGATGCGGCAGGCAGCCACCGAACATCTTTCAAAAAGAACGCTTCCGCCTGGCTCATCATACTTATTCTCATCGCCCAAAGCGCCGTCATCTTTAGGCTGCGCGATCCACTTCAATATATCTGGATTCTTCCGGTATTCTGCGCGGATATTCTGCTCACATCTGTTCCGCTTCGCGCTTTTCTGAAAGCTCTGAAAGGGCTTTTGTTTGGAAGCGCTGTTTTCTCGCTTGCCGCGCTTATTGCCAACCAAAACGGCAGGGAACTTGTCGCCGGATTGATCTACAGCGAAGGTCTTACGGAAGCGATCCTTCTTCTGCTCCGGTTTACCTTTTTGGGGCTAGCCTCGCAGGCAAGCCTGCATCGTTTTGGGCAGAGTACCGTGCTGCGCGCACTCGCCATCCTGCTCGCTCCGCTCCGCGTGTTTGGCGTATCCGGCACCGCCGCCGCGCGCGTATTGTATCGCACCTTAGGCCTCATGCCGCTCATTCTTCCGCGCCTTACCGAAATGCTGAAAAAGCGCCGATTGGATATTCTTGATCTGGCGCGCCTGCACGGTACCAAAACGCGGTTGGGCGTACCTGCACGGCGGAATACAGCGCGCCTCTTTGCGCAGACCGGGTTCTGCCTGTTCTGGATGGGGTGCGCCCTGTTTCTCTTTCTCTGTCCCGCGCACTGACGCGACACTCCCCTCGCTTATATGCGGCCTTGCGCACTTCGCGCGGCAAATTCAGCTTGAATTTTTAAGATATGCTATATAATAAATACTGTGTCTTTATTGTATATTTGCCGCTGAAGCGCCGGGAGAAAACAGGGGGCTATATGCCAATTCGTTTATGCACAAAAATATACATCATTATTGCTCTTTTCCTCCCTCTTCCGGCCGCCGCGCAGGAAGCCGCTCCGCTCAAATTTGCGCTTGTGGTGGGCAACGCGGACTATACAGGGGTCGCGGCGCTGCAGAATCCGCTCAATGACGCAAGCGACATGGAGGCAATACTCAAGGGACTCGGCTTTCAGGTGGAAATTGTGCGAAACGGCACCCTGGAGCAAATGGAAACGGCGGTCATCAATCTCAAGCGCAGGCTCATCGCGTCCAGAAATTCCTACGGCTTTTTTTATTACGCCGGTCATGCGGTAGAATCCAAAGGAAACAACTATCTGATTCCGGTTGACGCCAGGATACCCGGCGAGAGTATGCTGCGCGAACGAGCGATGGCCGTGCAGACCCTGATTTTTGAGCTGGAAGAGGCCGGGAATGATCTGAATGTGATAGTTCTCGATTCATGCCGCAATAATCCCTTCGGCTGGAGCCGGAGCGGAAGCCGCGGGCTTGCGGTGGTGGATCATGTTCCCGCCGGGAGCGTCATTGTATACGCGACTGCGGCGGGGCAGGCGGCTCTGGACGGCGAAGGGCGGAACGGTCTCTTTACAAGCCAGCTTCTGAAGAACCTGAAGGTACCCGGTCTCGAACTCCAGCAGGTTATTCGGCGAACCGGCGCGGACGTGATGCGCGAGAGCAGGAATGCCCAGGTTCCGGCTGTGTATTATCAGTATTTCGGCGAGGCCTATCTCGGCTCGCGCCCTCATGCCGATAAGCCCGCCTCGCAGGCAGATCCCAAAGCGGAAGCCCTGAGATATTTTACCCAGTCTCAGGAATATGCGAATAATGAGAATTTTCCCGCAGCCATAAACGCGATCAACGAGGCATTGCGGCTGGCGCCGGCGGACACGGCGTACTATATCGCGCGCGGCACATATAATCTGATGTATAACGCCGATCCGCAGGAGATTTTGGCTGATTACAGCGAAGCGATACGCCTTTCGCCGAAAAACGCGGAGTTGTATTCTTTGCGGGGGCGCTTATACTTTGTTGTTATGCATATTCCCGGCAAGGCCATCGAAGATTATACCGAGGCGATACGCCTGGATCCGAGCAACCCGAAATGGTACAGCAGCAGGGCAAATGTATACAGCAAAAGTTCAAATCATAACGGGCGAATGATCAATGAAGCCATAGCGGATTACAACCAGGCGATACACCTTTCGCCGGACGACGCGCAGTTGTATTATGAGCGCGGGCTTGCGTATGAGCTGTATGGAAGCAGTGCATATTTTTCCTATGCCTTGATGGATTATACCCAGGCGATAGTGTTGTCGCCGGAAAACGCGCAGTATTACCGGACGAGAGGCACCCTTCATTTCAACAGAGCCGCGTACGCCGAAGCCGCAGCCGATTATGCCGAGGCAGTCCGTCTCCAGCCGGAAAATCCCGAGACGAAAGATGCACTGCGAATAGCCCGCGAAAAACTCAGCGAACAGCAGAATGACGAATAACCCGAAACGGAGAAAAGCATGACTCCATATATACGGATCCTCAGTATTGCGTTTCTGCTTTTGACAGCTCTCTCTATCTCCGGCGATGAACCCGATGAATATGGACAGGGCGCGCTTATGGATCCGGATCTCTATGAAAGTATCGATCAGAAGCCGGTTTTGCTGACCAGGGACTATGTAACCTTGCCCAAAGCGCACTCGCTGAAACACTACAGCCCTTTCCCGGGCAACCAGGGGCAATACGGCACATGCAATGCCTGGGCGAACGCCTATGCGGCGCGCACCATCCTGGAGTCGATAGCGCTCGGGCGTACCAATCGGACTCTGATCACAGAAAATGTATTTTCTCCGGCGTTTCTGTATAAAAGCATATCCAATGATCCGACGTGCCGCTCCGGAACATACATCGACTCCGCGATGCGCCTGATGAAACACGAAGGCATCGTAAAGCGATTACCCGTTGAAGAAAAAATCGATTTCAGGGATATTTCTTTGAGCCTGTTCACGACGAACAGGCGGTATCCCATCTCGGATTTTGTCAGGGTGTTTCTCCGGTGGGGTTCCGGAGCTATGGAAGAAAAGGCGAGACCGGTCAAGAAAAGCATTGCCGAGGGTAAACCGGTCATCATCTCTATGCTCTGCCCGCCGTCATTCACGTCGCCATTTCCATGGGCACCCAGAATCAAAGACGTCTGGATACCGCAGGAGAGCTTTAACAGGAATTTGAACGGGCACGCGATGTGCGTTGTGGGTTACGATGATGATAAATTCGGCGGCGCATTCGAAGTACAAAATAGCTGGGGAACCTTCTGGGGCGATGGCGGATATTTCTGGATACGGTACGCGGATTTTGCGGTTTGGGTTGTGGAAGCCTACGAGATAATAGAAAATCTCTCCAATTTCAAAAATTCCGCGCAATACGGCGCTGCCATCAAAACAGAAATATTCCTGTCCAAAGCGAATATGCCGGTGCGCTATAATCCGGCGGGTTTTTATTCCACCCTCTCGTCGTATCCAACCGGAACCGATTTCCGTTTTTTGATGACCAATAAATACCCCGCGTACGTATACGCTTTTTCGGCGGACAGCGCCACCCCGGACGTCACGCATATTTTCCCGTCAAAGGGCGTCTCGCCGGTTATGGATTATTCCGGGAGTACCGTCGCCTGGCCCGGCGAAACCAAATGGATACGAATGGATGAAAAGATCGGCACGGATTATCTTGTGGTACTTTATTCCAAGGAGGCGCTCGATATTGCCGCAATCGAAACACGCTTTGCGAATGAGAAGGGCGCCTTTCCCGCGCGCGTGGCCAGAGCCGTCGGGCACAATTTTATTCCGCACAGCCAGGCGCAGTATACGCTCGACACAATAGAATTTTCCGCGCAGTCCCCCAATCCGAAGGCGGTTTTTGGCCTGCTTCTCGCGATCGGGCACAGGTGATTGGCGTGGGCTCGATTCCCCCTTGTCTGCCGACCGGGAGTCATTGTACACTGTTCAAAGAAGCGCGTCTCAAACAGAAGCGGAGAGGCAATGCGGTTGGATCAGGTTGACAATGGATCGAGGATGCGCTGCCTCGAATTCTGGGAGGTTCCTTTTGCGTCCGTCAGATGGCAGGAGGAGCTTGCGTCCCGTTTTACAAACACAGAGGCGCTGGAAGCGGCTCTGCAGCGGTTAAACGCTGAGGAGAGCCGGGTTTATAATGTTTTATATCAAAATGGCGGAAATCAGCCGCGGTCATTCCTTCTGTCAAAATTACATCTCGAAGCGGAACTGCTCGATCCCATCCTGAAGGGTCTTGCGGATATTGGTCTCGCGTATATCCTGAAGAACCGCTCCCGTTTGAATAACTCCGCCGACCGTGTGGTCATGAATGAAGAGATATTTCGTACTCTGAGTGAAGCGCGGCTGATTGTTTCCGGTCCTCAGCATTATAATCCGCCGCAGCTTACGCTTGAAAACGGAGAGCTTTGCCTCAGGCTGCGTGCCCTTGTGCAGTCAACCGGCGGCGTTTTTCCCGAGGAGGCTATCGACGGGCAATATACCATACAATACGATACTGCGCTTCGGCGGGCGCTTGCTGCTTTTCCGCAGGGTTTCAGGAAGGTTATATGCAGCGAAGACGAACAGGATGCTGCGCACTCCGGGTACGCGAGAAAAATACTGTACAGGCTGGACGGGCAGGCGATGCTTGCGCTGGCTGTAAAAGGTATTGCGCGCAAGCGTTTTCGCGCAAGTGAAAGTCTGATGCCCGGAAAACGCGAGATAACCGCTTTTGCGAATGCGCGGGGGCTAAACGTATCCGAACTTGGCGGATGCTTTTCATGGCTTGCGCAAAACGGCTGGATATCTGTCCATGAAAATATTCTGATTCCCGAAAAAACAGCGCGCGCATGGCTTCGCGCCGGTATGGAACAGCGTTTTGGCATACTTTGTAAATACGCAGAGAAGGATGGGGTCGTTTCTCCAAATGGCCGCGCGCAGAATGTGCAAACTTTTTTAAGCAAGGGCGTGAAAAAGAAACTTGAGGATATTGCGGACTACTGCGGGTATTTTGATTTGCTCCGGGAACGTATGCAGCTTCTTGCTTTTTATTGGGCATGCGGTGTCGTCTCGCTCCATTGTAATGAAGAGAGTGTGCAAAAAATTGCTCCCGCCGGTCTCGAAGAACATATAGTATGCACAGACGGCAAGATCGTCATTGCCGGGGATATGTCCCTCGTCATTGCGGAAAGCGAGATATCGCCGCTTACCCGGCTGTATCTTGCCGCATTCGCAAAGATTGAGCTCGACAGCGGCGTTATCCGCGCGCGTTTTTCCGAAAAGCTCTTTGCCGAAGGTCTTGCGGCAGGCTATGACGGCCTGATATTCCTTAGGCATCTTGAGCGCATAAGCGCAAAAGCTCTGCCGCAGAATCTGGTCTTTACCCTGCGGGACTGGGTTCTCTCGCGTACCGGCGCTACGGTGCGCAAATCGCTGATTCTGCATATCAGTGAAGAGCGGGCGGATGAGATCATGCACGATCCGGTCTTTTTGAAGTTTGTTGACCATCGCGCCGGATCAAACGATATTATTCTTGGTGACTGTAATGAGAGAGAAATCACAAAAATTCTTGAAAACCACGGCGTATCTCTGGATTTTGATCCTGATTCTTAGCTTTTTGGCATGCGGTGCCAAGGATGTAGCCTATTATCATGCGCTTGGGGTACAGGCGGAACGGGATGGAAAGATCGATGAGGCGAAGAATGCCTACCTTGAAGCCCTGAAGCAGGATCCCGATCATAGATCCTCGCTCTTCAATCTCGGAAACACATATTCGTTCAAAAAAAGCTGGGAGGACGCCCGCGAAAGTTATATCCGGGGGCTTATCGGGAATACCAATAACGCCCCTGCCTGGTGTAATCTTGGCCTGACCTATCTGCAGATCAAGGAGCGCGCAAAAGCCTATTCCTGTTTTACCTATGCCTGGGCGCTCGACCCCGGGATGACGCAGGCTTTGATATCCCATGCGGCTGCGCTTGCTGAAGAGGGCAAGGAGAGGGACGCCGCGCGGATCCTTCAAAAGGGAAACAAATCCGAAGACGGGCGCATATTTTTCAACCTCGGTATGCTCCAGTTTGAGAGCGGGGATTATACGGCCGCAGCGCAAAATTTCAGCAAAGCGGCGGAATACAGCCCCGATGAACTTCGTATATATATCATGCAGTGCCGCAATTTTATGAAACTGGACAAAAATGCCGAAGCGCTCGCTGCGCTGAACACGGTACGCGATCTGGATACCATGGGCTGGCAGGTGGATCTCTTGAAGGCGGAACTCGATTTCAGGAATAATCGTCTTGCGGAAGCAGAAACCGCCTTATCCGCGCATCTGGCTCTCTTTCCGGACAGCTATAATGGCTTGCTTATTCTGGGCGAGATTGCCGCAAAAAAGGAGCAATACGAGCTGGCGTATACGCGCTTTGCGCGGGCTGCTGCGGTTGACTATACCCGAAAGGAAGCCGCTCTGCGCGAGGTGGACGCGCTTTTCGCGCTGAAGCGTATGGATGACGCCCGCGATCGGCTCTCCGTGCTTTCGGGTTCTTTCCCCGAGGATCCACGCATCCTGGACGGACTCATGCGCACATATTTTCAACAGGGATATTACGATAAGGCCGCAGTCTATGGCGAAAAGAGGCTGGCTCTGCCGGGTACAAAGAAGGAACTCGGCGAGGCCGAGGTGATTACCGGCCTCTCGCATATCATGAACGAAGATCTGACAAAACGCAGCCCCGAAAGCGCGGTGAAATATCTCTGGCCGCATCGCAGCGATGAACCCAAAAACAGACTCATGCTGCGCTATCTTTACGGGGCGCTTGTGGAATTAAAAGATGATACGCGCGCCGACGTTATCCGCCGTATGCTTTAGCGTTTCACGTTTCCTGCCGACAATCGGCGCAGGGGGAACAGAATGCTTACAGTCCTTATCAATAACGAACCAATAGACGCCGCGTTTGAACATGAGAAAACCCTGAACGAAATTGTTGCTTCACTGGAGCGCTGGCTCGGAGAGCGGGATCTTGTGTGTACCGCAATCGAGGTGGATGGGCAGGTTATCGATCCCTCAAACCGCGTCTATCTTGCCGAGCGGCCGGTATCCTCTGTCCAAAAGATCAGTCTCACCGCCAGTCCCCTTGCCTTGATCGAGGGTGAAAATTGCGTTGAAATTATGCACTACCTCTCGCGCTTTGGAGAGGCGCTTGCCGGCGGGAGCGATGAAATATATTCGCCCGAGGCGCGCGAGGGGCTGCGCTGGGTTATGGGAAGCATCCGCCTATTGGCGGGATTGCACCATATCGATCTGGAATCCTGCCCGAGCCGGGAAAATTCGCTTGCAAAAATCATGTTTGCGCTTGAACAAGGGGTTTTGGATCTGGAGACATCGCCTTCGGATGTGCGGCACAAGGAGCGGTATCGCGAGGTTTTACTGCAAACTCTCAAGCCGCTTACGGCGCAGGCCTGTGAAATTTTGCTTCAAGTCAATAAAAACATTGAGAGTAATGAAGATTTTGCCGCGCAGATAGAAAAACTGAAGAAGAGTTTTGCGCAGCAGGCGCAGGCCATTGAAACAGTCGCGTCTGATTTACAAACGGGCAAAGAAGTACGCGCTCTCGCGCAAATCCAGAAAACAGTAGTTTTGCTTGAGGAATTTGTCTCTCTCATGGAGAAGATGCACCGCCGTTCCCTCATCAATCTTGACAATATCCGAAGCGAGGATGGGGAAATCTCGGAGTGGCTTGAAAAGATCACCCATATCGGGCAGGAGATCATTCAGGCCTTCGACGGGAAAGATAATATTCTTCTTGGGGATCTCTTTGAGTATGAAATCAGGGAAGAGTTCAAAAAGGCGTCCGGTTTTCTTGATGTGGTGCTGCGCGAGTATATGGCGGGGACGATAGAATAACCATCCGGCACCGTGTATTGGAAATACAGAAAGCAGTATCTTTCTGCCATAATGAAGATCGTTCTTGATGGACTCATAAAAGAATACGCCGGTCAGAGAATCATCGGTATTGATTCCTTTGAATTCCGTTCGGGCAAAAAAACAGTTCTTTTGGGCCGGAATGGCTGCGGTAAATCCACTCTCTTTGCGCTTATCGCGGGTTCGCTTGAGGCGGACGCCGGTCGTGTAATTCGGGATAAGGGCAGCCTGGCACTGCTGGAGCAGGAGTTTCCGCCGCGCCTGGCCGGTGCCACTTTGTTTGATACCGCAGCGGACGCCTGCGCGCATCTTGCCGGGCGCGAAAGGGAACTTGCGCAGTACGAAGAGAATTTTTCCGGGCTTTGCGAGGTCGGCCAAATGCGCTACGCAGCGCTTCGTGAAGCGTATGAGCGCGATGGCGGCTACGATTGGCGGCGTGAGGTGCGCAAGGTTCTTGAAGGGTTACATTTTTGCGAGGAAGATTTTGCGCGCGGGGTGCGTTCCTTTTCGGGCGGAGAAAGACGCCGCGCCCTCCTGGCGCGCGCGCTGCTCCTGGAACCGGACTGCCTCCTGCTGGATGAACCGAGCAATCATCTGGATCTCGAGGCAGCCGCGTGGCTTGAGCGCTGGCTCGCGGCGCGCCGGAAGACCACGCTCATTATCACCCACGACAGGCGTCTCATTGACGCGCTCGCCGACGAGATTGCGGAACTTAAAGGCGGCAGCCTGGAACGGTATCCCGCGCCCTTTGCGGCGTTTCGCGAAGAGCGTATGCAGCGGCGCGCTATTGAACGTAAGCAGTGGAAGGCGCAGCAGGAATTTATTGAGCGCACCGAAGATTTTATACGCAAAAATCTCGCAGGCCAGAAAACAAAGCAGGCGCAGGCCAGACGCCGTATGCTTATGCGCGTAGAGCGGCTGAAAACTCCGGAGCGGGATCCCCATTGGCGGCTTAAGCTCGCCAGGGCGAAGCAGGAGTCCAGCGAACTCGCGCGCGCCGAAAATCTCTCCGTCCGCTATCAGGATGCAGTGATACTGGACTCCATTTCTTTTGCGGTGTACAGGGGCGAGAAGATAGCCGTGATCGGCGCGAACGGTTCCGGGAAATCCACTCTGCTCAAAACGCTCCTCGGGGCAGGGGCAGAGAGTACCGGAGAACTGTATCTTGATCCAAAACTTGCCATCGGCTATTTTCCGCAGGAGGGCGGCGGACTGGATCCCGAAAAAACAGTGCTTGAGGAAATTATGTCTGATGCGCCTCTTGCCGGCGAAGAAGAGATGCGCTCCATGCTGGGCGGGTTTCTCTTTTCGGGCGATCATGTGCATACGCGCGTCGCAGATTTAAGCGGGGGCGAGAAAAGTCGCCTGCTTCTCGCCAGGCTGTTTTTGCGTCAGCCAAATCTGCTTATCATGGACGAGGTGACGAATCACCTGGATCTCGAATCGCGCATATTGCTCGAGAACGCGCTGATGGAATATGACGGGAGCCTCATTTTTGTTTCGCATGATCGAGCCTTTATTGACGCGATTGCGACTTCCATCTGGGATATTCGGGGCGGCAGGCTCACGCGGTACGAAGGCAATATCCGCGATAATGAAGAGCGTTTATACGGTGAGAAAAAATCAGGCAGCGCAAATAAAGATCCGGAAGAAGCGTCCCGGGCGGCTCCGCGTACACCTGGGGCGAAATCGTCCCTGTATTCGCGCGGTGCCAATAAGTTCCGCATGGAAAAAATAGAAAAAGAAATTGCAGATTTGGAGCAGGAGCTGAACATCCTGCAGGAAGAGATGCTGCGCCCGAATGCCCTGCGCGACGGGCGGATCTATGCCGGGCTGAAATTACGGCACACCGAATTATCAGAACAACTGCATACGAGGTATGCGGAATGGGAGACAATATGCGGATGATACTGGGAGCGGTTCTTCTCTTCGCCGGTATATGCGGATGCGCGAAGAGCGATAAGGCGGATGATATAGCCCTCATTCAGGAGCGCTATCGCGGCGAACAGGTAAGCTGGATGGCTGCGCTTCTGCAGGGATTTGCGGCATTCGATGCGCGCGACGCTGATGCTGCAGCCCTGCAGCTTGACGCTGCGTATCAGCAGGGCTGCCGCGATCCGCTCGCGCTCTATCGCTATGGCGTGGTACTCGCGCAGCAGGGCAAGACCGAAGAGGCGCGCGCTTTACTTCTGGATGCGGCTTCCGATCTCGCGGCTTTTTATCCCGGGCATCGCGCGAACCCCGAACTCTGGATCACGCTGGGAAATATGGATTTTCGCGCAGAAGACTACGCGATGGCTTTAGGACGCTATGAGCGCGCCCTCGCCGCCGCAGAGACAGGCGCGGGCGGCAGGAAAAGCGATATTTATTACAGCATGGGCATGGCTCTCCGGCGGCTTGCGCGCTACGCCGAGGCCGCCAACTGGATGGAGAAGGCGAACGCAGACGATTTCCTGGTGAATTATTATATCGCGGACGTTTATAACGAATTAAAAAAATATGATCTCGCGATGCGGCGTATGCAGCGCGCGGCGGACTTGAAACCGGAGGAATCCCGCGCGTCTGGGACACTCGGGCATTTTTATTACGCGCTCTCCGAACGCGAAGAACAGGCCGAGCGCTTTGACAAGGCGCTGGAGGCGATACGCAAGGGCGTTCCCTGGTATGAACGCGCGGTCAGGACGGGCGGCGATATGTATGCGGAATATCTTGAGGCCGCGAAATCGCGCATCCATGATTTGGAGCGGATTAAAGAGGCCGCGAAGAGCGGACAGATCCGGCGCGCAGAGGCCGAAAAAGATGAAAGTCCTCCGCAATGAGGATGCCGTGAATACAGCGAATACAAAACATTTGGCCACGAAAAAGACCGAATAAAAGATCGAATAAGGCAAAAAACAAACTTGGGGTAAATACAGAAACAAGACCAAACTACTTTTTCAATGGCCAATGGCTTTTTTTCTTTTGGTCTTTAACCCCCATTCTTGTCTTTTTGGTTTTCATTCGAGCTTTTTTTCGCGTGATTCGTGGCTCAAATGTTTTTAGTTTTTTCTGCACCGGCGGGACGGTTATTCTGAGAGAATTTGCTTCGGTTCTCAGGCGGAACGGCAGAACACTTCTCAATACAATACCGGCATTTTGATCTACTCCCGTAAGCGCTCCCTCGCAAAAACGTGCGGCGTCCATGCCGCTGCTCGGGACGCGCCGTTGCCTTGCACGCTTCGCGCCATGTCGCAGTATGTTCCCAAAGAAAAAAATTTACCATGATTCGCCGCTCCCGCGCGGCTTTTCGGCTTAACCATACTCAAAAAATTGTCGACAATCGGGGGGAGATTGTCTGCCAAAGGGGTGCGCCATGTACGATAAGGATACATTCGACAGGATAACCGAGATTTTGCAGGATGAAAAACGCAGTCTGGAGCAGCTGGCTGCGTTTGAGGAGTACCGATTGCGGCTTCTTGAAGAGAGTAACTGGCCAAAGTTGGAGGCTATCGAAGCGGAGATCTGCACAGTCATGGATCAGGTATATGCGCTGGAGAAGGAGCGCCTTTTTGCCGGGAGCCGGATGCTGCACACCAATAATCCCGATACCCTAAGCGCGCTGATAGCCGTAGTGCAGCCCGAGGATCGCGAGAGCCTTGTCCAGCTTCGCAACGACATGACGGCGGTCATCCAGCGGCTGCAATTCCTGAAATCGGTATCCGAGGCGATCATGCGCGACAAGAAGGCGCTTGCGGATATGGCGCTCGCGGCGGCGAAGGGGGAGAGCGGGCAGGGCGAGTATACCGAGGATGGAACGATGCGCGAGGTAAACACAGGAACGGCTTCGATATTATTCAGCCGTAAGATTTAGGGCAAGGAGGCTATATGCTGTCTACGTTTCACGGTATTGAGGTGGGCAAACGCGGCCTGCAAACGCACCAGCAGGGGCTGCACGTCGTCGAACACAATATCGCCAACATGAATACTGAGGGATATTCCCGGCAGAGAATCACTTTTGAGGCGATGCAGCCGCTGTTTGTTCCGGGCTTGTCGCGCGAGGAAACTCCTGGACAGATAGGCATGGGCGGCGTTGTGCAGTCGATCACGAGGGTGCGGAACGAATTCATTGACGACAGGATCATGGAGGAGACCTCGAATCTTGGGTACTGGCAGATCACCTATGATCGCCTGCATCAGATCGAGCAGCTCCATAATGAATCCTCGGAAGAAACCATCCGAAACGATTTGGATCAATTCTGGAAGTCATGGGAGAAGCTGAACATCAACCCCGACGATCATGCCACGCGCGCGGTTGTGCGTGAAACGGGCATCACGCTCTCGCGCAGCATCTCCAAAAATTTTGACAGGCTGTTTAATCTGCAAACGAATATCGATACCGAGATACAGATCAAGATTGAGGAGATCAATGCCTTCGCGCGGCAGATTGCGGAGTTAAGCGATCAGATTCGCAAGTCGGAGCAGATTGGCGATAATCCGAACGATCTCTGGGATAAACGCGATCTGCTTGTGGAAAAGCTCAGCTCGATTATTAACGTCAATGTGGTGCGCAGCAATCCCGAGGAATATATGGTGTATATCGGGAGTCAGTATCTTGTGCAGGGTTCGAAGTTCCGCAGGCTTGCGGGCGTGGGCAATCCCATGAATGACGGGTTTGTGGACGTTAAATGGGACGATGACAGGAGCGCCGTGAAGATCGGGCATGGCGGGATAGCGGCTTTGCTTGAGCTGCGCGACGTGACCATAGCGGATCAGATCAGGGAGATGGATAATTTTACGCTGAACCTCACGGATCTCGTGAACGAGGTACACCGCGACGGGTTTGGGTTAAATTTCAAAACGGGGATCAATTTTTTCCAGGAGGTATACCGAACCCAGAACCGAAACGCGAATTACGACTATAATGGCATTGGCCGCGAGACGCACAGCATGGTGTTTCGTGTTTCCGGTACAAAGGCTGTTGATCTTGACAGGGAGATCGGAAGCGAGGGGCAGCTCAATTTCGGACCGGAGCATCCCGACGGCGAAGATACAATCATCAGCTACACAGCCCGCGATACGGTTCGCGAGATCATTGATCGCATCAACAGAAACGACACAGGGGTTGTGGCCTACGCGAACCACAGGGGGCGTATAGCGCTGAAGGCGAATCTCCCCATGGACAGGCGCAATGAGAATTACGTGATCCGCCATATTGAGGATTCCGGCGATTTTCTTGTGGGCATTACCGGTATATTGCGCGAGCGCGGGCAGGCGGGCGCTTTTGACTGGAGATCGATTGATCAGGTCAGTAAATTTGAGGGCAGCGAAAAGGATTTTGCGATTACGCCGCAATATCACCTGAGCCGGTGGATGGATGTGGATATCGCGATCAAGCGCGACCTGAACAGCATCGCCGCCGCGCAGGGGATCGATACCACCGGTGATGATCGTTTCAATAAATCAAACGGCTTTGGCGACGGCAATAACGCGCTTGTGATTGCGGGCTACCGCTATGGTGCCGGAATGATTGGCGATAATGCCACCTTTGATGAATTTTTCACATCGATCATAGGCCGGCTTGGGAGCGCATCGCGCGACGCCAAAACGCATATGGAAAAGAGCGCGCTCGTGATGAAGCATCTTGAGAATAACAGAAAATCGCTTTCGGGCGTGAGTGAAGATGAAGAGCTCTCGGCGATGCTCATGTTCCAGCATGGGTATAACGCATCGGCCAGGCTCATCCGCACACTGGATTCCATGCTGGATACCCTGATCAACAGGCTGCACGCTTAAGGAGGCCGCATAATGTTTCGGGTTACAACAGGGATGTTAAAGGATACCATGCTCTATAACCTCGGGGCTGCGCACCGCGAGATGAATATCGCCCAGACGCAGATCGAGACGGGCAAGAAAGCGGAGTTTCCCCATCAGGATCCCACGGGTATCATCAATTCCATGCTCTATAAATCACGCATAACCGAACTCAAGGAATTTCAGCGTAATATCGACGACGGCGAGTCGCGCCTGCGCTTTTATGATACGGCGCTTGAGTCCGCCGGGAGTATCATGACGCGCATGAAGGAACTCGCGGTGCAGCTTGCACATGGAACCTATAACGCGAACGACCGCGAAATAACCGCCCTGGAGGTGGACGCGCTTCTGCATCAACTTATTGAGATCGCCAACACGCGCTACCGCAATGAGACCATCTTCAGCGGGTTCAAGGTTTCCGAAGATCCATTCCGCGGGATCTATGAAAAAGTCCCGAATGCGCCCTATGCGCTCATCAACAAGGTGGAATATCACGGGGACATTGGGATCCAAAAGCGCGAGATCGAGCAGCAGCAATACGTGGGCATAAATATTCCGGGGAACAGGGTTTTCTGGGGAGATGATATGTATGTTTCGTCAACAATTCCTGGAACCGATTATAATGCGGTGCGTGATCAGGTGTTCAGGGTAAACGGGATTGAGATTGACGTCAGAGCCGGCGACACCCTGCCGGTGATCGTCCAGAAGATAAACGCCGCGAATATGCCGGTCCATGCCTCGATAGACAATACGCGCGGAACCAATCTTCTTGTTCTCGAGACCACCGATCCGCATCAGCTCTGGGTGGAGGATCTCCAGGGCGGAAGCGTCATGCAGGATCTGGGTATCATTGGCAGGGGGAGTTTCCTTCCTCCGAATAATTTTTCACCGACCGCGCGGGTGTACGGCGGATCGCTCTTTGATCAGGTGATCGCGTTTCGGAACGCTTTGCTCGCGGATAATGCGGGAGATATTGGTTCATTGCACCTCGGCAAGATAGACGGCGCGATCAGGCACATCAGCCGGTACCGCGGCGAGGTGGGCGCGCTTGATGCCCGCCTGGATTCGGTAAAGCGCCGCCTCGCGACCGATCAGGTGAATATTACGGACGTACTCTCGCGCTGCGAAGATGTGGATATGGCGCAGGCCATTACCGAACTGCGTATGTTTGAAAACGTGGAGCGGGCTGCGATGCAGATTGGTGCGCGCGTCGTTCCGCAGACGCTGCTTGACTTTTTGAGATAGAACAGGAAGTTCTATCCCGCGCAGCGCCACGGCGCGTAGCGTGCAGAGCAGGCGCGGTAGTGCGCGGGGCAGGGGCAGAAATACACGAGGAGTAACAACTTGCAAACCATTAAGTCGAGAGTTTTTGGTGAAATTGAGGTTTCCGAAAAGCAGCTCATCAAATTTCCGGACGGCATACTGGGCTTTGAGTTTATCAGGGAGTATTATCTTCTGGACATAGGGGACAGCCCCTTTTATTCGCTCCAGGCTGCGGGCGAGGCCGAGATTGCCTTTGTGCTTATCCAGCCCGAAACCTTTATGAAGGATTACCGGTTGAGTATCAGCAATGCGGATATGGAGCTTCTCGGACTGGAACAAAAAGAGGACCTGCTCGATTTCGCGATTGTCACAGTCCCCGAAAACCCTGCGGATATGACGGCCAATCTTCAGGGCCCCCTGATTGTCAACCGAAAGACGCGCATCGCGCGGCAGGCCATCAGTCTGAATGAAGAGTTTTGCACCAAGCACCCCATTCTTGCGGCGCTGCAGGAGAAAAACCGGGGGGGCGCATAAATGCTGGTTCTCTCGCGCAAGATCAATCAGTCAATAATAATTGGCGATGGTATTGAGTTATGTATAGTCGATATTAAGGGCGATCAGGTCAAGATAGGGATTGACGCTCCGAAAAATGTATCCATCTACCGCAAAGAGGTACTCGAAGAGATCAAGGCGCAAAACCTGAAAGCTGCCGCAGCCGGAAGCATTGATCCCGCAAAACTGCCATCGCTTGGTGCCAATAAAAAAAACGGGCTTGACCTTCAGGATAACGGGGGGCAATAGCCAAAGCCTCCGCCTATGCACACCCGAATCGGAAAATTCTCAATCAGCCTGGTGGTTTTTACCTCTCTTTTTTTCTACGGGCTGCATATTACCCTGCGCTCCATTCTGCTCCGGCAAATCTCGGAAGATTTCGGCGTTGGCTATACGGAGAGCGGGATTATTTTTCTTGTGGGATTATTAAGCGTTATTGCCGCGACTCTCATTGTTGGAAAACTCGCAAAGCATATTGGTATGCGCACTGTTTTTACGATAAGCATACTGGGCGCGGCGCTCATGCTTTTCACCCAGGCAATGAGCGGTCTGTATATAATTTTCATTACAGCCGCTTTTTTAATAACGGGGTTTACCACCGGGCAGAATATTTCAGGGAACTCTCTTGTGGCGGCGGCATTCGCGGGCGACGGCGGCGCTAAACTCAATCTGATGCATGTTTTTTATGGTCTCGGGTCATGTTTCGCGGCGCTCGCCTGTTTTCTCGCCGGAATGGAATCCGGTCCGGGCTGGCGCGGGTTATTCACCATGCTGGCCTTTCTCCTGGTGCTTGTTCTTGCGTGGCTTCCTTTTTACCGCTTCAGGCCGCCGGAGGGCGCGCGCCGCCCGGAAAATGTGGAATTTTCGGGCGCACTCCGCGATCCGCTCTTTCAAAAAGTCGCGCTGGCCGGCATATTTGCCACAGGGCTTGAGAACTGTATTTCCTGCTGGCTTGTCTACGTTCTTGAGGATGGGGCAGGGACGACGGTTGATTTTGCTGTTCTCTTGCTCGCGCTCTTTTTTGGGTGCCTCGCGCTTGGCCGCGCCTGCGGGAGTATGCTCGCGCGGCGCAATAAGCTGGAGGGCTTGCTTCTTCCGATAGCGATTCTGCAGGCGGGTTTGTGTATTCTTGCGATTGTGTATATGCAGGTACACCCCTGGCTTTTTGCGCTCGCGGGGCTCTGCTGCTCCATCTATTTTCCCACCTACTATTATAAGGTTGCGCATCTTTGCAAAGCCGCCGGAGCAGGCGCGGTTTTTATCCTTGTCACCCATTTTGGTATTGCGTTCTTTCCTTTTATGGTCGGGGTGTTCGGGGATCTTTTAACGATTCGCTGGGGACTCGTTATTGTGCCTTTTTGCGCGATCCTGCTGATTCCGGCGCATTGCCTTATAAAAAGAGAGGAGCGTCGGCACGTCGGCTTGAAAGACGCTTGTATTTTGCCCCGGGAAAGATGATCTTTGAATTCATGAAGTTTAGCGGGGGTGGGGCGGGCAATGAAGCTGATCATCAACGCAGACGATTATGGTATGCGTCCCGCGATTGACGCGGCCGTGGAACATCTTCTGCAGATCGGTGTCGTCACGAGCGCTTCCCTTATGGTCACAGGCAGCTCCGCCGGGGATGCGGCGGCTTTTCTCGCGAAAAACGCGCGCTTTGGTGCCGGGCTGCATCTTGATCTCGATATGGTTTTTTCCTCGGCAGGATTCGGGAAAGACGATCATGGCCGCTTCCTTGTTCCCGACATTTTTTTTGATCAGGAAGAGGTGCGCAGCGCGATCCGCGAGCAGCTTGCGCGGC
This sequence comes from Spirochaetota bacterium, assembly GCA_031283155.1. Classification (GTDB taxonomy): domain Bacteria; phylum Spirochaetota; class JAGLSM01; order JAGLSM01; family JAKPMW01; genus JAKPMW01. Next base: position 8,731 of record JAITCI010000030.1, on the reverse strand, counting down.
AATTCGGTCTTTTTCGCGAAATGACGGGCAGGGTGCCGGATCATCTGAACGGGCACCGCCATGTGCATCTCTTTCCGCCTGTACTCGAACTCATGATGCCGTTTCTCAAAGAGCACTCCATTCCATGTATTCGTTTTTTTCCGAGTTTTTACGCCGATCCCCCGCAGGCAGCCGCGATCCGCGATCTGCTTGAGCAGAATGCGCTTATCTCTACCAAAATTTTTACAGATGGACCGCATCTGCCCGCTCCGGAACTCGCCTGCTCCGCCGAGGTTATGGTACATATTGCGCTCCCCGCCGCTGCCGAGCAGAAATCGCGCCTTCGCGAGTATGCTCTTCTTGCCGACGAGGCTTTCCGGCGGAGCCTGGAGTCGCCCGGGTATGAACTCTGTTCCTTTGCGGAACTGGCTGCCGCCCACGGGCAATGCCCGCAGGGAGGGGCGTAAGCTGTGCGGCATTGGATTCTTTTACTGCTCATTCTCTTCTTTTTTTGCCTTGCATCCGCAGTGCATACGCTTCCCAGCCTGCCTGCGTCCTATGGCGCGCATCCCTGGGCGCTCGGGCTTGGCGGCGGGCTTGCTGCGGAAATTGGCTTTTTGGATCATGAAAATTTTGCGGAGTCGCTCTTTTTCGCCGCGCGGTGGAAGTCTGTTGCCGCCGCCCTCGCGCGCGAGGATGATGTCCATCACTGGCAATTTTCCTTTGGTCTGCCCGGGGGGTCTTCCTTTTTGGGCGGCGCGGCTCTCAACCTGTTTGCAGGCGACGGCTATACGGATACCACGGCCACGCTCGGTTTGGGCTACGGGTTCTCGCGGCATTTTCTGACGGAGCTGCAGATCCGCGATATTGTGCTCTCGCGGGATGCAGGCGGGCGCGTCATGCCGCAGTATGATCTCGCTTTCTATCTCGGCGCGCAGGATGCGCTTTTTACGCTGGAGGGTTTCTTTTCGCTCGCGGCGCGGGGCGGCGAATATAATCTGGGCGCAAAGCTCTTTTTCCGTCCGGCAAGCGGTCTGGAATTTTCCGCGAGCCTCGGCTATGCGCAGAGCGAACTTTGCCTCGGTGCCGGAATAGGCGTGGCACTCGGGAATATTTTCGAGCGCGCGGGGTTCAGCCATAACAAAAACAAAAATACAGTATCGGCCTCGGTTGTTCTGGGCGATCATGATCATGGCGATTTGCTTGCGCGCGAGAATACCTTGCTTGAGGTCGTTGTGAATGCCTCCATAAGCGGGCAGGCCAGGGAAGGCAATCTTCTCTTTGGCCAAAAAGATTCCCCCGGTTTTGCCGCGCGCCTCTTTGCGCTCTATCGCGCCGCGCACGAGCCTTCGCTCAAATTGGTTGTGGTCCGCCTCTCTGAAAATTCCCTGGGGTACGCGCGCAGCGAGGAATTGATGGAAGCGCTTCTTGCGCTGCGCCGCGAGGGCAAAAAAATTATCGCGGTAATCGAGAAGGGCGGCCTGCGCAATCTGCTTATCGCTTCAGCGGCGAATGAGATGTATATGGATCCGAATGTGCAGCTTGAGATTGCGGGTCCCGCCATGACTGTGGCATTTTATAAGGGCTTTTTCGACAAGCTTGGGATCGATGCGGAATTTTTTGCGCGGGACGTCTATAAAACCGCGCCGCAGAGCTATACCGAACCGGAGATGACCCCGGCGCACAGGGAATCGGCAATCCATATTCTTGATCGCATACGGGATCGCGTCTTTGTCCTCATTGCCGCGAATCGAGGGCTGACGCCGGAGCGCGTCGCCTCCTGGTGTGCAAAGGGACTGATGACCCCGGAAGAGGCTCTGCGTGAAGGAGTCGTCACGCATCTGGGGAGCTATGCGGGTCTCGGGCGAACCCTCGCGCGGCTCTCGCTTGCGCCGCAATCCCTGGGATCCTTCCTGGATCTTCCGCAGGGCTTTACGGCAAACGACGCCATCGCTGTCGTCACTATTGAGGGAACCATAGTCAACGGGAAAAGCCGCAATTTCTCCATTCCTTTTCTGGGAAAATCAGCGGGCGCGGATACGATCATTGCCGCATTGCGCGAAGCGCTCCTTGAGAAGCGTGTTCGCGGGATCATCATCCGGGTGGAGTCCGGGGGCGGCGACATCCTGGCCTCGGCGCGCATCCGCGAAGCCATCATAAGCGCGGCCAAAAGAAAGCCCCTTGTCATTTCCATGGGAGACTTGGCCGCCTCGGGCGGGTTCTGGCTTGCCTGCGGCGATGCGGGAACCAGGCTGCAAATATTCGCCGGATCGCTGAGCTTAACCGGATCGATTGGGGTATTCGCGGGCAAGGTTTCCACCGAGAAGCTCCGCGCCCATCTTGGGATCGCGAGCGAACGACTCGGGGATCCCAACGCAAATCTCTACGCCGACGAGAAGGGCTTTACGCCGGAACAGCGCGCCCTGATAAATAAGATGCTTGATTATTGGTACGCGCAGTTCGTGGATCTTGTCGCCGAAGGACGGCGTATGCCGCGCGACAAAGTTTTGAAAAGCGCCGGTGGACGGGTGTGGACAGGCGAAGACGCCGGGGAATTCGGACTCGTGGATCGCAACGCGGGTCTCCTGGGGGCGTATGCGGCGCTTCTTTATGGTCTTCGCGGCGATCCCCTGCGCTGCGATCTTGTGGAATATCCAAAGGAGCGTTTTGATCTCGCCAATCTTATCCCAACCGGGCTGGGAACCATCATGGCGAGCTTCAGCGATCCGGACGACTGGCCGGGTATTCTCGGGAGCGGCCGCGCGCTCGCCCTCTTGCCCTGGAATCCTGTTTTTGATTAGGGTGTGTCCCTAAAGTGGTTTTTTTCGTCATTGCGAACGTTCTGAAAGAACGTGATACCCACAGGGGGCATAAACAATGACAAAAATATTGCCAAGTGATACATTAGGGACACGCCCTAATCAATTGATTATCAGTTCTCCGGAAAAATAATCGCAAGCGCGTCGCGCAAGTTTGCCGCGAACAGGACGTGAGCGTCCCGAGTAGCCATGGATGGCGACGAACTCGGGGCTGCGAACAGCACGGACGTCTCTTTGCCTTCGTCGGCGCGCCGGAACTCGCCGCTATTTGCCTCCGGCAGGATGCATGCATCCATGCCGAATTTGCGGGCCTGCGCCGCGCGCTTCTCCGCCTGCGGAATACGCCGGAGGTCTCCGAGAAGGCCGAGTTCTCCGGCCACAATGAGCCGCGAGTCGGGGCAAAGTCCGCGCGCGCTGCCGTAGATCGCCGCCGCGATTGCGAGTTCCACGGCGGGTTCATTGATCTCGAGTCCGCCGGTAACATTCACAAAGGTATCCTGATCGCCGAGATTCATGCCGAGTTGGCTCTCGAGGATCGCGCGCACACGCTGCACACGATTGGCGTCCACGCCGTCGGTGGTGCGGACGATGCTTCCCGAGACGCGCGGCGTTACCAAAGCCTGCACCTCGGCGAGCAGCACACGATTGCCCTCGAGCGCCGCCGTTAAGATGGAGCCGGGCCCATGCGATCCGATTTTGGGCATTCCCTCAATGAATACCCCTCCCGGATCGGCGATCTCGTGCAGGCCCTTCTCGCCCATGGTAAAAACGGCTATCTCGTTTACGCCGCCGAAACGGTTCTTGACGCTGCGCAGGATACGCAGTTCCCTGTCGCGCGAACCCTCGAAGTAGAGTACCGTATCGACCAGATGCTCCAGGATCTTCGGCCCCGCAAGCGTACCATCCTTGGTGACGTGTCCGCTTACGATGAGTGTACCCGCGCGCGCGCGACACTCCTCGGTGAGCATCCAGGCACACTCGCGTACCTGGCTTAAGCTGCCCGGGCTTGCGTGTAAGGCGCTTGTGTATACCGCCTGAATGGAATCGATGATCACCAGTCTGGGGGAAAGGGCAGTTATCGCGTTTGTTATATCCTCAAGCGCGCCCGTGCTGAGAATTTGCATATCCGGGGTTTTTTCATCGCGCGCGATCCGCGCGGCGCGCATCGCTATCTGGTTTGCCGACTCCTCCGCGCCCACGTACAATACGGAGGAAGCGTTTTGCCCGGGGAGGGAGGCAAAAGCAGAGGCAAGCTGCAGGAGTAGGGTGGATTTACCAATCCCGGGTTCGCCGCCAAGCAGGATGGCCGCGCCCTGCACAAGCCCACCGCCAATGACTATATCGAATTCCGAATACCCTGTTTTGATTCGTTCTTCATTGCGCGCGTCGATAGCCGAGAGAGCCTGCGATTGTATATACGTGTCTTTTGGGGTGCCTTTCGGCGTATTTTTGAGCGCACCGGAGTGTGTGCGGGCTTCCTCCCTGAGTGTGTTCCACTCCAGGCAGTTGGGGCAGCGCCCAAGCCAGCGCGTACTCTCGCAGCCGCACGAAGCGCAGACAAAAATGGAACCGGATGGCGTTTTTGCCACCTATTTGCCGTCCCGCCAAATAAGGATAGATGGATCATTTCTGAGTTTTGTTGAGAAGACCTTCATGTTGTCGGCTATTATCAGGAGATCGGCATAGAGCTTTTTGTCCGTCAGTAAAAGCGAGAGACTCCCCTGGCCGCTCGCGGCAAGCTCGGCCAGTTTCGCGAGATTTGCGCTGGCTGCGTTCAGATTTGCCATGATCGCGGGAAGCTGATCCTTCAGCAGTGACAGAACCGCCTGGGCTTTGTCACCGCCGCCCTGGAGTTCAGCTACCAGGCGGTCAAGCCTCGCCGCGCTTCCGCGAAGGGAGGTAAAGGTGGCGCTTATGTCGCCGCCGCTGCTGTTGATCACCCGTCCCAGATTGGTTGCCGCGTTATGCACAACATCGGTGATCTCGCGGAAGATGGAATTCTCCCCGGTTGTGGAGATGAGGCTGTTCAGATTTTTCATAAGCAGACCAAACTCGCGGATCCCATCCACCATGGACATCGGAGCTTCGCCATCAATGGTTTCGCCGCCCATGAGCCTTGTACCCAACCCCTTGCCGGAACTGATGGAGACAAAATTTCCGCTTAGGAATGTTGAGCTGGTTATATCTCCCCGGCTCTCCGTGGTAAGTTCTATTGCTCTGCTGATGCGCGTCTCTACGATGGTTGAATTTTCGGCGGCCACAATATTGACGACCTTGCCTATCTTTTCGCCCTCGCCCATGCGTACGTCGCTGCCGGGTTCAATGCCGGACACGGCGGGAAAGCGCACATATACGGTATAGCCATCCTGGGAAATGTTGACCCCGCGTATGATTATGTTGACAAGGATGATTATCGCAAAGCCTCCGAGAACAAGAAGGCCGGTTTTGAATTCGTTGGGTCGCTTCATTTCCTTCTCCCGTTTTGTCCGAAAGAGCGCACGGTCGTGATGGGACCGTAGGCGTCGCCATGAATGAACTGCTTTACATACGGATTTGACGTCGTTTGTATCTGCCTGGGGGTACCGGTTTCAATGACCTGCCCGTTGTAGAGCATACTGATGCGGTCGGCTATTTTATAGGCGCTGACCATATCATGCGTTACGGCGATGGACGTTACCTTCAGCATTTTTTTCATGTGCAGGATGAGATCATTGATCTGGTCGGCCATGATCGGATCCAGCCCCGTTGTGGGTTCGTCATAAAGGATAACCTCGGGATCAGCGGCAATCGCGCGCGCAAGACCGACCCGCTTTTGCATACCTCCGGATAACTCCGCAGGCTTGAGATTGGCTGTACCGGGAAGTCCGACCATATCCAGTTTTTCCGCAACAATGCGATCCATTTCCTTTTTTGAATACCGCCTGGACTGGATATGGCGAAAAACGACATTTTCCCCCACCGTCAGCGAGTCAAAGAGCGCGGCACCCTGAAAGAGCATTCCAAAGGAGGCGAGTATCTCCCGGCGCTTGCCTGCGCTCACCTCGTTTAAGGGTTCTCCGTTTATGAATATATCCCCGGTGTCGGGAAAATGCAGGCCAATAATGTGCTTGAGCAAAACGGATTTTCCGCAGCCGCTCTGCCCGATGATGACAAGGGTTTCCCCGCGATAGATCGGAAGATCCACCCCTTTCAGGACATATTTTTCGGCGAGTGTTTTATGTAATCCGCGTACCTCAATCGCGCAATCCGGCGCTCTGGCGGTCATGACGCTTCCCCTCTCTTTCAGATGCCGGTCGTCATGACTGACGAGAGGATATAATCGAAAAAGAGTATGGACATACATATCAGGACGACTGAGCGCGTTGTGGATTTACCGACGCCCTCCGCGCCGCCCTGCGTCCGAAAACCCTGAAAACTCGCGATGAGCGTAATCAGCACACCAAACACAACCGATTTTACAACGCCGACATTTATATCGGTCATCGAGACCATATCGATGGTGGTATCGATGTACTGCATTTCGTTCATTCCGAGTTCAAAGAAAGCCACGGCCATCCCGCCCAGAATGGCCACAACATCCGTAAAGAGCGTGAGGATCGGCAAAACGACTATTCCCGCGAGAACGCGCGGCACGATCAGATAGTGTACGGGGTTGCTCGATAGTGTGATCAGGGCGTCGATCTGCTCGGTCACTTTCATGGTGCCGATCTCGGCGGTTATGCCGCTTCCGGCGCGGCCGGCTATCATGATGGCGCAGAGTACCGGGCCGAGTTCGCGCACCACCGACAGGGCGACAATCCCGCCGACGTAATGCTCCGTACCCTTAACCATGCTCATCATGGCATAGCCTGTTTGCAAAGCCAGGATTGCCCCGGTGGACACAGCGGTGAAAAAGGTGACGGGAAGCGAACTCCAGCCGATCTTGACAATCTGTTCAAAGAAATTTCTTTTTGGGAAGGGGCGGCGGAATATGTTGCGTGCTGTTTCCGCAAGCAGGATGGAAATTTCCCCGATCTGGGAGAAAAAACTGATCGTGACGGAACCCACGGCTCGTATCATGTCGCCTGCCCTTTAATGCCATCTTCAAAACGGGTACATTCACCCCTGAAATAGAGCGGGATATCGCCCTGCGGTCCGTTGCGGTGCTTGCGAACCAGTAATTCGGCGACATTCTTTTCGCTCTCATCCCCGGAATAAATATAATTTCGATGGATGAATGCAACAATATCCGCATCCTGCTCGATAGCGCCGGATTCGCGGAGGTCGGAGAGCAGGGGGCGCCGATCCTTGGATGCACGTTCCTCTATTTTCCGCGAGAGCTGTGAAAGCGCGATAACGGGGACGTTCAATTCCTTGGCCATATATTTCAGGGAACGCGAAACGTCGGAGATGATGTTATAGCGGTCATACTTGGGAATATCGTCGGGACCGTCGATGAGCTGCATATAGTCGACAATGATGAGCGCGAGATCGCCCTTTTCGCTCATGATGCGTCTCGATTTGGCGCGAATCTCGTTGACGGTAATATTGGGCTTGTCGTCAATCACCAATTGGGTCTTGAAGAGCCGGTCGGCGGCCCAGATAAGCTGATCCATTTCTTCGGAGGAGTAGCTGCCCTGCTTGATGTGCGTATTGTTCACCTTGGCCTCAGAGGAGAGGAGGCGTATGCCGAGTTCTTCCTTTTGCATTTCCAGTGAAAAAAGAATGATGGGGCGCTTTGTCTCGATGGCGGTTCGGCTGGCCATATTTAGACAAAAGGCGGTTTTGCCCATGGACGGTCTGCCTGCAAGAATAAAAAGCTGTCCGCCGACGAGTCCGCCCGTCAGATTGTCCAGATCGCGGAAGCCGGTTGTGAGGCCAATATGCCCCCTGTGTTCGCGGAATTTGAGGATGATCCCCATACTGGTGTTGATGAGCGGCTCTATATCCACGTAGGATCGCGTAATATTCCTGTTTGTAATCTCAAAGAGCAGATTTTCGGCATGATTGGAGATCGCCGCGATATCCTTCTCCGAGCGGAAGGCCATGCCCGCGATATCGCCGGCAGCCTTGATGAGGTTGCGCAGGAGGGATTTGTCGCGGACGATTTTTGCGTAATAGGCAATATTCGCGGCGGTGGGGGTAGACTCAAGCAGTTCGTTCAGATATTCCACGCCGCCCGTGTCTGTGGTAAACCCCTGATTTTTGAGCCAGGTGTTTATGGTAACAGTGTCAATCGCGCTCGATTCCTCATAGAGCTTGCGCATCGCGCGGAATATGAGGGTGTGCGATCTCTCGTAAAAATCACTCTCCAGCAGGAGCGTAAACGCATTGTCGGCGGCGTCCGGATCAATAAGCAGGGCACCAAGAAAAGCCTGCTCGGCACCCGAATCATGAGGAAGCACCCGGCTTGGTGTTTCCGAGGTTTCCATTGGGTATCCGTTATTCTTTGTTTGCGGCGGCAGGCAGAGGCGCCGCATCCTGGTGTCCTGCGGGTTCTTTTTCCGCTGCGTCGCGGTCGGAGAGTACATGCACCTGCAGCTTGCTTTGCACCCCTTCGTACAGCCTGATCGTAACACTGTAATCGCCGAGATGCTTGATGGGTTCGCCCACCTCGATCTTGCGCGGATCGATCTCCAGATCAAGGCTTTTCAGCGCGGCCGCTATATCCTGCGCATGCACCGAGCCATAGAGCCTGTTTCCCGAGGAGACCTTGGCGTGTACGGTAACGCTCATATCGGCGATTTTTTCGGCCAGTCCGCGCGCGTCTTTTGCCTTTTCGTCCTTGCGCTGCTTTATGGCCTGCTGCTGGCGCGCAAGCCATTTGAGATTGGCGCTTGTCTTCAGAATCGCGAAGCCTTTCGGGAGAAGGAAATTGCGCCCGTAGCCGTTGGCGACTTCCTTGATATCCCCCTCTTCCCCCAGTCCGCTTATATCCGCTTTCAGGATCACTT
>JAITCI010000029.1 GCA_031283155.1 Spirochaetota bacterium | reverse complement strand
AGTGATGCCGGTAACGGGGCTTCCCTTGCCCTTTGTGTCCTACGGCGGCTCGAATCTCTTAACAAATATTATTGCCGTCGCGCTGCTTATGAATATCGAGTCACGACGGTATGTACATTAAAACATGGATGTTCTGTGCAGATGGCGCGGGTAAGCAAGGGGTTGATCATATGTGCGGCTTCAGTTTTGAACGCGATGTGCTTCCGCTGCTGCCGCGCGTCAGTAAACCGGCGCGTTATACCGGCGGGGAATACAACAGCGCAGGTAAGCATAATCCGGAGCTGGTTTTTGCGCTTGCCTATCCCGACGTGTACGAGATCGGGATGTCGAACCTGGGGCTGCGTATTCTGTATCAGATTATAAATGATATCCCTGAAGCTGCGGCGGAGCGGGTGTATCTGCCCTGGCCTGATCTGATCGCGCGGCTCGATGAACGGAAGATTCCGCTCTGGACCCTCGAAACGAAGCGCGCGGTGCGTACATCCGATATTCTGGGCATCACCCTGCAATATGAAATGACGTACACAAATATTCTCTTGCTGCTGGATCTCGCGCAGATCCCGCGCCATGCCGCAGCGAGGGGGGAGGGCGATCCGATAGTCACCGGCGGCGGACCCTGCGCCTGTAATCCGGTACCCCTCGCTCCGTATTTTGATCTTTTTGTTCCCGGAGACGGCGAGGAGGTTGTGCCGCTTCTCGTGTCATGCGTCCTTGCGGCAAAGCGCGCGGGCTGTACCCGCGCTGAAACCCTGGAGAAATTAAAGCAATATCCCTGGACGTATTTTCCGGGCGAGGCAAAGCCGGTGCATCGCGCGCGCGTGCGCGATCTGGAGAGCGCGCCATTTCCGCAGAGGCAGCTTATTCCAAACGTGCGCATTGTGCAGGATCGCGGGCTTGCGGAGGTTTCGCGCGGGTGTACAAACGGCTGCCGCTTTTGCCACGCCGGGATGACCTACCGCCCGGTGCGCGAGCGCAGCCCGGAGAGCGTGATCGCGATTGCGGAGGGGATCGCGCGTAATTGCGGCTTTGACGAGATAAGCCTCGCTTCGCTCTCGATCAGCGATTATAGTCGGCTCGAAGAATTGATAACGGAACTGAATGTGCGCTTGTCGCCGCGCGGGGTGTCGTTCTCCCTGCCGTCGCTCCGCGTAGACAGCTTTACCCTGCAAACGGCAGCCCTGATTGGCGAACTCCGCAAGAGCGGGCTGACCTTTGCGGTCGAGGCGGGCAGCCCCGTGATCCGCGCGCGGCTCAACAAGCCTGTGGACGACGCGCATCTCCTGGAGATATTCCGTCGAATCGCGCGGGAGGGATGGAAGCAGGCGAAAATTTATTTCATGATCGGCTTTCCTGAACCCTGGGCGGAAGATTCATCTTTGAATTCCGACGGAACTCAGGAATCCTCGCCCGTCTCGACCGAAATCCGGCGCATCGGGGATTTTTTACAAAGTGCGCATCAGGCTGTCCCGCAGCTCGCGCTCCGCGTTACCCTCGGGATTTTTATTCCTAAGCCGCATACCCCCCTCCAGTGGGCGCGCCAGATATCTATCGACGAAGGGCGCAGGGCGATAGAGGCTCTCCGCGCGCGGTTCCGAAAGGGAAATATCCGCATCACATGGCATAACCCTGAGATGAGTTTTCTGGAGGGGGTATTTGCGCGCGGCGGAGCGGCGGCGGCGCGTTTACTTGAGGATGCTTACCAGAGAGGCGCGCGCTTTGACGCCTGGGATGAATTTTTTAATTTCACGATTTGGCAGGAGGCCATGACCGCGCTTGGTCTGGCCGAAGAAGATTTTCTGGATCCCTGGCCTGATCCCGGAACTCCTTTGCCTTGGGATGGAATCCACGGCGTTGCCGGGAAAGCTTTTTTGAGAGAGGAATTTGCGAAATACTCCGCTGATGAACCCATGGACTGTATGACCCCGGATTGCCGCCGCGGCTGCGGCATGGCGCGAAGCGTGCAAGGCAACGTTGCGTCCCGCGCTGCGAACAAGGATGTTCGCGTTTTTGCGCGGGGCTGCGTCTCGAACTGCGGGGTCTGCGATGCGGAGGACCGTACCGCGAATACTGAAACGCCGCCCCCGGCACCGGTGAGTCCCGCGCCGGAGCATATACCGCCGCAATTAAGCGCGCCGGATGCAAGCCGCGTGGTATATCGTTTGCGGTTCGCGAAGCGCGGGCTCTTTCGCTTTGTCTCGCACCTCGATCTGCAATCGCATCTGATACGCCTCTGTACACGAAGCGGCCTCCCGCTCTCGCTCAGCGAGGGGTTCAACCCCAAGCCCCGGATCTCGGTGCTGGCGCCGCTGATGCTCGGGATGGCAAGCGAGAATGACCTCCTGGAGATCGAGCTGCTGGGTTTTTTTGAAGAAGAAGCCATTCTTGCGTCTCTGCGCGGGATTCTGCCGCAGGGGCTGGAAATTTTCGCGGTCAAGCCTCTGCCCACGCTGCGCTCAAAACTGACGGCGCGGATACGCGCGCACCACTACCGAGCCGATATACCCGCGCGCGCTTGTATTGCGCACGATCTTCCGGCTCTTCTGGACTGCGACAGCGATGGCTATGGCCTTGTGTATGATTGTACGCAGGGGCAAAAGCTGCGCCCATTTCTGGAGAGCGCCTGGGGTGTGCCATGCGAGGAGCTTCTTGCCGCCGGCATTGTTCGGGATGCGCTGTATGTTATGGAGGATGGCGGGCTTCTGGACGCATACCTGGCGTAATAATGTGTATATGCCCTCTTCTTATATAAGGGAAGAATCAGCCGGTTGGGTGCCATTATGCCGTTTACCGCGGGAAACAGACCGATGGCAGAATAGCCCGTTTTCATGTAAATCCTGCATTATTGAATGTACATTTGCCGATAAGATAAGGTATAAATAGGGAATCGAAGAGGTTCAGAAGCGAATACATTGACGAGGGAATGGTATGGAAAACGAAACTCAGGATAAGCGCGCGCGCAGCGGCGTCAGGATTTGCCTCTGGATAGGTCTCTTGATTGTGGCAGGCGCTTTGGGATGGGTTGTATACGAGCTTCTCTGCACAACATATATCAGTTTTACCGTCAATTTTGCCGACAGCGGCGGAACCGCGCTTTCGATCCCGCCGCAAATCATACAAAAGGGCGGCAAGGTCGTGCAGCCCAAGGATCCGACCACAGAAATTTTTGTCCCCGTCAAACCGGGTTTGTACCGTGACGCGCAGCAGCCTTTTGCCGGTTGGCGGGATGATACAGGCAATACATGGGACTTTATCAACGACACGGTGCATAAAGACCTCACTCTCTTCGCGGTATGGGCGGTACCTGCCCCCATTCCCGAAGTACCGGCAAACGATATTGCCTCGGCCTTTGCGCATATCAACGCCAAACCCGACCGCTATATTCTTGCGCTCAGCGAGGACATAAGCGCCGGAACGCAGGTTCTCTCCGCAGAAAGGGTCAGCTTAAGAATCCTTGGTCTGGGCAAAACGCGAACCATTACCTATACGGGCAGCGGAAGCGGCACCCTGTTTTCGATACGTGAAAACAGCGGTACGCTGGCCATTGGCACCCATATCCTCCTGCAAAATCTTGCGGCCATGCAGCAAATAACCGCAGGCACGTTTGTAATGGGCAGCCCGTCTGCGGAAAAAGGACGCAGAAATGACGAGAAGCAGCACACGGTACGGCTCACCAAAAACTTTTATCTCGGAAAATATCCGGTAACGCAGGAACTGTACCGCTTTGTGATGGGCGCAAATCCGAGCCGTTTCCAGCAGCCCCTTGCGGGAGAGCGTGCGGAGCGGCGTCCGGTGGACACGGTATGCTTTTATGACACGCTGGTGTTCTGCAATCTGCTCAGCAGGTTCGAGGGGCTTACCCCGGTGTACCGCATGAGCGGAAGCGCGAATCCGGAGGACTGGGGAAATATACCCGCAAACTCCAATGGCGCATGGAACGATGTCGCCATGGATATACACGCAAATGGGTATCGTCTGCCCACCGAAGCGGAATGGGAGTTTGCCTGCCGCGCGGGAACAAAAACAGCCTATAATACCGGCGCAGCCATAAGTAATAACGCCGGATGGTATGCCGCCAACAGCAAAAATATGACGCATGAAACAGGGTTAAAACCCGCGAATGCCTGGGGCTTATATGACACGCACGGCAATGTCTATGAATGGTGCTGGGATTGGTGGGCACCCTTCACCGACAAGGAAGAAACGGATCCCGCAGGGCCGCCGTCTTCACCCAAAAACCGGCGGGCGATGCGCAGCGCGGCATGGCAGTCGCCGGCCACAGTCATTCGTTCGGCGTACCGCGATTACGGCGATCCCTGGCATAAGTGCCATGCCGACGGCTTCCGGCTTGTGCGGAGCGCGCTGTAACAGAGATTTACTGCGGTTTTTCGGAATGGATGCGTCTTTGGGAGTCTTTGCGTACAGGTTGGATGGTGTCCAGCATTCTGCTGGCCAGGAGTCTGTCGGACTTAGGATAAAAATTTCCAAATTATTGGCAAAGTGGTATAGTAGACTCATGAGCGAACAATACGTAGAAGTAGACCGACGGGAATGCCAAAGAACCCGCCATTATTCGCTCTACAAACTCTGTAAACGCACAAAACCATTTTTTTTTGATTGAAAATCATCGGAAATGAGCCACAAAAACACAATTTCACGCTAAGTCCGACAGACTTCTGGAACAGGGCTGATATCGCCTTAAAATAAAAAAAGCGAACCCGGCGCGCGCCTCGCGCTTTTCTATAGTACGCAATATCTATAGAAAGGCCGCTTATGGTTAATGAGAAAAATTCCGACAGACATGAGAAGCTGCTCTGGCATCAGGCGTTTTATGACGCCATACAGCTTGAATTATATGATTATCGCAATGATCTTGAATACACCTACGAGCATCAACTCACCTCGGAACCGATGCGTATAGATGTGCTTGTTGTTAAAAAGCGAAAAGATGTAACAATAGACAAAAATATCGCTCGTATCTTCCGGGGGCATAACATCATAGAGTATAAATCCCCCGATGATTATTTCTCTATCAGAGATTTTCAACAAGTCCTCGCGTATGCGTATCATTACGCAGCGAACACGCCGGGTGTAGACGATGCGGATTTAAGTCTTACGTTTGTCGGCAATCGCTATCCGCGCGCGTTGCTGCACTATCTTACGGAGGAGCGAAAATACACGGTCGAGCAGTCCTCGCCTGGAGTTTATCAGATTCACGGAGACTACCTTCCGATACAAATTCTTGAATCCAAGCTCTTGCCCAAGAGCGATAACCTCTGGCTCAAATCGCTGCGAAGAGGCTTGGAGCCGGAATCCAAAGTTGCTATACTGGAAGAAATAGAGAAAAACAGGCATAAGATGCGCATAGATTCCTATGTAGATGTACTTATAGAAGCAAATCCGGATATTTATGAGGAGATAAATGCCATGGCACTGCGAATTCAATGGATCGAAGAAACGCTTGATAATCTGGGTTTACCCAATTGGGCTCGCCAGAGCAGAGAAGAAGGCAGAGCGGAAGAAAAAGAAAAAATTGCCCAAAACCTTCTTACCGAAGGTATGTCTGTAGAGCAAGTGGCGCGGCTTACCGAACTGTCCGCCGCGCAGGTGCGTGTGTTGAAAAAGGACACATAAGCGCAAGTAGAGTATCCGGAAATTGTGTATCCCGCGTCGTACTTGCACGATGCATATCCACAGGGCGCAGGCGCATCCCGCGTTTATGCCCTGTGGGTACAAGACAGGATGTTGCGACCGGCGCGGGGGTTCTTTTTCGCGGCTGAATGTCTTTTTGGAGCATTTTTGCGTGAATTTCGCGGCCAAATGCCTTGCAGTGGGTTTTTTTCGTGGCCCAATGCCGTTTTTGTGGCTGTTTTCGGGTTCGTTTTTGACCTTTTTGTAAATTTTCCTGTTGCAAAAATTTT
>JAITCI010000042.1 GCA_031283155.1 Spirochaetota bacterium | reverse complement strand
AGCTTCTCCATGAGCCGTATCTCTTTTGCGTCTGCCTGTACAGCTATTGATTGTCTTGCCATACTCCAAATATAACATATTTCTATATAATATCACAACTGTTTTTTGCAGAACACTAGTTATCGTATCAAACACAGATCCGTGAGTCTGACTTTTAAGCAGACATATACTATTTTTCAGCAAGTAATAAAGGTAAGGCTGAACTATAATACCTTTTTTGCCTCGAATCCCATAACACGACTGATTGAATGCCATTGGGAATGGTATCATTGCTAATTCGCCGACTGTACCACGAGCCGAAATGATAATATCGTTGTGGGTAAGCAACTTTGTAGAACTGTTATCTAAACCTGCCTGCGAGATAGATTTTTCAGTCGTATATACATAGCGGTCACCGTTGTTGAAATCCTTGACCGAGAGCCACGGAATGTTACCGTCCCAATATTCGGGAACGCTGGTCTTCGGTGTCCCGCCACCAATGAGGTCGATAACATTGGCTAATCGATAAAAGGTTCTCTCAGATTTCACACCCCATCGCCTCCTGCCTGCCGCATCCCCTCTGTTTGAACTATTCGGAAATTCCGAATAGTTGCTTCTTTCATCTCATTTCCCGTTAGCCTTCCGTTTTTGCCCTTTTTTCTTCGGCTGCTTTTTTGCCGCTGCTTCAAGTTCAACAAACCTGTCAAAATCGCTTTTGAACAGCCTATCCTGTACAATGCGGTATTTTTCAAACTCTGTTTCGGCATGAAGCCTCGCCTGTTCATGCGAGATTTTACCTGCTCCTGTCAGAATTTCATCACCGTTGAATTCCAGAAAACCGTCCAACCGCTTCGCCCAATCCTCCATTGACATGGGAATTTTTCGCTCGGCTTGCATTTCGGCAAAATCCAAATAAACGGAAACAATGCGCTCAAGGTAATTTATTTCCCGTTCGTTCAGATAATTTTTTGCGATAGAAACATCGGCTTTTATAATTTTTCCGCGCGGGGCAGTTTCCCATGTCATGAGCCCCATATACTCCTTTTCCGCATCGGCGCGCTCCACGATTAACTCAGCGGCGGTATGCCTATGAACCGCATAATGAAGCTTGTTCTGCACCAGTTTGAAAAATTCCCGCGTTGTTCCTGCGTCTCTGTCATAATCAAACGCGGTTGAGTAAATATCTGTAACCTTTTGGTAAAATTTGCGTTCACTCAAACGTATTTCACGGATATATTGCAGTTGACGGTCAAAATATTCATCTGTAAACATATGCCCTTTTTTGAGTCTGTCAACGTCCATGGTCCAGCCTTGAACTGTATAATCTTTAACAATTTGGCCAGCCCATTTGCGAAATCGCGCGGCGCGGTCGTTATTCACTTTGAAGCCGACGGCGATAATCATTTGCAGGGTATAGTGTTTTATATCGCGCTCTATTTGCCGCACCCCCTCGGCTTGAACTATCCGGAAATTTCGGATAGTTGAAATTTCCGATAGCTCATCATCCAGAAAAATTTTTTGAATATGATCATTTATTGTCCTTACATCAACATCATAAAGCTCCGCCATCATTTTTTGCGTCAACCAGATGTTCTCGTCCTGATAACGCATTTCAACACTGTAAGGACTGTCGCCGCTTGCCGCGATAAAAGTCAGGTACTCCGCCGCCGAGCTGCGAATAGTAATTTCGTTCTTATTTTTAGATTTCATACCCTATCGCCCCCAGCCTCTTGCGGATTTCGTCCTCCAGTTCATGCGAGCGATTAAACATTTCGGAGAGTTCGCCAGTCAGCCGCGTCATCTTTTCCTCAAAAGGTTCGCCATCCTCTTCCTGCTCCTCAATCCCGACATAACGCCCGGGCGTGAGAATAAAATCCTGCCTGGCGATTTCCTCCGTGGTCACGGCGGCGCAAAAACCCTGCACATCTTCAAGCGTACCGTCGTTGAATGTCTTAAAGGCGGCGGCAATCCTGGCGATGTCTTCGGCAGTCATTTCACGCAGGCGGCGGTTGACCATTGTTCCCATCCTGCGGGCGTCGATGAACAGCGTTTTGCCTTTCTGTTTTTTGTTCCGGCTGATGAACCAGAGGGAAACAGGTATCTGCGTAGTGTAAAATAATTGCGCGGGCATGGCGATGATACCCTCAACAAGATCATCCTCCACAATTTTCCGGCGAATCCCGCCTTCGCCGCCGCTCTGGGAAGACAGCGAGCCGTTGGCAAGCACCATGCCGATTTTGCCTCCAGGCGCAAGATGGTGAATCATGTGCTGCAGCCACGCGAAATTGGCGTTGCCGGAAGGCGGCAAACCGTATTTCCACCGCTGGTCGGTATTCAGCGAGCCGTCGTTCCAGTCTGAAAGGTTGAAAGGAGGATTGGCGAGGATGAAGTCGGCTTTAAGCGCTGGATGCAGATCATTATGAAACGTATCGGCATTATACCCGCCGAGGTTGGCTTCAATGCCGCGAATGGCAAGATTCATCAGCGCCATTTTGCGGGTGGTCGGGTTGGCGTCCTGCCCATACACGGAAAGGTTGCCGATATTGCCCGAATGGCTGTGTACGAATTCCGCGCTTTGTACAAACATCCCGGCGCTGCCGCAGCAGGGGTCATACACCCGCCCTTTGAATGGCTGCAATACCTCCACAAGGGTTCGTACCACGCATGAAGGTGTGTAAAATTCCCCGGCGCGCTTGCCTTCCTGTTCGGCAAATTTGGCAAGGCAATATTCATAAGTGCGGCCAAGTATGTCCTTGTCTGTGCCATGCTGCATCATCTGAATGTTGGTGAACAGATCAACAATATTTCCGAGACGGCGTTTGTCCAGTTCGCCCCGCGCGTAGTTTTTCGGCAATATGTCTTTCAGGCGCTTGTTTTCTTTCTCAATCGCCCGCATGGCGTCATCAATAACCGTCCCGATTTCTTCTTTATGCGCGGCTGCGCAGATAACGCTCCAGCGCGCCTGCGGCGGAACAAAAAAGATGTTCTTTTCGGTATAGGCGTCCCTGTCCTCCGGATCATCGTTCTCGCCGGCAAGCTCATGGTACCGCGCGTCGAATCTGTCCGAGATGAATTTCAGGAAGATAAGACCCAGAACAACATGCTTGTACTCGGCGGCGTCCATATTGCCGCGCAGAATATCCGCCGCGCCCCATATTTTTTGTTCGAAGCCGATAGACGCCGTATCGTTTTGAGCCATATTTTCCCCGCTTTCCGCCGGTGCCGCGCAGTTTTAATATCCGACTTTTTCAGCTCTCCGGCGGCGTAATTTTTTTGCAGGGGCGGACGCATACAGCATATATAAAGCCCCACAGCCGATACGCCCTCGCTTTGCGCTCATTGCGATCATATTGCAAAGCTGAACGGGGTGGACGCATACAGCATATATGTAAGCAGGCGAAGCCCAAAGCGCTGGCCTTCCGAGGATCAGAATTATGCGCTCGCAGCCTTAATTGCTTGTGATAAAGCCCGAGCGCTGCGACGGCCAAAAGCCGAGGGCGAGGAGTTCGCGGCGCGTATTCCGGTGCGCTATGGACGGGCGGACGCCGGCGGCGATATGCTTATAATATCTGTTCATGTATTCTACCGTTGAGTCGTCGCCAACCAGCCAGAGCGACGCGCTTGCGTTTTTCGCGCCGGCTATAATAAAGGCGCGCATCAGCGAAATCATGCCCTCCCCGGGAACAAGCCTTCCGCGCGCGCTCTCGCATGCGGAGAGGGTGATGAGGCTTCCGGCCAGCGGCAGGGCGGCGATCATGCTTTCATCGAATATGCTGCCCACGGGTGTTGCGCCCGCCGGAGGATCCGCGCTCCCGTCCGCAAGAAGCAATGAGCCGATGCGTTTACCGGTGGCCGCGTTTGTCAGAAAGAAGCCATGCGTCGCGAGGTGCAGGATGGCGGGGCTCTCGCGCAGCAGCGAGGTGAGGCGCTCGGGATTCGCGTCATTGCCGTGCAGGGCGCGCTGCCCAAAGAGCTTCGCGAGTATATCCAGTTCGCGCCCGCTTCCGGGTAATGCGGAAAAGATGCGCCCGTCGCGGATCCGGCGCTCCCCGACGTCTCCCGCGAGTATAACCTTCCCGGAACTGCGCGCAAGGAGTTCGCTCTCTATCCATGCGCTTGCCGATACCGCAGTCGCTATGGGGATCGCGTCTCCAATACACACAGGCCACTGAATTTTGCCGCGCCACTCGCTTTCAGCCAGAGGAAGGGCGGCAAACGGGAATCCGGCAAGCTCGCCGTCGGCGATGATAAGCAGGTTGGAGGCCTGGCTTGCATACCATTGCTTTTCCATGGGGGCGAGCAGGAGATCGGAAAGCGCGAGGCCGTTGGTGACAAAACTCATTCGGTTGTCGATGGCTTTGGTTCCGAGAGTCGCGGCGTCCCATGTGCGCGTGACCAATGGCCGCGCGGCGAGTTCTTTGAAGTCGGAGGCCCGGCGCAGCAAACGGTCTGAGGGCGGAAGCTCGGCTGCGGAAATACCGTATCCGTCGATGATGAAAACGACGCCGGGTTTTTGATCAGGCCAAACAAGATATTGCAGTGCCAGGGTTCCGCTTTTTCGGAGCGCCTGCGAAAAGGCGGCGAGCTTTACGCTGTCAGGATTCTTGCCCCGCTCTCCGGCGCGGAGATCCTGTTCGACCCTTTTGGTACATTCGGCGAGCGCGCGCGCCCGCTTTTCAATCTCATCGCGCGATGCGCCCGTTTCACGCGCCTTCTGCAGCGCCGCAAGCGCTTTCTCCTGTGCGCGGACGCTCTCCGCAAAATCTGCGGAATATCGGAGAAGGGATTCCGCCAGAGCCTCGCGCGCGTCGCGTGCCAAAGAATATTCGTAGGCTTCCCAGGCTGCTTCCAGTTTGCCCTGGGCGAGATACGCGAGCGCAAGAAAGCGCTGCGTTACACTCCAGGACGCGGTGGAGTGCAGGCGCTCTTCGCTCCGGAGTGCGAAACCCGCGCGCGTTTCATCAAAGAGTTCGAGCGCCCGCCTGAATCCCCGGATGGCTTCGTCATTTTTATTCGCCATGAGCGCGAGCACGCCGAGATTATGCCGGATGTTCGCTTCCATTTGCGTCCAACCGTGGCTTATCGCAATGCTCTCCGCGCGCGTCAAAAGTACAGCGGCGGTGTTGGCGTCCGCCATGAGGGCCTGCAATATAAGCGCTTCCGCCTCGATGCGCGGGATTGCGGCGGCGCGCGCGATCTGTTCCGCCTTTTCCGCAGCGCTTGCGGCTTGCTCCTCATCCCCCGATTTGTGCGCGAGCCACGCCTCGAGAAGCGTTAACTCGGCTGTATCTTTGCCTGCGCGCGCGCTTTGTGCC
Organism: Spirochaetota bacterium; assembly: GCA_031283155.1. Taxonomy (GTDB): domain Bacteria; phylum Spirochaetota; class JAGLSM01; order JAGLSM01; family JAKPMW01; genus JAKPMW01. Next base: position 11,116 of record JAITCI010000042.1, on the reverse strand, counting down.
GCCTGCCCTATGGCTTGCGCCGCCTCGTCGGTTTTGTCCTGCGCAATCAGCGCGGCGGCTAAAAGGCGCATACTGGCGGTATTCGTGACGCCGCTTGCGCGAATGCGCTGCTCCGCGAGCGATGCGTCGTCCGAAGCAAGCGCGAGGGATGCGAGATCAAGAAGAGCCTGGCTGCGGATAAATCGATCCTGCGTTTGCGCGCTGAGCGCTTCCAATAAAGGGGCGGCTTCGGCATAGTGGCGCGCCTGCAAGAGAAGATGCGCCAAGTGGCTTGTTATCGCGAGCCTGTCGGTAAGGTGCCCTTGAAATTCCACAGACGCTTTTTGCAAAAGCGCAAATCCCTTTTCTTCCTGCCCAAGCTCAAAATAAATATCGGCTTCAAGTATTACCGCGTCGGCATTGTCCTCCGGCAATTTTTTCAGACTGGCAAGCGCCTCTGTGTATCTCGCGAGCGCTGCCTCCGCCCGCGCGCGCGCAAGGAGCCATTTTTCCGGATTCTGTTCGAGGTGGGCATTCGCGAGACGCAGCGCAAGCGGGGCGAGCTGCTTTTTTCTGTCGCTATTGAGGAGGGCATCCGCCGCATCCAGGCGCAGGGTGGAACGCAGGGCAATCTCATCGGCGCGATCTGCTGCGGGGCTGCGCAGCAAGGGCTGTATATGCGGCATAATTCCTTTATCGATATTTACTTCTGTGTGCGCCGGAGAGCGGAGAACCAGGCGGAGCAGTTCAAAATGAGCGCGCTCGGTCATCAGGATATTTTTTGCCTGCTCCGCCTCTTGCAGGCAGCGATCAAATTCGATCTGCGCCTCTATCAGCCTCTCCTCCATGCCTGCCGCGATCCCAAGCTGAAAACGGCTATAGAGCGCAAGCTCGGCGTTTGCCTGCTCCTGCGCCATGCGGAGTGCCTCGCGCAGATGCGTGAGGGCGGTCCCTGTTTGATCTTTTTCAAGGAGTATCTGCCCTGCAAAAAAATGCGCATACGCGGCGATCCGCCCATCGGCGACCTTGGCAAGCGCGAGATAGCCCTCAAGCGCCTCATCGATTTTACCCTCGCTTCGCAGCAGAGCGAGGCGCGCGAGATTTTCTTGCGGCGTTGCGGCCTGAATGTTGCCCGTAAATTCGCTTGACATAAGGAAGAAAAAAATTCCGAGGCAGAACGTAAGAATGCAGATTCTTTGCGCGTCCACGCTCCGCCTCCGATTGTCGGGATTGTGTTTTTATTGTACACCCCTTTGGGGTGCGGCGCACATGGGATATAAGTATCGGAGGACGCTGTGGATTGAGCCGTATGGATGCGGGCGGCGCGCTGTGGATGTGTGGATGTGTGGATGTGCGGCTTACAATGGTTTTAATCTTCCCAATCCTCCCAGGAGAGGGGCGGGAAGGGGAATTTTTTAGGTCTTGGGGGATGGAAACGCCAGATCAGCTCTCGTCCGAAGCTCCAGAAGGAGAAGGTCAGTGTTTCTACTCGCGGAGTACGTGATCTATGGTGCCACTTCCACCGGGCGGGAATAGAAATCTCCCTCCGTTTGCGCAGCAGCACCGTTTCCATCCACCACTCCATCGCCATTCGCAGCACCTCCGCCTGGCTCAACCGCAAAGTAAACGCCAGCTTCTCAACCAGATCCTTCGCCACCGTCTCCAGATTCGCGATACACTCGATTTTATCCGCCCTATCTTCACGCTCCCGAAATCGGCTCGTCCGCTTTAAATTGATAAACCCCTGGCTCAGCGCGATCTGGAATCGGTCGACCGCCGCCGAACACATCCCGCTGAAATAATTCCCATTCCGTTTTCGGTCGCGAAAATATGCTGCGACCTCTTTTTGCAGCCGAAAATGAAACCGCACCGTTTTATACCCGCACAAATACTCGCGAAATTCCTTTGGAATCATGGCTCGCTCCTTCGTGTAAATTGCAGACTACCTCTGCGCGCGCCATTTTCAGCGCTCTCGCCGCTCATTGCCCATTTTTTATAACGCGCTGCGAGGGCAATATTTTGCAGCCATCCAAAAAAATTGCGCAGGAATATACATTTTTTGGGGGGAACAGCTACGCCAAGGAGGGCGTGTCCCGCGCGAAGCGTACACGGTAAGAGCGTACAAGGATGTACGCTCTTGCGAGGGGAGTTGCATACCATTGTAATCCGCGAGCCAATAGTACATTCTTTGACGCTCCGCCGTTCACCGGAGCAACCGCAGCGCCGAGCCATCGAATCGTCGTCCCGCTTTTAAAAACGCCGGAAACCTGGAAAGCGAGGAAATTTATTTCGCGGTACAATTTTTTTTGTAACCCGGGAAGCTGAGGATATTGAATATGTTTTGTTTAAAAATTGAAAACTGATCTTCGTGACATTTTGCGCATTTTCATTGATATAAATAGTGGGAGGTGGTAGAATTATCAATTGCGCATAGCATGGGTCTGCCGTATGGCAGTAGTATAAGCGCGTATCGACAGTACAGCATGAAGCAGGGAGGAATATGAAAATTTTTATGCAAAACAAGAAAGGCGTTGTTTTTTGCCGAATCGTTTTTTCTGTTCTCACTGCGTTTTGCTGTTTGTTTGTGGCCTGTAGCAGCGAAGATGAAGATTTGAAAATTTCTTCCAGCTCAATGCGATCTTCAAACGCAGACGAATCCACGGATTCAAGCGAATCCATAGACGCAGTTCAGTCCGCAAGTTCAAGCGAATCTGCCGGTTCGAGTTCGGTTCAGTCCGCAAGTTCAAGCGAATCTGCCGGTTCGGATGCGGTTCAGTCCGCAAGTTCAAGCGAATCTGCCGGTTCGGATGCGGCTCAGTCTGCAAATTCGGGCGAATCTGCTGGCGCGAGTTCGGTTCAATTCGCAAATTCAAGCGAACCTGCCGGTTCGAGTTCGGTTCAGTCTGTAATAATCAGCAGTACAGAAGGGCAGCCGGGCAATCAGGCGCCGATTCTCTGTTTCCCCGGAGCAGATTTTAATGATACCTTCGTGGCCGGAAAAGCAGTGGGTGCCCAAATACCGTTGAATGGCGGGTCTTGGGCTGCTGGTTCGCCGGGGCTCAAATTCGCGAGCGACGCAAAATTGCCCGCTTTGTCAGATAGTACGCACCATATGTACGCAAAATATACCGTCGCTGCCAGCGGTGCGCAAACGAGCAACGGAACTATCTGGACGTCCCCCAATCTTGTCAGCAACGAGGGACGCGATTATTATACGTTTTGGATTAAGGGAAGCGGCAGTAAAGATATCCTGTTTCACTTCGGCGCTGTCAGCGGGAACCCAAGCAGAACGAAGCCGCTCTTTAAGCCCAATCTGAATGGCTCGGCAAGTGTTTTCAGCGGCGGTAACTGGGTGCAGGCGACCACCGCTGTTGAAGCCTCGGCTACGGGATGGTACTGCAACGAGGGAACAAGCGGCGGTCCGATGGGCGCGCAATATACGGCAAACTTCAATTATCCAAACTGGACAAAGATCAAGGTCAAGCTTCCGAATGGCGGCAGCGGGGCTGTTTTTGACGGGTGCGGCGTAGGCGGACCTCTTCAGATTCGTACCGGGAATAATGCGGCGTACGATTTCTGCCTCGATCTGTTCCAATATGAGGATTCGCGGCATCCCGATTTTGGCGATGTTCCATCTGGCGGCACGGACTCCTCTGTTCCTTCTATCTCTTCTATAGCCAGCAGTGTTTCTTCTGCGGGGAGCATTTCATCCGTAAACAGTATGGAGTATGGCAGCGCTTCCAGTACTCACAGCGTATCAAGTGCAAGCAGTGTCTCGAGTACACCATCGTATCCCTGGCCATCAACCGGGGTAACGCAATTGACTGTAGACGTTTGGGCTAACGGCAGTCTCGCTACAGGAAAAGAGCAATGGTTCCGCTTCACGGCAACGGCAAGCACACAATATATCCATGCTGCTTTTGGTACATTGAATTCCTGGTCTGGCGGCGTGTATATCCAGGTGTACAATGAAAATGGTGTACTGGCAGGTGATCAATCACGGTTAAACATCAGTACTGCGCATATCACGCGCGCGCTGACGCCCGGGCAAGTTTACTATATCCGGGCGTCGCTCTATAGCAGCAGTTACAGCGGAACATATCAGATAGCGTTTAACACATTCCTTTTGCCGCCCGGCGCAGCCGTCACTCCGCTCGCCGAAAATACCTTTGCCAGCGGCAGCCTGGCATCGGGCGGGGCGCAGTGGTTCAGTTTCACCGCAACGGCCGCAGCGCAGTATGTCCACGCTGCCTTTGGTACGTTGTCCGTTTTGATTATCCAGATATACGACAGTGTCGGCAATGCGGCAGGGAGCCAATCGAATCTGTTTGACAACACCCAGTATGTATCTCGGACGCTCATAAGCGGGCAGCTTTACTATATTCGGGTATGGCCATACAGTAGTAATATTGGTACATACCAGATAGGGTTCAATGCATCGATTTTACCGCCCGGGGTATTCTTCCCTCCTGCAAGCGCCGCTGCGCTTACAAAAAACACTCTGGCCAGCAGTAGTCTTGCTTCCAGCGAGACCCAGTGGTTCATTTTTACCGCAAATTCCAGTACGCAATATATCCATGCTGACTTTGGTACACTAACTGGTCTGTATATCCAGGTATATAACACTGCTGGCAATACGGTTGGTGATCCGTCGAGCCTTTCCGGCAGCACCCGGTATATATCTCGCGCGCTCACAAGCGGTCAAACCTATTATATCCGGATTTGGTCAGGTAACAGCGGCACGTACAAGATAGGTTTCTCTGCATTCTCTTTTTCGCCAGACGCAAGCGTCCAACTCGTTGAAAATACATTTACCACTGGCAAGCTGATACACGCCGATGACGCCCAGTGGTACAGTTTTACAGCAACGGCGGCAACGCAGTATTTCCACGCTGAATCCGTTCATGATACCATTGGTGTGAATATCCGGGTATATACCGATGTCGGCGCGGCGGCAGGAGGCGAGTCACTCTTATACAGAGGCAGCACCTATGCAACGCGTACGCTGACAATCGGACAGACATATTATATCCAGGTACGGCAGAACAACAGCAGTTATATTCAGACGTATCAGATAGGGTTTAACGCAGCCATTTTTCCGCCCGGCGTAAGTACGCTTACCCAGTACATCTTTGCCAATGGCAGCCTTGCGTCAGGAGTTGTGCAGTGGCACAGTTTTACAGCAACGGCGGCAGCGCAGTATATCCATACTGCTTTTGGTACATTAAATTCTTCGTATGGCGTGTACATCCAGGTGTATAGCGGAAGCGGCGCTTCTGTGGGGAGCGAATCGCGGTTATACGACAGCACTACGTGTGACGCGCGCGCGCTTACACCCGGGCAGGTCTATTATATCCGGGTATCGCAATATAACAGCAGTTATGGCGGCACATACAGGATAGCGTTCAGCGATCTTGACATACTGCCGAGTTCAGGGGAAATGCTTACTGAAAATACATGGACAGAGGGTTCGTTTAGCGCAGGCAGCTTTCAATGGTATCGCTTTATCGCAACGGCAAGTACACAGTACATATTTGCATCTGGTTCCGGTAATATGCAGGTGTATACCACTACCGGTGCTGCCGTAGAAACCCCGTCATCAATCGATGCGTTTCCATTCCCGGGCAGTAGGCTATCGCTTGTAATTGGACAAGAGTACTATATTCGTGTGTGGTTTTCCTGGGCTGCCAGTTACAAAATAACATTCAGTATATCGCCTATAACGCCGGGAGCGACTGTACTTACAGCCAATGTTTGGGCTTATGGCGTAACAAACCTTGACGTGCGTACACGAACATGGTACAGTTTTACAGCAACAGCAAGCACACAGTACATTCATTGCCGGAATATGAATTACTCAGGATACTGCAATGTACAAGTGTATGACAGTGCCGGTATTGCCATAAGTGAACGTTATGGAGTGTCGCCGGAATCATCTGTTCATATACCGATTACTGCCGCCGTTGGACAGGAGTATTTTGTTTGTATGCAGCCGTATAGCGGCGCAAGTCAAGGCGTTCTATACGGTGTCACCTTTAATACATCCAGTACGATGCCTTAAAGCCGCTGCTGAAATCGTTCCGCTTTTTGAGACGAGTAGGGGTAGGGCGAGACCGGTGCGAAGCAACGGGCTCGCCCGGGGGGAGGCTTACCCTCGCCCAAATCGACGCTGCGTCCTTTTACAAAATTGCGTCCTCCCCGCGCACTACCGCGACATCCATTCCCGAAGTAGGAGTACGTGCTTCGGGACTGCGCGGGATACTACATCCATGTACTAAGCCTCCCCCTTTTGATAATTTTAAGAAAGAGCCAAAATACCCAAAGGAGCCATACGGTGCGCGTCTCCAATATTCTTCTTCCTTCGTTAAAGGAAATTCCCGCCGAGGCGGTGATCGCGAGCCATCAGTTGATGCTGCGCGCCGGACTCATCCGTAAAATGAGCGCGGGCGTGTACAGCTATCTTCCGCTGGGGCTGCGCGCGCTGCGCAAGGTCGAGAATGTGGTGCGGCAGGAGATGGACCTGGCGGGCGCGCAGGAATTCGCGCTTCCCCTCATCCTGACGCGCGAGATATGGGAGGAGAGCGGGCGCTACGCGGTCATGGGCGATCTGATGATGAAGGTGCGGGATCGCGCGGGAAAGGACTTTGTGCTCGCCCCCACAGCCGAGGAGGGTTTTGTCAGTATCATCCGCGACGAACTCAAATCCTGGCGGCAGCTTCCGTTTACCGTGTATCAGATCGGGAAAAAATTCCGCGATGAGATCCGTCCGCGCTTTGGGGTTATGCGCGGGCGCGAGTTCCTGATGAAGGACGCCTACTCCTTTGACCGCGATCAGGAGGATCTCGCCAATTCTTATGATGCAATGCGCCGCGCCTACTTGCGCATCTTCAGGCGCGTTGGCCTGGAGGTGATCGGCGTCGCGGCGGATTCAGGCGCGATGGGCGGGAGCGGGAGCGAGGAATTTATGGTACCCTCCGCCGTCGGCGAAAACGAGATTGTCGTTTGCCACGCCTGCAACCGCGCCGCCAATGTCGAGACCGCGCGCTGCGCCGATGACGCCGCCGCTGGCGATGCCGACACACCCATCGCCGAATCCGTCGGCACACCCGCAGCCGGATCCGCCGCAGCCCCGCGCGAAGCCGCAGCCCCTCTTGCCAAAGTCGCCACGCCGGACGTCCGCACCATCGAGGAACTCTGCGCCTTCTTCTCCTGCTCGCCGAAAATTTTTCTCAAATCCCTTATCTACGCATATACGGACAAGGACGGCAAGAGATGTTTCGCGCTCGCGGTGATTCGCGGCGATCTGGAGGTGAACGAGGTTAAGCTGGCCGGTTGTCTCGGTACCTCCGAGGTTGCGCTCGCGAGCGACGCAGAGGTCGAGCGCGTAAGCGGCGCGCCCACAGGATTTGCGGGGCCGGTGGGTATATCCGGCGTCCCGATCATCGCCGACCTCTCCGTGCGCGCCCTCCCTGCCGGTATCACCGGCGCGAACGGACGCGATATGCACTATACCGGCGTGGCGCATGGCCGCGACTGGACGGCAACAAACTGGGCGGATATCCGCACCGTGCGCGAAGGCGACGCCTGCGAGATCTGCGGCAAACCCCTCGCGCTCTTTCGCGGGATTGAGGTGGGGCATATCTTCAAACTCGGCGACAAATACACAAAGGCGTTCGGGGTTTTTTACCAAAGCGAGAGCGGCGAAAATCGCGTACCCATCATGGGGTGCTACGGCATCGGCGTTGACCGCACCCTCGCCTCGGTCATCGAGCAGCACCATGACGCCGACGGCATCATCTGGCCTGCCGCCATCGCCCCCTTTGACGTTATGATTGTCCCGATAAACTGGGCGCATGAGCCAACGCGCGCCGCCGCCCTGCGCCTTGCCGAAGAGCTGGAGGCGCTTGGGCTTGAGGTACTTCTGGACGACCGCGACGCCCGCGCGGGGTTCAAGTTCAAGGACGCCGATTTATTCGGCGTCCCGCTCCGCGTCACCATTGGCGAGAAAACCCTCGCGGACGCCGAGGCGGAATGGCGGCGTCGTCATGACAAAGAGGGCGGGCGCGTTCCGCTTGCTTCGGCGGCGGCGTTTATCCGCGAGGAGCATCAAAGGCTTTTGGCGGACGGACAGTGATTTTGCAGGGGGCAACGACAAGGAAGTCGTGTCCCGATACTGTTCGTCGTGTTTATGCCCTGTGGGTACAAGCGACGCCTATAATTTTCCTCGCAGTCACGCCCGTAGGGCGTTGCGCGTACAAGGCGAAGTACCCTGTGGGTAATGGCCGCTTTTGCGAGGGGAGCGGCGTCGGGCTGCGTATAATTCTTCGCGCGTGGCGTAAATATAGTCGGTATATGCTCCCCCTCGCTTCGGCTCCGCGCAAAGCGCGGGAGCCTACGCTACCCCCAGTTATTTCAAAGCCGCGCTGCCCCACCCAAAAACGCATCCGTTATATCAGATGCACCGGCGTCGTCCAAACATTGTCCGTGAGCGGCAGGCGTTCCTTCGCGAGACAAAGCACAGCGCCCGTACCCACAGTTTTGCCCGGAATGTCCAGAAGGCAGCGGAATGCCTTCACCATAGTTTTCGCCGGATCGCTGGTCGTCTTGATCTCTATGGGGTGCAGCGTGTTTCCATCGGCAATAACAAGGTCGATCTCGTTTTTGTCCTTATCGCGGTAGTAATAGAGCGGCGGCTTGACGACGCCGTCGTTATAATAGCTTTTGAGAATTTCACCGAACACGAAGCTCTCGAAGATATGCCCCCACATGGCACCGTTTGTGAGCTGCTCGGGTGTATTCCAGCCAAGCAGCCAGCAGGCGAGACCCGTGTCCAGAAAATAGAGCTTCGGCGTTTTGATCAGGCGCTTGTTCAGGTTATTGGAATATGCCTCCAGCAGGTATATCAGCCCGCCGGACTCCAGCGCCGATATCCATGCCCGTATTGTTTTGACGTCCTTGCCGCAGATCTCGGCGATGGTCGTCAGATTGAGCATCTCCCCCGTGAGCGCGGCGGCGGCCTTTACAAATTTGATGAACGCAGACTCGTTATGAATATTCAGGACGTCCTTGATGTCCTTTTCGATATAGGTTTGGAAGTAAGAACTGTAAAAGTCCGCCCAATCGTGCAAATCGCTTTTGGTTTCGTAAAGTTCCGGGAAAAATCCCTTGTGGATACAGGATACAATTTTTGCGTAATCGAATTTTGCGCCGGACTTCTCCATACTTTTTGCGTGTTCTTTCGTTGGCAAAAACGGCGCGCGGTATTTGAGTCCGGCAAGCTCGCGCATGGATAATCCCAGCAGCTTTATAACGCCCGCGCGCCCGGCAAGGCTGTCGCTGATGTTTTTCATCAATACCATGCTTTGAGAGCCTGTTAAATAGAACTGCCCTTTTGCCTTATCCCTGTCCACGATGTCCTTGATAAAATCGAAAAGCTCCGCCGCTTTTTGTATCTCATCCACAACCACCGGTGGTTTGTTTGTCTCGAAGAACAGCGATGGGGTTTCCTTCGCGCTCTCCCGCACCGCAGGTCTGTCCAGGGAGACATAGCGTATGTGCCGGTACGCTTCCTTGAGCATGGTGGATTTGCCCACCTGCCGCGCGCCGGTCAGAACGATAACGGGTTTGCGCTTTGCGATGTGCTCCACGACAGATTCAATATGCCGCCGATAATACATCCTGTTACCGTCCCGACTAATATGGAATACAATTCCATATTAGTCGGATATGCCTGAATTGTCAAGCGGGAATCAAAAACGGCGTAAACCCCCCGCGCACCCCCTGAAATTCGCTCAAATTTGGTCAAAAACGCCGGGAAAACCCCGGAAAAACGCAAAAAAGTGAATTTCTTTGCATTTTTTTGTTGCCGACGAGGGGGGGGGGGGGGGGTATCGTCTGATCAAGACATAGGTAAGTCTCTGGTATCAAGACATAGGTAAGCCGGTACGGGGGTTGATAAGCCCTTACCTAAATATATGCAAGCGAAAATGAAAATGGATTCCGCTTGCATAGCTTCCCTACAGTGATTCAGCGCTCTTTAAGAGCGGAGAGAAAGAATACACCTCCGTGTCTGCCTGGCCAAGCAGAAAGTCAGCCAGGAATACATGATACTTGCCGCTTTCCCCAAGAGATTGCAAACCGAGCGTAAGACCGCGCACCGGCAGACCAACATGAATGCGCACCCCGTACAGCTTAATGTATCCCTTGGGGCTGACCTTGCGCACCAGGAAACCCGGCGGATATTCCAATTCGTCGAAGTCCCCAGGATATGTGCGCTCTGAACGGACGTACACTTCGCGCGGCGTCCGCATACCGATGGCTTCGTTTGGGCGAAGGGTGTTGTATTCTTCCCGCCACATATCCAGCGCAGCCTGATTCTGCCGGCGGCCGCCCGGGAACTTGCCCTGGATTTCTTTGGCGATATCCGTATGCATACGTTCGAGGGAACCGTTTTGCCCCGGCTTCCCTTTTTCGATCCGGTCGGGGAGGATGCCCAGAGTGATCCACCAGGAGGAGAGGGTGGAAAGAGCCAACAGACCGTTTGGAGAGGCAAAAGGGGTGCCATTGTCAGAACGAATCACCCTGGGGAGGCCGTATTTCCTGAAAACTTCGGTCAAAACGGCGCGTACAGCGTCGGCGGACTTGGATTCCATGAGGCGGATTTCGAGGATGAAGCGGGAATAGAGGTCGCGTATAGTCAGGGGCTCGCAGATTTCCTGATTGGATTTCCACCAGCCTTTGAAATCAATAGCCCAGACGTCATTCGGGGCGTTTGCATGGATGCGCTGGCGCAGACGCTGGGTGGAGGACACATCGACTCTCCGGACTTTGCGATGCTTGACCAGACGGGCGTCCGCAAATATGCGTTTTACGCTGGGGAGGGAAGGCGCGTTTGCGTGCGCTTTTTTGTATATGGCGAGGATTTTCTTTGGTCCCCATGCCATATGGGCAAGTTTGAGCTGCACAATGTCGATGACTACCTTCTGCGGGAGAAGAGTGGGATTGCTTTTTGGCGCTCTGCTCTGGTCAATGAGACCCTGTTTCCCCTGCTCCAGAAATCGGCTTTTCCATTTGTGTCCTGTTTTTTCTGAAATCCCGAACTCAGTACAGAGCTGATTGAATGGCTTTTCTCGCTTCA
>JAITCI010000034.1 GCA_031283155.1 Spirochaetota bacterium | reverse complement strand
ACGGTAAGTCTGACTCCCGCTTACCCTGCCTTCCTTAATCTGAACCTGGGTCGTATGCTGCGGAGGCATAATCCTGAAATCCGGCGTATCGGGAAAAAGCGGCGCTTCCAGTGAACGGATATTTCCGAAACCATTGACCGTGAGAACGAGCGTAAAGGGTGTGTCCTTTACAAAACCGCCCGCAGGTTCCTCAATGCGCGCGCTTATATCAAAATTGCCAACCGCGCCTGAGAAATATTTTCCGGCACCAGCCGGCAAGGGCAGCACCATAAGCCGCAGGGGTTCCGTCTGGAAAGCCTGCGAACGCATCCAAAACTGGTCGTAGTCAACCCGTACCGCAAAAGGCGGAATAACCTTTTCGCCGCTCGTCAGCGGAAAGAGCCAGGCAACGGGATAGCGATATCTGTACCATTCCTTGCCATCGCGCGTCACGCGCAGAGGCCGTCCCTGGTTGTAATTTTCAGGCAGAATCTCCCAAAATCCGTCACGCGAAATTTGCGCGAACTGCACACCGGTAATTCTTGGGCGGCTTGCGTAGATATCAACATATTGCACTACCCCTTCGCCGACCCAGGCTGTGCCTTTATCAAAAACCGTCTCGACATGAACCGCCATGCGTCCGTCATTGCGAACAAACGGATCCGGGGAGAAGAAATCCATCAATCCGCTCCTCCCCGGTGTGAAACGCTCCGGGCGCACATGAATCGCGGAGACGCCCGTTGCGTAACTATGCCCGGCTATGGTGACACGCGCCGGCCCGTACGTAAAATCGCCGGCCTCTTTTGCGCGAAGTCTGAAATTGTGTATCCAGGTATGCGATCGCTCAACCTGCTGCCCGATGACCTGTATGGATTGGGATTGCGAGATCCCTGCCTTGACGATCTCAAATTCCTTTTGGCTCGGGAACTCAATTTGGCAGTCCGCGCCCTCCGCGTCGCCGATGTGTACCTGCAGATAAAAGTATTCATCAAGAGCAACAGTAACGACAGCGGGTTCAAGGCGCGGTTCGAGAGTCCAGGCTCTTTCGGATAGTGTGATGAAAAGAAAAACACAGACAATCCAGCGCATCACCAATCCTTTTCATGGCGGAGACCGCCGATGATCTTCTTGTCCTGGTTCGGGGAAGTCTCGCGTTCCTGTTCCTGCAGAGCGCGCAGCAGCCTGAGAGCCTCTTCCCTGCTCATCTCTCCTGCCTGCTGTCCGGGCTGCTTCTCAGGCTGCTCGTTTTGCTTTGGTTCCTCGTTCTGGTTCTGTTCTTTTTCGCCTTGCTTGTTTTCTCCTTCTCCGCTCTGGCTCTCTTTGCTGGAATCGTCGCGGTCGCCCTGCTTTTTTTCTTCGTTCATAAGTTTCCGCGTTACGGCATAGTTGTAGAGCATATCCGCGTCATTCGGTCTGAGCTTCAGTCCCGACCTGTAGCTCGCAGCTGCGGCCTGCAGGCTTTTTTGCATAAAGCAGCAGTTCCCGAGATTATACAGTATGTCCGGCTGCTTCTCCGGCGGCGCAGAACTCAAAGCCTTTTTGAAGTCTTTCTCCGCATCGGCATATTGCGCGCGGGTATAGGCGGCCAGGGCGCGTTTGCACCAGGCTTTATAGTCTGTCGGATCGCGTTCGAGTGCCTGCTCGGCCTCCTGTAGAAGCGCATCGGGATCCATCGCGGCGGAGAGCGCAAACGCGGCGAAAAGATATAGCAGAAAAACAAACGTGAACATTCGTATCATGACTTTTTCTCCGGCAGAAGAAGGGCGAACGTAAAAAAGAAGAGCGCCATGCCAACAAAAACCGGATACCGATCAAGCAGGTTCTCCGCGCGGCGCCTTAAAAGCCCGCTCTTCTCAATGGAATTGAGATCATCCACAAGACCAAGCGTATCAAAACGCTCATTTCCGAGGCGGTAATATTTTCCATTTCCGATCTCCGCGAGGCGCAGCATGACAGTCTCATCGAGTTTCGTAATAACCCTTTGCCCGCTCTTGTCCCGCTTTTCGCCTCCCTCGCTTTGAATCGAACTCCCTTCGCGCGAACCCACCCCCATGGTAAAGATGCGGATTCCGCGATCGCGATTCAATTCCTTCGCAAGACCAAGGGCGTCCCCCTCGTGTGCCTCGCCGTCGCTGATCAAGAGCACTGCGCAATTTCGCTTGAAGCGGCTCTCCAGGGAGCGCGCCGCCTTTTGCAACGCATCCTCAATATTCGTTCCCTGAATACTTATCATGCCCGGCGACGCCTGCGCAATAAATTCATAGATTGCGGAAAAATCAGCGGAGAGCGGGCACTGGATAAAGGCGCTGCCGGCAAACAGAACCAGAGAGAAGCGGTTTCCGTCCAGAAGACGGAGAAGCAGGGAGAGTTCGGAACGCACCCGCTCAAGCCGCGACGGAAGGATATCCCCGGCCAGCATACTCATGGATATATCCAGCGTGACGGCGAGGTCAATCCCGGGTTCGGTCTCCTCTGTCTCGCGCGCCCCCCAGCGCGGGCGCATCAGCGCCGTAATCAGGAAAATAACGGCAAGCATAACAGCGATAATGCGCAGCGCAACGCGCGCACCCGTACCCTGCGTATGAAGCGCGAGTCCATCCTGTCCGGTGACGCGCCTGGAATAGCGCTTCCAGGCATAATGCGCAAAAAGATAGAGGGTACAAAGGAGAGGAACAAGCAGAAACAGCAGATCATATTCCGAATTCTGAAATATCATAGAGCCTCCACGGGCATGATGCGGAATACAAGATGCCGGAGCAGCAGAGAAAGAATAATGGAGGCCAGAGCAAGCCAAAGAAAGCCCTGATAGCGTTCTTCGCGTTCGATAAAAACACGGCGTTCAATCATGGATTTTTCAAGCGAGTCAATGCGTTCGTATATTCCGGCGAGTTCCCGGGAGTCGGAAGCATAAAAATACTCTCCGCCGGTTTTCCGCGCGATCTCCTGAAGCGCTTCCTGATCAATATCTGTTTGGCTCGGAACATAGTAACCGGGACGGCGGGCGGGCAAGAGCGGCGCGTCACTGCCTATGCCAACCGTATAGATCCGTACTCCGAGCGCGCGGGCCATTTCGCTTGCGGTCTCGGGTCCTATGGTTCCCGCGTTATTGACTCCATCGGTTATAAGAATAAGAATGCGGCTTTTGCTTTTTGATGCAGCCAAACCCTGCAATGCGCTCGCGATGGCCATACCAATCGCGGTGGACTGCTGTTCTATATCGCTGAAATCAACCTCGCGAATTATGTTTCCGAGCATCTCATGATCAAAGGTTAAGGGGCATTTCATAACGGCATAACCGGCAAAAATAACCAGCCCCAGGCGATCATCCGCCCGCTTATGCACAAACTCCCCGGTTAAACTCTTCGCGTGTTGCAGCCTGTTTACAAGCGTATTGTCCAGATCATAATAATGGCCATGCTGCATGGAATAGGCGAGGGCATTCCGGTCATCCACCGAGCGCATACTCCCCGATACGTCCAGCGCAATGATGATATCCACCCCTTCGCTGAACCGCCGCTCAAAACTATGCTCCCGCTGCGGACCCGCAAACGCGATAACCAGAAATATCCAGGAAGCAACCGCGGGTGCGCGCGTGAGCATGAGCATCCGGCGCGCGCGGCGAATCAGATTCGGCGCAATACGTCCCGCGTCGCTGTACACAAGCGCGGGGTGATGACGCCGCTTCCGGAAAAACAGAAGCCAGACAAGCAGGGGAAGCAGCAAAAATAAGAGCAAAAAGAGCGGCTCGCGGAAGATCATACATTCCCTCCGCTGTTTACTCTGACCGTCTCGTCAAGACTCTTCCGATAGCTCTGCCAGTCACTCTCTGCTCCGATGAGCCATGTTTCACAGCTATTGATGTACCCCTCGAGTTCTTTTGTGTCGGGGAGTTCCCGCGCAAATTTGGCCATGTCCCCGCGTTGAAGCCAGGCGAGCAATTCCTCCGCGCGTACCTCTCGCGCCCAGACAAAGCGGGAATATGCGTCCGCAACCTCCGCGCTCGTCATTTCCAAAAACGAATATCCCACGCGCCCGCCAAGGTACTGCTTTATTGTTTCATTCAGCAAAAATACATGTTCCTTGCTTCCTGCTTCATCCCCGGGAAGGTACTGCCTAAGCTGCCCGATGCGCTCCATTGCGAGCCGCCAGGGATCGGCAATCTCGTTTATTCCCGGCAGGGAATATCCCTTATTCTTTCGCTTGCGCAGCCAGAAACCCAGAGCGGTACAAAAAAGGAGTACGAGAAGAACGAACGGCGCATACCGCCAAACAGCGTCATCCTCATCAGGCGGGCGTATCCCGCGAATCGGCGGCTCCGCCTCCAAATCGACTTCCGGGGAAACGACATAAAAATACTGCGGGCCGGTTGCGATTGCTGCAACCTCGCCGATATTCTGGTATCGAATGGTAAGTCCGGGAAAAAGCGAAGGGTAAAGCGCAAAGCACTGCACCCAAACTAAAATGCGATCTTCCAAAATCTCACTGCGGATATACTCCCAGTCTTCGTTTGTTTGCGAAAGCTCTGTCTGAAGGGAATCCGCATTCGCAAGTTCTTTGGAGATCAGGGTTACGCAGATCTGCTCGCCGAGCACGACGCCCGACTCGCCCCAAAGTACACGCAGATCCTGAGCGAAAAGCGTTACGCGAAAAAGCACAAACACGAGTATCGGCAGCAGAATCCTCATTGCCGGGCTACCCTCCGCCTGAAAAATTGCGCGAGTTCGCTTATGTACTCGCTGCCGGTGCGTACGGTAATGGAATCGATCCTGTGCCGACGGAGAAAGACTTTCAATCCTGCGTCTATCTGCCTGGAATGTTCCGCATATTCCGCGCGCGCGGCTTTGGAAGAAAGCGCGACGGGCACAAGATCATCGGTCTCGGCGTCCGCAACCACCAGTACGCCGGAAGGAGGCGCGGATTCCTCAAAGGGATCGCGGATAATTATGGGAACAAAATCATGGCGCAGGGTTGTATATATGAGCGCCTTTTCATACTCCTCCGGATTCTGGAAAAAGTCGGACAGCACAAGAACAATGGAACGGTGCGGTAAAACCCGATTCGCGTGCCCAAGCGCAAGTTGGATATCCGTTGCCTTTCCTTTGGGTTCGCAGGCGAGAACCTCGCGGATCACCCTGAGAACATGCGAACGGCCCCGCCTGGGCATGATGGTTTTTTCGATGCGATCACTGAAGAGAATCAGCCCAATCTTGTCCTTGCTGGAGAGCGCCGAGAGCGCAAAAACCGCCGCCAGTTCCGCGCATAATTCATTTTTTGATTTATTGCGGGTGTTGAAATACTGCGACGCGCTTATATCGATCAGCATCACAACATTTCTTTCGCGTTCCTCGCGGTATTTTTTGACAAAAAGCCTGCCTGTCCGCGCTGTGACATTCCAATCGATTGAACGCACCTCATCGCCGCTTATATATTCGCGCACTTCTTCAAATTCTATTCCTGAACCCCTGAAGGCAGTGCGGTACTGCCCTGTTAGAACGGTGTCCGCAAGACGCCGCGAGCGTATCTCGATGCTGCGGACGCGGGCGAGGAGTTCGCGCATCCGTTCATTATCAGCCCCTCCCCGCTCTGCGCGTTCACGTTGTACGCTGCCCTGCATTGATAACCTCCTGTTATCTGTGCAGGGCTCACGCCGTTGCTCTGCACGACTTGTACCCTGTAGGGTATTCGCGCCATGGCTGCCCTGCATTGATAACCTCCTGTTATCTACGCAGAGCTCACGCCGTCCATGGCTGCTCTGCGCTGATAACCTCCTGTTATCAGGGTACCGGGACATGGTCGAGTACTCTTTGCACGAGATCGCTGGTTTCTATCCCTTCGGATTCCGCCTCGTAGGAGGGCATGATCCGATGCCGCAATACGTCGGGCGCAATCATGCGCACGTCGTCCGGGAGTACAAAGGCGCGCCCCTCAAGCAAAGCCTCTGCGCGCGCGAGTGCGGCCAGGCAGAGCGACGCCCGCGGCGACGCCCCCAGGGCAAACAGATTGGAATCCAGACCATACTCCCCGGGATTGCGTGTCGCAAAAACTATCCCGACGATATATTCGAGAATCTTGTCGTCCAGATAGATATCCTCCGTAAGCTGACGCAGCTTCTCCAGCTGCCGCAGACTTAGAACCGGCTGCACACTTTCCGTACCGCCCGATCCATAGCGGCGTACTATTTCTTTTTCCTGATCCTTGTTTGGGTAGTCAAGCACAACCTTCATCATAAAACGATCGACCTGCGCTTCCGGCAGGGGATAGGTTCCCTCCTGCTCAATGGGGTTTTGGGTTGCGACGACCAAAAAGGGCTCCGGAAGCGGAAAACTTGTTTCGCCTATCGTAACCTGATGCTCCTGCATCGCCTCAAGCAGCGCAGACTGCACCTTGGCCGGCGCGCGGTTAATCTCATCCGCCAGAACAATATGCGTAAAGACAGGCCCCTTTTTTGTATCGAACGCGCCTGATTTCGGGTTATAGACAAGGGTACCTACGAGATCCGACGGCAGGAGATCGGGGGTAAACTGTATTCGTTTATAATCAAGCGCAAGAAGCCCGGCCAGGGTGCGCATCGCCAGGGTTTTTGCGAGACCGGGAACGCCCTCAAGAAGAACGTGCCCGCCGGTAAGGAGTCCCATAAAAAGACGCTCTACCATAGTGCGCTGTCCGATTATTTTTTTGGCAAACTCGTCAAAGAATTTTGAGATGACTGTCTGCTCCTTTGCGATACGATTTGCCAATTCCATGAGATCAACTTCAGTGTGCATCACTTCCTCCGTTTACGCATCTTGTACAGGAACAACAATATCAGAGATATACCCAGAGTGCCGAAACCAAGCACCATTATAAATCCCCGGGAAGATTTTTCCCCGATCAATACCATGGAATCCGGAACAGTGAGAGAATTCGTTTCCAGGCTTTCGCCGTTTACAAGCCTAAGCGCAAATCCGCCAATCCGCGCTCGCCCGAGACAAACAGAACGCATACGATACCGCATTTCAAAAACCCGGATACGCTCTCCACTATTCGCCGTAAATATATGGGTGTATGGATACGCCGCGATAAACGTAAATGCCTCGCGCGTATCGAGAGCCTCCGGAAAAATACAAAAGCTCCCCTCCGGCCAATCCGGTTCAATTGTGAGGGAAACGGCATAATCCAGGCAATCGCCAAGAGCGGCCATTTCGCTGATTTCGCTGTGTATCACTGCTTCCGAGAGCGCCGCAAGCCGCAGAGGTACAGACGCCCAAATAAGCACATTCGCAAAAATTACAAAGAAAAAACGACTATACAGAGCCATACCCGCCAAAAGCCTCTCCCTCTGCCATCCGGAAAATAATATCAGGACATGAAAGCCGGTTCAAGCAGAAACAAAAGAAGCCGGCATATAGCCGGCTCCCATTATGCGCACATACTCCCTCTTAGCGATCCGTTTGGGGAGGAATTTCAAACACCTGCCCGGGTTCAATCAGATCGGGATTGGGTATCAGCCCTTTATTGGCTTCCCATATCTTTGGCCAAAGACTCGCATCCCCATAAATGAAAGGATAGCTTGCAATCCGCCAGAGGCAATCGCGAGCCTCGGGAATGAGGCGGACGGTATAATATTTCTTGTCGCCTTCTTGCTTGGGTTCCGGAGGCGCGACTGTGGTTCCCGATGATGTCTGTACCAGCTTGGCAAGCCGGATTGCTTCTTCGGCTTCCGCAACCGTCGCTTTATATTCCTCTTTGGAATATTCACTCTCTGCCTTCTTCAGAGCCTCAAGGGCAGCTTCGTATTTCTCAAGATTGGTGAGCGGCTTGTCGTCAACCGCAGTCTGGAGCTGTTTGATAAGCCCTTGTTCCTTGAGTTTCTGAATCTCATCGAGAAGTTTCTTTGCTTCATCCATTGTACTCTCGGCTCTCTTGCGATAATACTCACGCTCGCGCTCCATTCCAAGACGCATAGCTTCGTCGACGCCATTGACGGCGTCGCCGCTGTACTGCATAGCAAGACTATAGGCCTCCGCAGCCACAAGTCCGCCGTCCACTGTGCCGATTGTGGGACTATCCAGTTTTTTGCGCTCGGTACGCGCGTTTTCCAGATGTTTTTTTGCGGCATTCAGCTCGGACTGGGCAAAGGTGGCCACAGCCTCGTTACTTTCCGCACGTTTCACCGCATTCTCGGCATCGCTTATGGCCTTTTCCAGTTCATAAAAACGCGCTACAGAGCCGCTTCTCGCGCGTTCCGCAGCCTCGGCCGCATCTTCGGCCAGACGCGCGGCAGTTATCATATCGCCTTCATCGTATTTGGCTTTCGCCTCTGTAAGATACTGATCGGCCATAGCCATATCGCCGGGAGCCAGGTAGCCGGCGCGAGCCGCATCCGCGTTTGCAATCGCTTTTTCCGCCTTGCTCAGCACTTCTTCGGCATACAGTTTGCGGGCGGTTACAGTAGCCACATCCGCAGCCTGCAGGGAAATCATAGCCATTTCGCGAGCCTGCGCATTATCCCCGTCAACAATAAAACGGAGCGCTTCGCTGTAGTTATCCTTCGCGCGGGAAAGATCTGTTGCGGCATAATAATCGGCATTCGCCCCTTCCGCCTGGGTTATTGATTGTCTGGCCAGTTGCACATACTGATTTGGAATGGCTTCATCGCATGCGATGAAACCAGCACCCAAGCACATCAAAAATGCCAGACTCGTTATTGCTGTAAACATCGTTTTCATAGAATACCTCTTTTCATCTCTGATTCCCCGCTGTATCGGGCGGCGAAATCATTTTTTTACTGATTTTTTTAATGCAGCTGTTTTATCGGTTTTTTCCCATGTAAAGCCCTTCCGGCCAAAGTGTCCGTAATTGCAGGTCTGTCTGTAAATTGGCTTCAGAAGATCAAGAGTCGTGATTATTCCCGCCGGCGTCAGAGGGAAAACCTGCCGTACTGCGCGCGTCAATTCCTCGTCGGGCACAACCCCCGTACCATAGGAGTCGATAAATACCGAAATCGGCTCCGCAACCCCAATCGCGTAGGCGATCTGTACCAGGCAGCGTTCGGCAAGCCCGGCAGCGACAATATTTTTTGCGACGTACCGCGCCATATAAGCGGCGCTTCGGTCAACCTTGGAGGGATCCTTGCCGGAAAAAGCGCCGCCGCCATGCCCTCCAAAACCGCCGTAGGTATCCACAATGATTTTGCGCCCTGTCAGACCGGTATCCCCATGCGGCCCCCCCACCACAAACATCCCGGTAGGATTAACAAATATCTTGGTTTTGGCGTCCATGAGAGCCGTCGGCACAACTTTTTTTATGAGCTTTTCCTCAATATCTTCGCGGAGCTTTTTATAGCTGTATCCGCCAACAAAGGGGTCATGCTGCGTGGAAAGAACAATGGCGTCGATTCGCCTGGGCACCCCGTTCACATATTCTACTGTTACCTGGGACTTGGAATCAGGACGAATGTGGTCAATGCTGCCGCTCTTGCGCATCGCCGCCAGCGTGGCCACCAATTGGTGCGCAAGCGTAACGGAGAGAGGCATAAACTCAGGGGTTTCATTACAGGCGTACCCGAATATCATCCCCTGATCGCCGGCACCCTGCGCTTTCTTTTTACCGGCATTGACCCCGCGCGCAATATCGGGCGACTGAGCGCCCAAAGCAGACAGCACCGCACAGCTTTTGAAATCGAAACCGTACTCAGAATTGGTGTACCCTATATCCTGAACAACATTTCTGACTACATCCTGCACGTTGACGTACGCGCCTGCCCGCGCGCCAATTTCACCCGCAACAACAACGAGTCCGGTCGCAACCAGCGTTTCGCACGCCACATGCGCAGTTTTATCCTGCTTAATGTACTCATCGAGAATCGCGTCGGATATCTGATCGCATACCTTGTCGGGATGCCCCTCGGAAACCGATTCTGAGGTAAAATAAAAATGCCTGTCCTCAGCTTTCATGGACGACCTTCCTTGTCACTTTATATTACCCATCATGACTGCTCTTGCGAAAAATCTTAATAACTCGCCAGAGCTTCCTGCTCTCCATCGTAGATATCGAAAAAACTCGTGAGCTTGGTCAGCTCAAAAACCTTGCGAACCGAAGCGTAGACATTGATGATTTTAAGGCTTCCGCCGGCCTTTTTCAGGTTGGAAAGCGATGAAATCAAAACACCGATCCCGGAGGAATCAATATAGCTCACCTTGTCGAGATTGATAATGATATTGGTTTTACCACTCTCAATCTGAACCCTGATTGATTCTTTGATATCAGGGGCGTTGTATAAGTCAATCTCGCCGTTAATATCCATGATAATCACAGCATCGCTTTCGCGGATTGCGATATCCATACCATCAACCTCCTCATCTCACCTGATGCAGTAACGATTTTACCGCAATAACAAATATAGAAAACAAGATCGAGCTATGTAACCTTCATAAGCAAAAGTGTGGCGTCATCGAGCTGCTCATCACTTTTCATAAAATCCCTGAGTACAGCATGAATCTTATCAGAAAGTTCGCGCGCAGACAAGTCCTTATTTTCCTGAACAACCCTTTTCAGGCGTTCCACGCCAAACTGCTCCAGATCGGCGTCCGTGGCTTCGAGCAGGCCATCCGTGAAAAGAAGCGCGATATCCCCCCGCTCCAGACCGCAATATGCCTCGCCGAAACTGGCATCCTGGGCGATGCCCACCGGCATTCCTTCGGAGTCAAGACGCGCGAAGCTCTTATGCGCCGCCCGGTATAATAATAGCGGAGCGTGTCCGGCATTACAATAATTCAATGCGCGGGAGCGCGCGTCATATTGGCAATAAAACAGGGAAGCAAACCGCTCCTCGCCCACTTCGGAGGAGATTGTGTCATTCACGACACTGACCACCTCGCCTGCGCCGCGCCCCGGAATGGCATTAGACCGGATAATCGAGCGGATGATAACCACCACAAGAGCTGCCGCAACCCCCTTCCCGGATATATCGGCGCAGACAAAGCCGAAGGATCCGCCACCAAAATCAATAATATCATAATAATCACCGCCACCCTGCGCAGCCATAATGGAAAAAGCGCAGAAATCCAGCCCCTCGGTCTGGGGGAAGGTGCGAAGCATTAAGCTGTCCTGGACATTGTGGGCAATCGCATATTCGCGTTCCGCCTGCTTTTTCAAAAAAGAGCGCTGATACCGCCGCAGCTGGTTCAGGATAGATCCGCTTTCACGCACAAGAAGCTCAAGCAGCTTTCTTTGGCGCGGATATTGCTTCCCCTTGCTCTCAAAGTTGAGGAGCGCCAGAACGCCAAGCATTTTATTATCGTGCAGCAGGGGAAAAGCCAGGGCGGATTTAACAAGAAACCATTTTTCGGCCGTTTGCGGAATAACATTTTTTTTGAGGTTATCGAGCTCCTCAAAAACTTCCATTTTGAGCGCCGTTTGCCCGACAAACGATTTGCCATACCGGATGCGATCTGCCTTGAATTTGGCGAGCAAGGTATCTGTGGTTGCTGCGTCATCGATACGAATTTTTTCAAGCGGCGGGAAAAAACCTTCCACCGCTACGCAAGCGAGGCGTTCGTCTTTATCGTTCGCGATAAAAAGCGCCGCGCTCTCGGCATTTAATATCTGCCGCGCGCGCAGACAGATTGACGCATACACAGGATCGGGGGAGAGGGTATTGATAACCCCGATCTTTACGTCCCCGGCGAGCTGCTCCCTAAGTAAACCCCCTTCCGCCTCCAGTGCGGTATTTGCCCTGATTCGCGCGAGAATGCCCCAGGCCATGAAGAGTACCGCCAGTCCCTGCAGATGCCAGAAAATTGCCCAAAAAACAACAGGTATACCCTCAATAAGGGCGGAAGCAGGCAAAAAGAGAATGAGGATATACAATAATGAAACTGCGGCAAAAGCAAGAAGCCCGAACCTGTAGCAGGGAATAAAACCAAACCGCAGCCCCTTTTCTTCCCGGGCATTTATTACGCGATAAATTATGAGGCCATACTGAGCGCAGAACCAGAGGAATGCCCATACATAATAGGGAACCAGATCCGGGAGGTATTGATACATCATGAGGCTGAAGGCAAGCACCACAAAAAGAAGCATGATGAACGTATTGGAGATCAGTATGGACAGGCGAACCTGTCGCTTCTCGACACCAAGAGCCTCGCCGGTAATGAACTCCTGCAGAACCACCGCGAAGCACATTTCCAGCCCGAACCAAACCAAAAAATAATGATTGATGATTTCGACCGGGAAAGCCGCATCCCTGAGCAAAGGCAGAAAAGCCGCCGCGAGACCGCCCAGATAGTTTCCAAGAGGGGCGATGCCCGGCGCGGGCGGACGCTGCAGGAGATAAGCAAGAAGGGCTTCCTTGAAAAAAAAGAAAACAAGCACAAAACCAAGCCAAAAAATCTGCCGCTGCTTTTTCTGCGCGGCTTCGTCGAATAGAAAAACGGCGAATGCCGCAAAGATTACCGCCTTGGTGAAAAGAAGCGAGTAAGAGAACATGCCACCTGCCTGGTATTTTACCTTGCAGCTATGGTAGCGGAAGCTTATATACCTGTCAATAAAAAATCCACGAGGGCTGCTATTTCTGCCCCGTATACCGCTCGCGAAAACCATGCGCGAACGAAACGAATCTTCCCCCGGCAAGCGCTCCGCGCACTCCGCCAAGAAGATCGGCCAGAAAGGCAAGATTATGGAGTGTCCCCAGCATACTCGCCAGGATCTCCTTGCTTTTATAGAGGTGATGCAGGTAGGCGCGCGAGTAGGATCGGCATACGGGGCAAACACATTCCGTGTCGACCGGGGAGTAATCGCGGCTATGGCAGGCGTTTCGCAGCGAGATCGCCCCATCCCGCGTGAAAAGCGAGGCGTTTCGGGCGTTCCGCGTGGGTAAAACGCAGTCAAACATATCGATCCCGCGCTCCACCCCCGCCAGAATATCGAGCGGTTCGCCCACCCCCATGAGGTATCGCGGCGATTCCTGCGGGAGCAGATCCGCCGTGAGCGCAAGCATCTCCAGCAATTGCTCCTTGCTCTCGCCGACGGAGAGTCCCCCGATAGCGTAGCCCGGAAAATCAAGCGCAGTCAGGCGTTCGCAGCTCCTGCGGCGGAGTTCCGGAAATACATTCCCCTGGATGATCCCGAAGAGCGTCTGCGCGTCCGGCCGGCAGCGTTCACGCCAATGCAGAATCGACTGCTTTGCCCAGCGCCAGGTGCGCTCCTCGGCCCGGCTTGCCTCGGCATAGACCGCTCCGCCCCGCGTACACTCGTCCAGGGGCATCATAATATCAGAGCCGAGCGCCATTTGGATATCAATAACCTTTTCGGGCGTAAAAAAATGCCTGCTTCCATCGATGTGGGAGCGGAACTCAGCGCCCGCGTCGCTGATTTTGCAGAAAGAAGAGAGCGAAAATACCTGAAACCCGCCGCTGTCGGTCAGAATATTCGCGTCCCAGTGCATAAAATCATGCAGCCCGCCCGCCCCTCGGATAACCTCTTCGCCCGGGCGCAGATACAGGTGATAGGTGTTCGCGAGGATGAGCGCAAAACCCAGTGTACGCAGATCCTCCGTCCGCATGGCCTTGACGGTCGCGTTTGTGCCCACCGGCATAAAGACCGGCGTTTGCACCGCCGCCCTAGGGAGTTCGAGCAGCCCGAGGCGCGCCTTGCTTTGGGGGCATGATTGCAGCGGCGTAAATTTCATTCGATCCGCCCGGAGGATATGACGTCAATAACGCGCGCCTGATTTTCGGGCGCAAGATAGGGGCACACGGGCAGGGAAAAAACCTCGTGCGCGGCGCGTTCCGCCTCGGGGTACGCCCCTTCCTGTATGCCCAAATGCCGACAGGCTTCCTGGAGATGCGCGGCGATTGGGTAATAGATCGCGCAGGGAATATCCGCAGACTTGAGCCGCGCAAGCAATGTCTCGCGCTGCTTCGCGCGCAGCGTGTACTGATGCCGGGTACTGATAAAGCCCGCCGGGGACTCCTGGAGTGCAAAATTTCCGGCGAAGACCCGGGTATAGCGAGCCGCGTTTGCCGCGCGGCGGGTATTCCATTCCTCAAGATGGGGGAGCTTTACGCGCAGAACCGCCGCCTGGAGCGCGTCCAGCCTCGCGGTCGCGCCGAGCATTTCATGCCTGCCCGGAATGCGCGCCCCATGATTGCGCAGAATACGGACGTGATCCGCGAGATCGCGGTCATTGGTGAGTACCATGCCGCCGTCGCCCGCGCCGCCCAGGTTTTTTGTGGGAAAGAAGGAGAGCGCGGCCGCCCTGCCCCATGCCCCGGCGCGCTTGCCCATGATGGAAGCGCCGATTGCCTGGCATGCGTCTTCGATAACGGGAATCCCCTGCGCGGCATCAAGTATCTGCGGCATATCGGCCATGAGACCGAAGAGATGCACGGCGCAGATGGCTCGTGTGCGCGGCGTGATTGTATTGGCAATGGATTCCGCGCTTATGTTCAGGGTCGCCGGGTCAATATCCGCGAACACAGGCACCGCGCCGACGGAAAGGATTGCCGAGACGGTAGCAAAAAAGGTGAAGGGAGTTGTGATGACCTCATCTCCTGATCCAATCCCGAGCGCGCGGTAAATAAGCTCAAGCGCGCGGGTTCCCGAATCGACGCCAACCCCTTCGCGCACACCGGAGTATGCGGCTATCTCCGCCTCAAGCGCTTCGACCTCTTCCCCCATGATGAAGCATCCGCTCGCAAATACCGCGCCCTGCCCGGCGTCTATCTCCTGTTTAATGTCCCTGTACTGGGCTGCCAAATCGATGAAGGGAAACCCCATTAGTTGTATTTTCCATGATAATTTCCATCATTGTCCGCTGTGTACCGGTACTTCTGCTCCGGGAAGGTTATCCCGATATTGTGCTTCATGGATATGGAGAAAACAAAGGAAAAGTCAAAATACGAAAATTTGCGCTTGGAGTCGTTTATCTGCTGCGATATGGAAGTATCAAAACGCATCTCCCAGTTATGCAAATCATGCACGAGCGAGAAGGCGAGCGCCTGCGCGTAAAAGCGCGTGTCCTTCAGTTTTTCGGTACTCCAGAACGAGAGGGAATTCAGCAAGTCCGTAAAAAAGGATCGGGACTGGAGACCATACTGCGCCGCAAGTTCTTTGGAATACAGGTAGGTATCGCGGTTCAGGGAATTCATGCTGAGCGATATCGCCCAGAGATCCGTGATCTGCACATTAAAGCTCAGATTGATGCTGATGGAATCCGCGCGCGGGTTGAAGTAATCGTAGTTCCAGGATGTGCTGAAATTAAACCCGGCAACCTTTTGAATGAGGGGCAGTTTGAACTCCGGTCCGCGGAGGGTAATCCCGAGCGAGTTGTCGGTGGACTCGCTCGTTTTCAGGGAATAGGTATGCGCCAGATTGACCGTTAAAAAATCGAACGGCGTGGAGCTTACGGCAAAACGCATCGGCGAAAAACGATCCCCGCCCCAGTTGCGGGTTTCCTCGAGCATAACCTCCAGGTTGACGCTGGTGGAAACCGTCGCCGTTGTTCTGAAAAAATTAACCCCGGCGCTCGCGGAGGCGTTGTGCTGATACAGTTTGTTGTATTTTTCGTTGGGATTCTCTTCGCTCGCTATTTTGTACGCGGCGTTATGGCTGACCGACAGATTGCCGCCTATCTCGGTTAATGTGCCTTTATTGAAGATCTCACCGACGCGCATGGAGAAAGATTCGTTTAAGTCCGTTCTTGTGTTCACGACATAATTCAGCCGCTGGCTCTCCACGGTGGTATCGCCCCACATATCGTAATCGGCCATGCCCATGCGCATTGAGGTGGAGAAAAAACTCCCAATCGAGAACGTGAGCGGAATATTCACGTTCAGGTTCCGGGTATAGCGCTGTTCAATCAATTCCTCATCTTTGTCGTCGTACCGCTTGAGCTGCTCAAACATGACCCGCGCGTCGTAGGAGATGCTGTAGTTGACATTATTCCCGGAGACGGCGCGGCGCATCTCGGCTTCGGGATCGAGCGCAAGCGGATCGTTCTTGTTTATGCCCAGATTTGTTGACGTATTGATAATATTTGTATTGGCGTAGGGAGAACTCGCCAGGATCTTGCCCGAAAGACCATAGTTGACTCTCGGAAATGTTGCCGAGCTCTTGTGGTAGACGTAGTAGTCATTGGCAAAAAAGTTGATATTTGTCTCGGTGTTTATCTTGGGATTGAATGCCCAGTCCCCCGAGAGGGTAAGGCTTGATCCGCCCCGCGTATCATTCAAACTAAAGTTCCAGTTGCGCGCCTGCGGCCCGCCCTTATTGAAGAGTTTTACCTCCTCCTGGCGGAATATTTTCTGCAAATCGATGTTGCGCTGGCGGATACCCTCAAAATCGCTCTTGAAAAAAGGATCGCTCTCCATATTAAACTTGCCGGTCAGTGAGGTTGAACCCACGGCGGGATTATTCTGATCATGCAGGAGCCTGACGTTTGGATCAACCTCGAGCCTCCAGCGCCATTGCCTCTTCCAGTCTCCGTAGGGGCCAATATCGTCGGCCGGATTATGATTGCCGTCGACTATATTGCTCCACTCCTCAAAGCCCTTCTCCTGCAGCGGTTTGTCGTAGGCAAGCCCCAGTTTCAGACCCAGACCCCAGTTTGGTTCTTTAATTTGCTTGCTGGCAAGTATTGCCGTACCGAGGCGCTGATAGTGGTCAAACGAAAACTCGACGGGCAGCCCGAGCATGGTACCCACATTCTCTACCTGCACAAACCAGCCCACGCGCGTGTCTTTTGCTATGCCCAGCCAAAAACCCGTTCCCGCCATGGGGTGAAAAAAGAACGGCACCCAGACAATCGGATATTCGGCGGCGAGATAGCTGACGTCGATGGCAACCATGCGCGTGTCCTGGAAGAGCCACGCCTTGCCCACCCCAAAGCCATAATGCGGCGGATCCGCGTCGCAGGTGGTTAACCAGCCATCGTCGAGAACGTATTCCTTCTCGCCCACCTTGCTGATCTTTTTGCCGTAATAGTAGTACGGCTCCATAAACGTCGCCGCATTATAGATTACGCCGTACTGCGAATCGGAATTGAAATAAAATTTTTCGCCCACGATAAGATTATTCCCGTCGCGGATGACCACATCGCCTTCGCCGAAAACCTCCTTGCGCGGCATATCGATCCGGACGAGCCTTGCGGTAATGGTTTGCTCCTTGAAACGCAGGCGCAGGTTGCCGTTATCGCCGCGCAGGGTGATGATGCCGGATTCCGGATCGGTTGTGGAACGAACGTGCGTACCTTCGTCGGCATAGACCACAAAATTATCGTCCAGACTGGGGCTCCGGAAAACGTCCTGAATCAGCAATTCGGAGGGCTTTCGCGGGTCCTGGACGAGATTCACCAACCCGAGGTAGCGCATGAGCTGCGCGCGCAGTTCGCGAAGATCGCCTTCGGGAGTCAGGCTGAACATCCTGACTATATCGCGGATGATTTCCTCGTCGGAGTTCTCGACGAAGGCGCGCAGCATAAAGGTGCGGCGTTCTTCCTCATTTTTGGGCTTATAGACCACGCCTGCGGAACTCGACTGGCCGCTCGCGCTGCTGCCGGAACTGACCGAGGAAGCGGCACCGCCAAACCGAAACTGTGCCTCAAGGCGGCCATTGAACGCAAAAAGAAGGGACAGGCCAAGTATAACCACACCCAAAACCCGCTTCGCAACCCTTCGCACCTGAATCCGCCCTCATTGCTTCGTATAATATGGCATAATGGCATTATATAATGAATGCTGTATGTTCCATAACACCCATCGCAAAGAATAAATATCACCATCCCCGGGCTATCCGTCTACAAACATGGATAGATGCTGCGGCATGGGGGCGTATACAGGCTGCCCGGATAGGCTTCAGGGAACGGCGCACGGGCGAATGACGCGGAGATTCTGGACGCTGCGCGCCGCGTCCAGCTTTCCACATATTGTGCTGGATATTATGGAAAATACGTGGTATAATCTCCCTTGATGTTTCCGCTCTGTTTATGGCGGGAAAAACGGCAGTTTGTCGTTGCAGCGGATGAATACAAGGGGGTTTTTGTTATGACAGTCAAAAAATTGGCGGCACTTCTTTTTTCGTTCCTGTTGATACTTGCTTTTGCGGCTTGCGGCGGCGACGATCCTGCCGACGGCCAAAGCTCTGATGATGTGCAGGGGGGGGGTAATAGCAGCACTCCGGGCAATAGCGGAAATGGTCCCGGGTATACGCGCCCGTCAAATGCGGTTTTAGTTTTCCCTGGCGCCGATTATGAGGGAGCAAACGGAACGACTGTACCCTATACTCTCCCAACAACAACAGGCGCGCAGGGGCAGGCAGATCTCGCAACAAGAACATACTCCACTTCTCAACTGGTGGGGGGAAGCAGTTCCCTCAAACTTGCCTCAGTCGCCCCGCTCACGGGTAACCTCGGTGCATACTGGTCCGCACAACAGATGGTCAGCCGCGAAGGCAAAACAAAAATTACATTTTGGTGGCGGGGGCAAGCCACCGGCAATGCTGCCAAATTCTGTATTGCGCTTGGACCTCTGAACGAAGGCGTTTCGGGTAATACCAACCCATTCCTCTATATTGACGATGCAACAGCAACCTACGCTGCGAGTGCGTGGGACACAAGCGGTGAAGGTGCCTTTGGCTCTACCAAACCATTGGTAAATGTCGCCACTTGGACGAAAGTCACGGCTACGCTTCCAACCGCATTGAGTACCACAGGGCAATATTTCAAGATTCGCCTGGGGCGCAATGCCACCGCTAGACCAACAGGGTGGGAACTCTATTTCGACGAAGTCCTGTTTGAGCCGTAAGCGGAAGGTTTGAGAGCGGTAACGCTCTCTGCAAAGCGTTAAACGCACAGCCTGCGTAAAAGCAGGCTGTGTGTTATAATCCTCTGTGTTCCATAAATATGACCAACTCTTCCCTGCCTGTGCCGTCCAGCCGGATGCGGTGCAGGTTTGTATCGAGTCCCGTTGGAATGTAGTAGAGCCAATCGCCGGCAACATATAAGAGTTCGATCATTCCGGTTCCGGTCTGCAATTCGTCTTCGCCCATAAGCCTGCGATGATCATCGCCGTCCATATCCGACGAAAGAACTTCGCCGCTTTCGTAATACCAGAGCCTGCCGCCCGCGATCATCAGCCGCTGTACCGCTTCAGGCGGAAAGATATCCGCAGCGCCGGTGTTCAGATTTGCCCGCCGGATTTTCCCGTCGCTTACGAAATACAGAGAATCGCCGTATTCGCGTATCCCCGCGACGAAACCGGGCAGGATGAACCGCCGCTCGCCTGTGGCCGGACTGTAGAGCCACATATCGCCGTTATGCAGATATAATATGGACTGCCCGCCGAAATACGCGGCGTCGGCCTCTTCCATAACCATTTCCCTGCCTGTGCCGTCCGGCCGCATCCGCCATACCGGATATTCGTGGGCTTCGTAATTATGATTCAGGTGCAGGAAGTAGTACACGGCGTCCCGATACACACCGATCATTCCGGCGTCAATTGCGTCCTCAATGCCTGCCGCGACGTTAAATTTTTGCCTGCCGCTGCCGTCGGTCTGTACGCGATAGATATCATACGCTTTGTCTGCTTCATCAAACGCCTCATAATACAGCCACCCGCCGGACAGATGCAGACTGCGCGCGGTGCGATCATCGGCGATCCGCTCCCTTTCGCCGCTCTTGTTATGCACTTTGTATATACCGTAACTGGCATAATACGTCCATTCGCCTGCACAAACAACGCGGTCGCCGTAGGCCGAGTAATCGGCAGTCTTTCCGCCGCAGCCCGCAAGCAGGAATGCGGCAAGAGCTATCATTGCCAATCGCTTCATATTATAAATACCTCCGCACACGGGCGCAATATTCCGCAAACGCCTGCCCGTAATGCTCCCGCAAAAAGGATTCCTCGCGCAGAATTTGCCGGTGAACGAATGCCGCCAGAAACACCATAAACGAGACGCTCAGGATATTCGGATACGCCAAAAATATGCCGGTGAAAAAAGCCAGAAAGCCCAGATACAGGGGATTGCGGCTGAGCGCGAATGTCCCGCCGGTGATCAATTCGTTTTTTGTGCGAAGGTCAATGCCCACCCGGAAGGATTCGCCGAAGGTTTTCAGGGTGCAGGCAAACCATACCAGACCGATTGCGGAGATCGTGATCGCGGCAATTTGCATGATGATATCGGTTTTCCAGAAATATTCGATGAGAAATTTCGGAAACGGAAACACGAATATGGCAGAAAGCAGGCCATACAGAAAAAAGAGAAGGCACGGCAGCAGCAAGAGATCGGTTTTGTCGGTTTCGCCGAAGACTATCGCGCGAATCCCCCGGCGGCGCAGCATCGCGGCGCGGACAAGCACCATACCGATCAGCGCAAGCAATTCAAATAACGGAATATATTGCACGCAAGCCCCCTATTTCAGTTTCAGCAATGGTTTTAAGTACTGCCCCGTAAAGGAGGCGACGCAGCGCGCGATATCCTCGGGCGTGCCCGCAGAAATCAGTTCGCCGCCCTTATTCCCGCCCTCCGGCCCGAGATCGATGATCCAGTCGGCGCGCTTGATCACGTCGAGGTTATGCTCTATCACCAGCACCGAATCGCCCGCGTCGGCGAAGCGCTCAAGCACCCCAAGCAAGCGCCGGACGTCGTCGAAATGCAGTCCGGTGGTGGGCTCGTCGAGGATATAGAGCGTTTTGCCCGTGGCGCGCTTGGATAAATAGGTCGCCAATTTTACGCGCTGCGCCTCGCCGCCCGATAGGGTGGTGGCCGGCTGCCCGAGCCGGACGTAGCCGAGGCCGACGTCGGACAGGGTTTGGAGTTTGGCCTGCATGACCGGAAAGGCTGCGAAAAATTCCCCCGCCTCCTCGATGGTCATGTCGAGTACCTCGTGGATATTCATGCCCTTGTAGCGCACCTCGAGGGTTTCGCTGTTGTAGCGGCGGCCATGGCACACGTCGCAGGTCACATACACATCGGGCAAAAAGTGCATCTCGATACACAAAAGCCCGGCACCTTCGCAGGTCTCGCAGCGCCCCCCCTTCACGTTAAAGGAAAAGCGCCCCGGCGCGAACCCGCGCGCCTTCGCTTCCGGCAGGGAGGCGAAGAGATCGCGGATGGGGGTGAAGAGTCCGGTATAGGTGGCGGGGTTCGAGCGCGGCGTGCGTCCGATGGGCGACTGATCGATATTGATGACCTTATCGATATTCTCCGCGCCCTCGATGCGGCGGCACTTGCCCGGATACTCGTGAGAGAGGCCAAGCGCGCGCGCCAGCCCCTTATACAAAACCTCATTAACAAGGCTTGACTTGCCGGAACCGGAAACCCCCGTCACCACAACCATTTTGCCGAGCGGAATCGCAACCGTAATGCCCTTCAGGTTATTCTCCGCCGCCTGGTGAATCACGAGGTTCTGCCCATTGCCCGCGCGGCGCGTTTTGGGTACCGCGATCCGCAGCTTGCGCGCGAGATACTGCCCCGTGAGCGACGATTCCACCGCGAGTATATCTTTGGGCTTTCCCTGAAAAACCACGTGCCCGCCATGCTCGCCCGCCCCGGGGCCGAGATCGATCAGATAATCCGCCTGCCGGATTGTTTGTTCGTCGTGCTCCACAACGATGAGGGTATTCCCGAGGGACTGGAGATGGCGCAGGGTGGACAAAAGGCGCGCGTTATCGCGCTGATGGAGCCCGATGGTCGGCTCGTCGAGCACGTAGAGCACGCCGGTCAGGCTCGACCCTATCTGCGTCGCGAGCCGGATGCGCTGCGCCTCCCCGCCGGAGAGGGTCCCGGCCATGCGATCAAGGGAGAGGTAATCCAGCCCGACGTCGATCAGAAAGGAGAGCCGCTCGCGGATTTCTTTGACAATCTGTTTCGCGATGGCGCTTCGCCGCGCGTCGAGCGCGAGGGTGTCAAAAAATTCCAGCGCGGCACGCGCGTCGAGGGCGGAGAGTTCGATGATATTTTTACGGGCGATCTGCACGGCCAGAGCCTCGGGCTTCAGGCGCTTCCCCCTGCAGGTTGTGCAGGGCTGCTCGCGCATGAAATTTTCCATCCACTCGCGCATCCCCGGGGAGTGCGTTTCGTGATAGCGGCGCTGCAGATTCGGAATCAGACCTTCAAATTTTCCGGTATACTCGTAGCGCGAGCGGTTATTCTTTCCGCTGAAAACGTAGCGGAACTCGCGCTCGCCGGAACCGTAGAAGAGCATCTCGATCACCGCCTCCGGGAGCTTCTCCACCGGAGCGTCGAGCGAAAACTTGAGCGCCTCCGCGATGGCCGCAAGCTGCGTGGAAACCCACTGCCCTTGCATATTGGAGATGGTTCGGATCGCGCCCTCGTTCAGGCTGAGGCTTCGGTCGGGAATGATCAGATCGGGATCGAACTCAAGGCGGTACCCGAGACCGGTACACTCGGGGCAGGCACCAAAGGGATTATTGAACGAAAAAAGGCGCGGCTCGATCTCGCCCACGGAAAAACCGCAATGCGCGCAGGCATGCCGCTCGGAGTAGGTCGTGTCCTCTTTGGCGTCCATATCATGGATCACCACCAGACCGTCGCCGTGTTTGAGCGCGGTTTCCACGGATTCGGAGAGGCGCGCGCGCGCGGAATTCTCGCGGCTTATAATGAGGCGGTCGATCACGATCTCAATGGTGTGCTTGAATGTTTTCCGGAGGCTCATGCCCTCCGTAACTTCTTGCACCTCGCCGTCAACCCGCGCGCGGACAAAGCCCTCCTGGAGTATCTTCGCGAATTCCTTGCGGTACTCGCCCTTCGCGCCGCGCGCTATAGGCGCGAGTATTAAAATTTTGCCCTGGTTGCGCGCAAGCACGTCGGAGACTATCTGGTCGAGCGACTGGCTCGTGATCTCCCTGCCGCAAACGGGGCACCACGGAATCCCGACGCGCGCGTAGAGCAGCCGGAAATAATCATATATCTCCGTAACCGTGCCGACCGTGGAGCGCGGATTGGAGTGCGTCGTTTTTTGCTCAATCGAGATCGCGGGCGAGAGTCCCTCAAGGAGATCCACGTCGGGCTTGTCCATGCGCCCGAGGAACTGCCGCGCGTAACTCGAGAGCGACTCGACGTAGCGCCGCTGTCCCTCGGCGTAGATGGTATCGAAAGCCAGGCTCGACTTGCCGGAGCCGGAGAGGCCGGTCACAACGATAAAGGCGTCCCGCGGCATCTCGATCGAGATATTCTTGAGGTTATGCTCGCGCGCGCCCTTGACGATGATGGTATTCGGCATAAAAACCTCAACCGACCTTCGCAAGGCGCGCGCGCAAGAGAAAAATTACATCCGACATTCGAGAATACACACAGCGAATGCTTCAGGGAGCATTCCGCACGACACGGAAACCGTCGGCGCGGCTCTTGTATGACGGAATATAGTCGTTGCTGTCGTATCGATACGCTGAGCGCAAGCTCGGCGCTGCATGGACATACCCACCGCCGCGCGCGATGCGGTACGTACCCGTGGCTGGTCCGGTGGGATCTGTTACAGCTTTGTTGCTATACACCCCATGCCAATCCCAGCACCATTCCTTCACATTCCCGTGCATATCATATAAACCAAACTTATTCGCGGGCTTCCTGCCCACTTCATGTGTTTTACCTATACTATTTGCGCTGTACCAGCCTGTAGTATCGCTTATACTTGCGCCGGTATTATACGCAGTTGTTGTTCCTGCGCGACAGGCATACTCCCACTCCGCCTCGGTAGGCAAGCGATATCCGTTTGCATTGCTATCCACTTTCATAGCATTCCATGTATAATTATTGTTCGCAGGCACAGC
Organism: Spirochaetota bacterium; assembly: GCA_031283155.1. Lineage (GTDB taxonomy): Bacteria > Spirochaetota > JAGLSM01 > JAGLSM01 > JAKPMW01 > JAKPMW01. The sequence continues at coordinate 1,234 of JAITCI010000034.1, read as the reverse complement.
TCCCCATCGCATAGGATCGGAACTCTCGCCTATCCGATACACAGGTGTACGATTTTCAAACATACTCAGCTTATTGCAAAACACAATCGCGTCGTACCAACTCACCTGCTCCACAGGACATCTTCCCTGCGTTTCACCCGACGCAGCACCTGTTGTGAAATAACTCGGATTTGCGTCCATCACTGCGTAATACTCATCCTGCGTTACCTGATACTTTCCCATGTAAAAACCTTTAGAGAGAGTAACCTGATGCGCCGGTTGCGCGCCGGCATCTTCGCCGTCACTGCTTCCCATCACAAAACTGCTGGGGACAACCCATTGCATGGGGGGAGAGAGGGGTACAAGACTACGCGAAGACGCTGTATGCCCTTCGCCGGTGTTCGAGTCAGTACGAAGCAATGCCGCAAGATCATTAATGAGTTCCTCACCCAAATTCCAAATATCTTTCGCCGTTGAGCCTTCATTCGGATCTGGTTGAGTGAAAGCTTCAAAAAACCACACACCAGCGGCTACAACAAAAGTTACAACAGCAACCACAACAATAGCAGCACAAACAAAAACAGTTTTCACAACATTCCAAAGCTTCTTAAAAAAACCACGCGCCATACCATCGTCCATCGTATCCAGTTTCTTTGCCAAGCTTACCCACACCGCAAGAGTTGTGTATATTGCTTGTATACGAAGATTTTGCGTTTCTGTCCGTGATGCGCTTTCTTCATGCTGTAGTGAAAATATATTTTTATTAAGCGTAATATCCCGTATGGTTTCACTCTCTCCTGTATTATTGTCTAAAAAAGTTACCGAATATTTTTCTGTTGAGCTGTCATAAAAGCCAAACCTGCCTTCGATATTCTCTCCGTCTGCACTCATGAACATCCTGTCAGGAAAATTTATTCCGCTCTTATAAAAAAACGACGTCAGACTATGGTTTTCCGTGTTTTTTACACGCACCACAACATCATTGGCCTTGTCGTTATCATGGATTTCCGCAATAATCAATACATTTTTGGCATAGTCGTTGTTTTCCACAACCATTGCCATTATGCCCTCATCGGTGTCTGTCACTTCGTAACTTTTGTTAAGAAATACCACTCTGACATCGCCAACAGCAGAAATGTCAAAAATTGAAGGACCTCTATCCAGCGTTTCAGAAACAGCACAGCTTGTATAGGTAAAAATCGCAAGAATAATGGGAGCTACTACTCTGTAGATCAATGGTATTTTCATACTATTT
>JAITCI010000004.1 GCA_031283155.1 Spirochaetota bacterium | reverse complement strand
CCTTGCTTCAGCTTATTGCTGTTCGTAACTTTTTCGAACTCGCGGCTCGCGTCGATGAACAGCGTATTGTTCTCATTCTTGCTTCTTCGCAGAACAATTATGCAAGTCGCAATGCTTGTGCCGAAAAAGAGATTGTCCGGCAATTGAATTACGCAATCCACAAAATTGTTATCCACAAGGTATTTGCGGATTTTCTGCTCCGCGCCGCTGCGGTAAAGTATACCGGGGAAGCAGACAATCGCCGCCGTGCCGCTCGTCGCAAGCCAACTCAGCGAATGCATTATAAACGCCATATCCGCTTTGGATTTTGGCGCGAGAACCCCCGCAGGGGAAAAGCGCGGGTCGTTGATTAGCAACGGATTTTCATCGCCAGCCCATTTAACGGAATATGGCGGATTTGAAACAATAGCCTCGAACGGTTCGTCGTCCCAATGAAGCGGTTCGGTAAGCGTGTCGCCATGAGCGATGTCGAACTTATCATAATCTACATCATGCAGAAACATATTGATACGGCAAAGGTTATAGGTCGTGATATTGATTTCCTGTCCGAAAAATCCTTGACGAACATTTTCCTTACCTAATATTTTTGCGAAATTCAATAACAGAGAACCGCTTCCGCAAGCGGGGTCATATACTTTGTTTACCTCGGTTTTGCCGACCAATGCGATACGGGTGAGCAGTTCGGACACTTCCTGCGGCGTGTAATATTCGCCGCCGCTCTTTCCGGCGTTTGAGGCGTACATGCCCATTAGAAATTCGTAAGCGTCGCCGAAAGCGTCTATGGTATTATCCTTATAGTCGCCGAGCTTCATATCGCCTACGCCGTTCAGAAGTTTAACAAGACGTTCGTTGCGCCGCGCTACCGTGCCGCCGAGTTTATTGCTGTTCACGTCTATGTCGTCAAACAAACCTTTGAAGTTGGCTTCGGACGGAGTTCCCTGCGCGGATGCCTCTATGCTCTTGAAAATGGCTTCAAGCGTTTCGTTAAGGTTTTCGTCGCTGCCCGCCCTTGCGCGGACATTTTCAAATAACTCTGACGGCAGTATAAAGAAACCTTTTGTTTTCACTAAATCCTCTCGGGCTGTTTCGGCTTGTTCGTCCGGCAGACGGGCATAGTCAAACGACAGGTTGCCCGCTTCTCGCTCCCCTTCGTTAATATAGCCTGACAAATTCTCTGATATATATCGGTAAAACAGTATGCCGAGGACGTATTGCTTGAAATCCCATCCGTCTACGCTCCCGCGCAAGTCGTTAGCAATATTCCATATGACACGATGCAGTTCGGCGCGTTCCTGCTCCTTTTTGTTGTCGGACATAATTATTCGTTCCCCTCAAGTTTTAGTCTATTTTTAACGGCGACCCTTCTTTTCAGTATCTCCAGATTATCGCCGAGGATTAAGCGGTTGACGGGCATACGGTTTCTCCCTGCGCTTTACGCAATCATGTAATTATAGGGCATTTTGAAGGCATTATGTATCTTTGGCAAGCGCCGCAGGGAGGTATTGCGGCTGAGTGGGGGTGGGGCGAGACCATAGGGCTCGCCCCAGGGGGAGGCTTTGCATTATCTTCGCTGACGCTGCGCGCACAATGGGGCTTTCGCCCATTTGCCTCCCCCGCGCTTTTCGCCCTTTACCCTTTGTTGTACTTCGCGAGGCTGCCCACGATGTCGATTGTGTATCCATACACCTTGAAGGTACCGACCGTTATGGATAGCGGAATCCGTTTGTCGTCGTCGGTCATGCGTACCTTCACGCCCTGGCCGCCCTCCTGCTCATACCAAAGGGTGGGGACTTTTGTGCCGCTGAGGCTGATCACGTCGCCCTTGCGCGCGATGATGCGGGTTTTGTTGACGCCCTGTTTATTATCCACGATATAATCGGCGTCGATGGCGCTACCCGGGCGGGTTTGCTCCGCGCGCACAAAATAGATCAGCGAAAGGAGATCGAGGGTTGCGCCGCGCAGGGGAATGATAACGCCGTCGGGGGTGCGCTTGTCGGTATAGCGCGCGGTTTTGCCCGCCTGATCCATGTCGATGGCGACCTTATCCGTCCATGTACCTTCCTGTATATCGCGGGTGACGCGGAGCGGGAGCAGGGTATCGGGATCCATCCAAACCTCATTCACGTCGTGCAGGCTGTAGTTGAACATGGAACGGATCGAGTCGAGCGATTTTGTGACCGCGATTGCGTGGAGCGCGCGGCGGCCATTTAAGGTGGTTTCGCCCAGAAAGGTCATATCCTGATAGCCGACCTCGATATTAAAGACTTTAATCTGAAAACGGATTGTCTCCCCCTGCTGAAAGGGAAAAGCCGCGCTTCCCGCCTGCGGGCAAATGATCAAAAGCGCGATAAGGAAAAGGCTTATTCTGGCAAATGTTTTCATTGCGCATACGCTCCTGAAGTATGTTCGTGCATAAGACCTCTATGGCGTGTCCCTAAAGTTTTATTCTTTGTCATTGCGAACGTTCTGAAAGAACGTGAAGCAATCCACTATGGCATTTTACAACCTGGATTGCTTCGGCTACGCCTCGCAATGACGAAAATACTGCCAAATAAAACTTTAGGGACACGCTCTAGCCATAAAGTCTGCAACGTGCTATAATAATACTGCTGGTAAAGCTTTTCTCATCTGCCCAAAAGGAGTCCATCATGTCCTGCCTTCGTCCATTTCGCGCGGTGCGGCCGGATCCCGGTAAAGCCCATGAGGTTGCGAGCCCCCCCTATGACGTACTATCGAGTGAGGAAGCGCGCCTGCTCGCGGCGGATTCCCCGAATTCCTTTCTGCATATAAACAAGTCCGAGATCGATCTCCCGGCGGATACCGATCTCTATGCCGACGCCGTGTACGCGCGCGCGCGGGATAATTTTAAGCGTATGCGCGCCGACGGCATTTTCATACAGGATGAGACACCATGTTTATATATATATACCCTCGAGGAGGGTTCGCATAGACAAAGCGGTATTGCCGGGTGTTTCTCCGCACAGGAGTATCTCGACAACCATATCCGCAAACATGAGCATACGCGCAAGGACAAGGAGGACGACCGCACCCGCCATATCGACGAGACCAGCGCGCAGACGGGGGTGGTGCTGCTCACCTACGCGCATGACGCGCAGGTGGACGCGCTTATAAAAAAGGTCATGGCGCGTCCGGCGCTCTACGATTTTACGGCGGACGATGGCATCCGGCATATCCTGCACCGTATTGCCGACACGGCGGAGATCGATTCCCTGACCGCTTCCTTCAAAAACATCAATCCATTGTATATCGCCGACGGGCATCACCGGAGCGCGGGCGCGTCCATCGTGTATGAACGACGCAAGGCCGCCAACCCAAAGCATACGGGCGATGAGGAGTATTGCTTCTTTCTGGCGGTCGCTTTCCCCGATGCCGAACTTCAGATACTCCCGTATAACCGCGTACTCGTGGATCTCTTCGGGCAGAGCGATGCGGAATTTCTGAAAAAATTGGGTGAGAAATTTACTATTACGCCCGCCGATCATGCGAGCCCGAAGGAAGCGAAAACGATCTGTATGTATATGGGGAAAGCGAACGGCGGGTGGAAGCTTCTGCGGTATACGGGCGCGCTCGCCGACGATCCGCTGCTCCGGCTGGATGTGGCGATCCTGCAAAACGAGGTGCTACAGCCTCTGCTGGGTATTACGGATCCCAAAAAGGATAAACGCATTGATTTTGTGGGCGGTACGCGCGGGACACAGGAACTCGAGAAGCTGGTCGACAGCGGCAAGTTTAAGGTAGCCTTTTCGATGTACCCCACCCAGATCAGCGAACTCATGGCGGTGGCGGAAGCGAATCAGATCATGCCGCCGAAATCCACATGGTTCGCGCCGAAGATTCGCGATGGGATATTGGTGCATGTGCTGGAATAAATGTATCATAGCGCTGCTTGCGCTTTTTCTGGCGGCCTTCTCCTTTGCGGCGGGCGGGCTTGCGCAGTATCTCGCGGGGGACGCGAAGGGGCGCGAGATATACAAAGTGGGGGCGCAAACCTATACCGAGCAGGCGGCGGAGGATGAGCTTGCTGTAACCATCTCGCTGCACCCGGGGATCAAGCCAAGCGAGCGGGACGCCATCAAAAGAAATACGAGCTTCCGCGCCGCGTTTCTCAGAAACAGGTACAGTGGAGATGTGCTCGCGGCGCTCGCGGAAAAAAGCGGCCTCCTTTCCAGTCCGGAGGCGCATGCATGGCTTCGCATTGCCGCGCGCGAAGCCGTTAAGCAGTTGTGCATGACGCAGATGGCGTCCAATGTTACTGTTTCGAGCAACGAAATCATTGAATACTACGACGCAAATGCCGCCGCCCTCGCGCACCTGCCTCTCTCCGACGCGCTGACCCTCGCGGAGGAACGCCTGCTCATGCAAAAAAAGCAGGAAGCGCTCTACGAACGCATTATTGAGGCGGAGGATAGCCTGCCCGCGCATCTGTTTATAACGAATTGGTAGCGCGTTTCTTACGCCTTAATCATCTGAAATACATTCTTAAAATCGTCTCGGGTAAAAATCACGGGCACGGGATATAAAGGGTTGGCTTCGGCAAGCGCGAAACCAATCATTTTTGGTATATCTTCGTCCTTAATGCCTTCGATTTTGGCGGGGATTTTCATTTTGGCGTTCAGATCGCGGATATACGCGATGAGCGCCTGCGCCTTTTCCTGTGCGGTGCGCCCGCCGCCGACTTCCATAATATCCGCGATCTGTGCCAGCTTTTTATAAACCGCTTTCCCGTAATATTCCAAAACCCAGGGCAGCAGCACCGCGTTCGCAAGCCCGTGCGGAACGCCGTACAAACCGCCGAGCGTATGCGCCATCGCGTGTACGTTGCCCACATACGCCCTGCGGAAGGCAAGCCCCGCATAATGCGACGCGAGCAGCATATTCCTGCGCGCAGTCAGATCCTTCCCGTTGGTATATGCCGCGAAAAGATTTTCCTTAATCAGCTTAAAGGCGCGCTCGGCGTTGTGCTTTGTTTCGCGCGTATTGCTGCCGCCGATATAGGCCTCAATCGCGTGCGTCAGCGCGTCCACGCCCGTGGTGGAGGTAATGTGTACGGGCAAATTAACGGTTAAGGCGGGTTCGAGTACGGCGTATCGCGGGATGAGCTTTACGTCGTTTATGGCGAATTTACGATGCGTCGCGCTGTCGGTAATGACTGCGGCGAGCGTGGTTTCGGAACCCGAACCCGCCGTTGTGGGCACCGCAAACAGCGGGGGCAGGGTTTTTCGCACCTTCAAAACGCCGGCCATTTGTTTAATGGATTTTTTGGGGCGCGCGGCGCGCGCGGCGGCACCCTTTGCGCAGTCCATGGGCGATCCGCCCCCGAGCGCGATAATGGCTTTGCATTTGTTGTCGGTATAGACTGCGAGCGCGGCCTCCACGTTATCGATTGTGGGGTTGGGCTGGACTTCCTTGTATATGCAATACGGAATCCCCGCGGCGGATAACTGTTCCTCCAGTCCCGCGCACATACCCATGCCGTACAGGTTTTTATCCGTCACCAGCATCACGGGCGACCAGTTTTTCTGCTTCAGAATATCCGCTAATTGCTTATAACAGTTCTCGCCCTCAATAAGGACAGGCTTGCGCCACCGCAAAAATTTAACCGCAATGCGGAATGCCGCCTGATATATCCTGCAATAGCATTTGAAAAGCATATATGCCTCCCGAGTGGAACGTGTTTTTACTGAGGTTTCTGCCGATAATCACATTCCGCATTGTACATCAAACCGAGGGTATTAGGTTAGCATAATCTTCACGGCAGGGCTGCATTCTTCTGTGTTTTGCGGCGCTTGCAATTCTTTTTCAATCTGTTGTATAATGGATAAAATTTTCAAAAGGGGGTTTTTTATGAGAAAAGCTTTCATTTCGCCCACAAAATACATTCAATGCGAGGACGCTTTGAAGTATTTGGGGGATTATGTCAAGCTGTACGGAGAGTCAGCGCTTTTAATCGCGCACAAGGACGATATCGCGCGGGTGAAGGAGCAGCTCGATTTTACCGCTTCGGAATACAAGATTAAATTCGTTATGGGGGAGTTCGGCGGCGAATGTTCCCGCGAAGAGGTCAAGAGACTGCTCGACGTCGCGACGAAAAATAACTGCGACTGCATAGTGGGTCTGGGCGGCGGCAAGGCGATTGATACCTGCAAATGCGTCGGCGACAGCAAAAAACCCATTATCATTTGCCCCACAATCGCGGCCACAGACGCGCCGACGAGTTCCTCGGCGGTACTCTATACGCCGGACGGGGCTTTTGACGATTACGCCTATTTCCGCAATAATCCGGAGATCGTTCTGGTGGATACGACAGTCATCAGCAAAGCCCCCGTGCGTTTTTTGGTCTCGGGCATGGGCGATGCGCTGTCAACCTATTTCGAGGCGCGCTCCACAACCGCGTCGTATGGAAGGGTGAACGCGAGCGGGTATAATAAGCCCAAGGCGGTGGGCACCATGACGGCAATGGCGCTCGCGGAGCTTTGCTACGAAACCCTGCTGGAAGAGGGCGTGAAGGCGAAGATCGCCTGCGAGGCGAAGGCCATCACCCCCGCGCTCGAAAAAATCATCGAGACCAATATTCTGCTTTCGGGACTGGGTTTTGAGTCGGGCGGGCTTGCCGCCGCCCACGCTGTGCATAACGGGCTGACGGTTTTCCCCGAGGCGCATAAGTTCTATCACGGCGAGAAGGTCGCGTTCGGAACAATAGTCCATCTGGTTTTGGAAAACGCGGATCTGGACGAGATCGGCGAGGTCATTGAATTCTGTCTGTCGGTTGGGCTGCCGGTGTGCCTCGCTGATTTGGGCATCAAAAAAGTGGATCCCGCTCTGCTGAAGGAATGCGCGCAAAAGTCCACCATCCCCGAGGAGTCCGTCCATAATATGCCTTTCCCCGTAACGGCGGATATGGTCGAGGCGGCGATTCTGGTGGCGGATAAGCTGGGCAGCGAAGCCAGGGGCGGCGGCACTGCCGCCAAATAATTCCGGCGCGCCGTTTTTGTATTGCCGCAGCGGAGCGAAAGAGAGGGTCTCGCGCTCCGGGCGGCTTCGGATTTATAAAGTAAAAGGAGCCTTTATAATGAAAAAAATCATAAACACTCCCGAGACAGTGGTTATCGAGATGTGTAAAGGGATTGTGAAAGCGCATCCCGAATTGGATTTCATCGAAAAATTCAAGGTCATCAAGAAAAAAGAGATCAACAAGGACAAAGTAACGCTGATTTCGGGCGGCGGTTCGGGACACGAACCCGCGCACGCGGGCTTTGTGTGCAAAGGAATGCTCGACGCGGCGGTATGCGGCGATGTATTCGCTTCGCCTTCGCAGGTGCAGGTGTATAACGCCATATTGCAAACGCAGAGCAATAAGGGAACCCTGCTCATCATCAAGAACTACTCGGGCGACCGCATGAATTTCGATAACGCGGCGGCTATGGCCAAAGAGGACGACGACGTCAATGTGGATCAGGTGTACACCAACGACGATATAGCAGTGAAGGACAGTCTGTATACCGTCGGGCGCAGGGGCGTCGCGGGTACCGTGTTTGTACACAAGATCGCGGGCGCGTCGGCGGAGGCGGGCAATTCGCTGGAAAAGGTTAAGGCGGATGCGGAGGAAGCGATTCAAAACGTGCGCAGTCTGGGCTTTGCGCTGACATCCTGCACCGTTCCCGCGAAGGGCAGCCCCACCTTTGAGATATCGGACGGCGAGATGGAATTCGGCGTGGGCATCCACGGCGAACCCGGGATCAAAAGGGAACCTGCCGCAACCGCAAACGAATTGGCAAACCGCATAATCGATGCGCTTGCCGAAGATTTAGGGTTGAAATCGGGCGAGGAAATCGCGCTGATGATCAACGGCTTCGGCGGGACGCCGTTACAGGAGTTATATCTGTTCAATAATTCCGTGAGCGACGCACTTCTGGCCAAGAGCGCCAAAATCCATAAGACCTTTGTCGGCAATTTTATGACTTCGATCGATATGGCCGGCGCTTCCGTTACGGTGATGCGTCTTACACCGAATCTGAAGAAACTGCTGGACGTGTTTAACTGATGAAGAATTTCCCTCTGCGGGGGTGAAAGGAGTTTTATGAATAACAAAATTACGACCAATGACATGATTTTCATCATAGACACCATGGCGGATATCATTATAAAAAACGAGGTGCATTTTTGCGATATGGACTCCGCCGCAGGCGACGGCGATTTTGGGATGTCGATTGCAAAAGGGTTCAAGCAGTTGAAGGCGGAATGGAGTACGCTCGATAATTCCAATATTGGCGCTTTTCTGAAAAGCTGCAGCATGATCATCATGGAATATTGCGGCGGCGCTTCCGGGCCTATATGGGGGTCGGCATTCCGCGGAGCGGCGAAGGCTGCGGGCGAAGCGCAGGAAATAGACGTGTCGGGATTTGCGGAAATTTTACAGGCGGCGGTTGTCGCTATCCAGAAAACGGGCGAGCGTTCCTTCGGACGCGGCGCGGTGGTGGGCGATAAAACGCTTATAGACGCGCTGGTTCCCGCAGCCGATAGCATGAGTGAAAGCGCGAAGGCGGGCGTCGATCTGGGTGACGCCATGAAAAAGTCGGCGGCTGCGGCAGTGGAAGGCGCGGAAGCCACAAAAAAGATAGCCGCGCGCATGGGGCGGGCAGGCACCGTGGGCGACCGCTCGATAGGGCATCCCGACGCCGGCGCTTATGGCATAGGGGTTATCTTTACCGAGATCGCGAAAGCCTATACCGCCCGCTAGCCCTCGCAGGAGCGTACATCCTTGTACGCGCTTGGGACAGAACATCCTGTTCTAGCCCAATGCTGTTTTTATGAAGGAGGTCTGTATGTGGTTTGGAGATTTGGATAATATACCTTTGGCGGATATGGCCAACTTTGCCGTACGTGAAACGTATAATTTTCACTGGACTTTTATTGCTATACTTGCTTTCGTTGTTTATGTATACGCGACTGAATTCAAGAACAAAAATTTCAAGGGAATAGCCGCCGGTCTGGCGCTGTATATGGTGCATTGGTTTTACGAAATCATGAATGCCGTAATCTGCGCGGCTACAGGGTATGCACTATGGACAGTTTCTGCCGAAAGCACAAGTTTGATTTTGCTCATTGGCGTCAGTTGGGAGCTTTCGATGATGTTTTCCATTGCCGGCGTCGCCACGCATAAGTTATTGCCCGAAGACCCCAAGCTGAAGATTTTTGGTATCAACAACCGCATATTATTTGCCGTTGGCAATGCGGCATTTTTCAGCCTTGTTGAAATTTTTCTTGCGTCTACGCCGGCATTTATCTGGGTGTATCCCTGGTGGGGCGCGATCCCTGTTTTTATCACCACCTATATACCTTTTTTTCTTGCGGCGTTTCTGGTTCCCGATGCAAAGCCGAAAACGCAATGGCTGTTTATTGGCTCCCTCGCCGCACTGAACGCATTACTTCTGATCATTCTTGTCCCGCTCGGCGTGATTTGAAAACTCTTCGCGCTTGTTCTCTTCTCCGGTCGTTGACGGCAGATTTGCCGCCAACGACCGGATTTTTCTTTTTCAGGTGATAAAAATAAACGAAGCTATGCAGATCTGCGCCCCGTAATACAGGACGTGGCATATCACGAACAATTCCTTGCTGTCCGCTTTGCCGCCAAAATACATGGTGGAGAGCGTCATATCCGAGAGCAGGAAGGCAAGCATACCTATCGCGATTAACGCCAGATTGCAGTTCCCGAGAAAGAGGATGATCGAAAAAGCCGTCATATACGTAAGAAGCAATGTGTAGATTGCCACGGGAATGATGAATTTGCCGAACTGAATATTCATGAAGCGCGAGCTGAATAAAATGATTGCCGACGCGACGACCGCGATAACGACGGAAATCAGGGCTTCACTCTGGACGCCTGTATCGATAGCCGCGGAAGCGTACAGCAAAAGCGCGACCAGATAGGCAATATGCCCCAGGCCGAAAGCGGTTGTTCCGCCCAGAAAATAATAGTCGCTCCTTTCGGTGTCGACCAGCTTCATTTCCAAAACGATATCGCCTACAAGCCCCAGCACAAGCCCCAGAAGCAGCACCTCCGAAAAGCCGCTGCAATTTTGATAAATCCCGATAAAGCCCATGAGTACAAAGGCTACCGACGCGGCGGTTTTCGCAAGCATCCCGCATACCGGTCTGGTTTTCAGCCGGACGACCATAAAAGCGATTGCCATAATCGCCGCGATACAAATCATAGCATACATACAAGTCATAGCTCCCTCCAATCAGCAACGAATTTTTGCTTCCGGATAGTATTTCCGCAAAGCATTGTAGCATATTGCTGCTATAGCTTCCATAAATACCGCCGTGATACGAGTATATTATGTAATAAGGGATACATTATGGAAAATGCGGTTCTTCTGATGAGCGGCGGTCTGGACTCAACCACCGTACTTGCCTGGGCGGTTGATAAGGGCTATAGGGTGTATGCGCTTTCTTTCGACTATGGGCAAAGGCACCGAGCCGAGCTTGAGCGGGCTATGATTCTGGCGAAGCGCTATGCCGCCCGGGCGCACCATAGCATCCGGCTTGATCCGCTGCCATTTTGCCGGTCTCCGCTCACGGGCGCGGGCGAACTTGCGCTGGATCGCAGCCGATCCGAAATCGGGCATGGCCTGGCGGAGAGTTACGTCCCCGCGCGCAATCTGATATTTTTAAGCATGGCTGCCGCCTTTGCCGAAAAGCTCCCGGCGCGGGCAATTATGATAGGCGTAAACAGCGTGGACTATTCGGGATATCCCGATTGCCGCCCTGAATTTATTGAGGCCTTTACGCGCGCTGCGAATCTCGGAACGAGCGCCGCGTTTGACGATAATGCCTTTGTCGTCCATGCGCCGCTGATGCGCCTCTCCAAGGCGGAGATTATTCGGCTTGGGATTTCGCTTGGGGTGGATTATGGCGAAACTGTATCGTGTTATCAGGCCGATAGCGAGGGCAGAGCCTGCGGGCATTGCGACGCCTGCATCCTCCGGCGCGATGGTTTTGCCGAGGCCGGAGTGGCGGATCCCACGCGCTATATTTGACCGCGCAAGACGCCCGTGAGTACAAAGGATCCGGCGATCACAATCAGCGCATTATTTTTTGCGGCCTCTTCCCGCGCATACGCGAGCGCTTCCGGCGGCGTGCGCGCGCGCGTATACCGTACCTCTGCGCGGATATGCCTTTCGAGTTCCGCGATGCCTGCCGCTCTTTCAAGCGGAAGCGTTGTTATGATGAGGGTATCCGCGAAACTTCCTATTATACGCATATTGGCCGCGATATCCTTGTCCGCCATCATCGCGGTAATTACTGCGCAATTTTGAATCCGTCCCTCCTCGCGGCGTCTTGCGATAAATCCGGCAAGATTCGCAAGCGCCGCTGGATTATGCGCCCCATCAATGAGGTATGCGGGCTCGCCCGCACAATACTCAAGGCGCGCGGGCAGGGATTCGGCCAAGAGGCGCGCGCGAAAGCGGTTGGGCGCGGGGGGATCCGCGAGAGCGCTCTCTTTGTGTCCGCTGCCTGCATGAAGAAGCGAGAGCGCGGCGAGGGCAAGCTCAAGATTGGCGGCTTGCTCCATCCCGGGCATTTTCGTTTGCCAGGCCGTTCCGTCATCGCGCGTAAGCAGGGTACCCGCGAAGCCGAGTTCGCGCGCGGTATATCCGGCGATCTCATAATGGGGCGCGCCCAATTCCAGACAGCGCGCCTGGATAACCTCGCGGGCGGCGGGATCTTGCCGCGCGCAGAGCACGGGGACGCCCGGCTTAATGATGCCCGCTTTCTCGCGGGCAATTTCGGGAAGGCTCGTTCCCAAAAGCGGGACATGATCCAGCGCTATCGGCGTGAGTATACAAAGCTCCGGCGTGAAGATATTGGTGGCGTCGAGCCGACCGCCGATACCGGTTTCGAGAATGATCCATCCGCAGGCGTGTTTCTCAAAAAGGAGGAGGGCGGCTAAGAGAAGCGCCTCAAAACAGGTTGCGTTCAATTCCGGCGGAATGTACTCCGCAATTTTTTCCGCAGCCCAGCGCATCTCCACTTCGCTGACGGATTGCCCATCGATACGGATGCGCTCGCAGGCGCTCTCCACATGGGGAGACATGAAGAGCCCTATGCGTGCGCTCTTCTCAAATGCCGCGAGTAAACCCTGCTCAAGAAAAAAACAGGTTGACCCTTTGCCATTGGTACCGGCGATATGAATAAATCGCGCCGCGCGCGCGGGTTCTCCCGCAAGCCTGCAGAGTTCGCGCATTTTATCTAATTTGAAGTATGTTTCTGCCTGCCCGGGAATGCGGTGCGACTCAAAATTGTCACGAGCGAAAAAAAATTCATACCAATCGTCCAAAGCCTGCCTCGCTCTCAGGGGCTGAATCTTCAAGGTCTTTATGAAGTATAGCGTTTGCGTGCATATCAGGCAAAGAGCGGCTCATTTTACCGGGATTACTGACAGTGGATTTCATTATCAGTATATTTATCTTATGGGTGTTTTTAATTCTGTTGTGCAGGATGATCCTGATGATCATCCTGAGAATGCGGAGGAACCATGAAAAAATCCATTATCATCACACTTGTCGTTATTCTTCTCGCCGCCGCGATATATGCTTTATTTCTGAAAACGCCTGGTGATCAGCAGTCCAACGCCGGTGAGGATCCGGATTCGGAATATATTGTTCAATATGAATGGCCTGAGAAACCCCGGGTAGGGCATTATACATTGAGGGTTGTGGTTTCAGACAAGGAAGGCAATCAGGCGCGGGATATCGAGATTATTGCGGATTATGATATGCCGTCCATGCGCGGGCATCACAGGACAGAAGAGAAAATGAAGCGCAATGATAAAGGAGATTTTCTTCTTCCGATATATTTTGCCATGCGCGGTGATTGGGAGATAATCCTTTCCGTCATGAAAAATGGCGTAAAAGCGGCGGAGAAAAAAATCACTCTGTATATTTAAGATTTAAGTGTACTTGCCATGAAACGTGTTCTTCTTGCGGCATTTCTGTTTATTCTTGCTGTTTTTCCCGTGTATGCGGCGAGCAGCCTCCTCTTTCTCGAGCTGCAGGGCGTCGTCGGTTATTCTGTCACAGAAGATGATTTCGTCCTGCATTCCGGTCATGCGCATGACACGATGCAAAAAAACGGTATCGGATTTGACTTCATTCAGAAATTTTCAGGAGAGTCCGGCGATGTGGGTATGGGCGCATTGCAGATGCGGCTTGTCTGGGACGATGCGGAAAAACGCATACAGCCGCAAGTGTATAACGCATACCTCAAATTCAAGATCGGCGGCGGCGATATCTGGGCAGGGCATAACCGCATCGCCTTTGGCGCTGTCTCATACTGGGATACCCACGCCGATCTGTTGCAGCCGCTTTCGATGCAGGGCTTTGGGTTTGATCGCGACTGGGGGATTGGATATTCTTACGATTTTGCGGACGGCGATCTTGGCATTGCCATTTCCACCGGCAGCGGGATGGGACTGAAGTTCAGGGGAAATTGGCTTGCGACATCGCGTTTCTCCCTGGGCATTCTTGACCAGGATAACTATACCATCGGGTTCTCCTGTATGGGCGGGCGGATACCGGACGTCATGGGTTATGTGATTACCGGCGATCCTGTTCCCATCCTTATTGGCGGACTCGACTTTGCTTGGAACCATGGCAGGTTCGGGCATAAGGCCGAATTTGACTGCGGAACAAGGGCGGATACGTTTGCTCTCGCCGCGCTCTATCGTCTGAGCTATAATCTTTTGGAAGAGGATCGTCTCAAACTTGAGGTGCAGGGTGTATACGCAAGCAGAGAAGGTATGGAAGATTTATTTTTGGCGGGCGGTGTCACTTTCAGAATAACGGCTGATCTTGCCGCGCGTGTCATGTATCAGGCGGAGCTTATAATGGGCGATCAGAGCCTTGTGCTTCAAATCTATTGGTACTTTGGAGTGTAAAAATGAAGAAAAAACTCTTGTTTGCCGCGCTTTTGCTTGGTTTCGCGGCGCAGCTTTCCGCTGCCGTCGGATGCGATCTGAAGGATCCCGATCGTGACGTCAAGCGGTTCTTCCCGGGTTCCACGGGGTATAAAACTGCCTACAAGTCGATAGACAAATTGGGCGGTAAAGAGCTTCTCCAAACGGTTGAAGCCCGTCTTGGGGATAAATTTACCGGATTGTATGAAACGATTGACGTTCCCTACACCCTGTATACCGTTCTTAAGGGCAAAGAAACTATTGGTTATATCCACGGCATAAACCAAAAGGGGCAGTACGGCGGTTTGCAGGTTTTTCTGGCATATAATCCGCAGGGCATCATTTCCGATTTTTATTATCAGAAATTAACAAGCAGGAACGCGAAAGCCATGACTGCGCCGGGATTCGCCGCCATGTTTAAGGGGCTTTCATTCGCGGATTTTAAGGATTATGATCCCATAAAACACACCGGAATACCGGCAGGCATTACCGGCGAGGGGGATGATTTTTACGCCACGCTGCGCGCGGTCAAGAAAAATTTTATTCTTGTGGATATCTTTGTTTTTGGCGGGAAGGGGAGGCAAAGTTGAAACTCAGTATCTACCAGGTCGCGTATAAAAATCTGCTCAGGCGCAAGGTGCGCACCTCGCTCACCATTCTTGGGATAGTTATCTCTACGTGGGTTTTTGTAACCCTGCTTGGGTTCAATCATGGGTATGAAAATTCACTGAATGAAAATATCGAAGGTATGGGTTTTCAGATTGTGCTGACGGCAAAGGGCTGCCCTTATGAGGCCGCAACCCTCATGCTCCAGGGCGGCACGGGTTTGCGCTATATGCCGGAGAATCTGGTCAGGAGCGTTATCGATAAACCGCAGGTGGAGCGGGCAACACCCATGATCATGCATGCGGAGTTTGATCCCAACAGGGGAGAGACGGGCGGCACGACCATCTATCTTGGGATTGACGCCGCAAGCTATCCGCCCATGAAGCCATACCTTGCATTCTCGCAGGGCACATGGTTTGCGTCCGATGCGGAAAACCAGGTTGTGCTTGGATACGAGGTGGCCGAACTTGAGCAGCGCGAAGCGGGGGATCTGATGCTGTTGCCCGGCACAACGGAAGAGTATGAGGTTGTGGGCGTCCTGAAGCGCACCGGGAACCAGGATGACGGCATGATCTATATGCCGCTCTTTGCCGCCCAAAAAACTTTTAACAGGGAGGGCGAACTCACGATGCTCGGTATGCGCCTTGTGCCGGAGATCGATCAAGCCGCGTTTGAGGAAGAGCTTTACCAGCTTCCCGACGTACAGGTGGTTTCAATGGCGCAGGTTAAAAATACAATCATGGGGTTGGTGTCGAGCGCGAAAGCCATTGTACTCTCTGTTGCCTGCATAGCGTTTCTTATTGCAATTTTTGGCGTAGTAAATACAGTTCTGATGTCCGTGTTTGAGCGGTATCAGGAGATCGGGATACTGAAGAGCATGGGGGCTCTGCCCGGGGATATCTTTAAGATGGTATTTATTGAAACAACCATACTCTGCGCTTTTGGAGGTCTGCTTGGTATTGGGTTTTCATGGATATTCTCCGGTATGTCGGAATTGGCAGTGCGGTATTTTCTCCCATTTTCGCCTTCAGGGAAACTCATAATCATAAACGGCTCGACAGCCCTGTTTTCATTTATAGCAATAGCGTGTATCGGAATGCTGGGCAGTGTGTATCCGGCGTGGCGGGCAGCTTCGGTTCGGCCTCTTGAAAGCATAAGGAATGAATAACATGGAACATCTCATTACCGCGAAAGATATTTTCAAAATATTTAAGCGCGGCTCTGAAGAAATCCGCGCGATTAACGGCATCAGCCTGGATATTGATGCGGGGGATATAGTCGCAATCACGGGTGAATCCGGCAGCGGCAAGACCACATTTGTGAATATAATCGGTTCTCTGGATAATCCAACGAGCGGTGAACTCTGTATTAACGGGCGATGTGTGTTTGCCCCCGGAGCGGCGCTTACCGAAGGGGAACTCACGCGCATCCGCCGCGAAATATTTGGCTACGTTTTTCAGAAATTTTTTCTTGTCCCCACGCTGACCGTCGCAGAAAATATCGTACTCCCCGGAGTTTTCCAGCCAAAGCTCGAAGTCTCCGATGCGGAACTTGACAAGCTCATGGATATGCTCGGTATACTCGCGCGAAAAAATCATCTTCCCTGGCATCTTTCCGGCGGAGAGATGCAGCGTGTGGCGATTGCGCGCGCGCTTGCCCTGCGGTCAAAGGTGTTGATCGCCGATGAGCCGACCGGCAACCTCGACAGCAAACGCTCCGAAGAGATCAAGGAGCTGCTTGTTCGTTTGAACCGCGAGCAGGGGATTACGATTATACTTGTAACCCATAATCATAATCTCGCAAAAATTGGCAAAAGGGTTTATGTAATGAAAGACGGCAGGTTTATAGAATAAGCAAATATGAAGATAAGGACTTATCAAGGGGTGCGCTGATGTGGGCTGTTCCGGGGTGGCAGGATGAGCCGTATTGCACACGCATCGCTCTTATGCTGTCAGCGGCGTGTACGCTGCTGCTCATGCTTGGGGAAGGGTACGTTATCTCTTTTGCTTTGCTCAGCGAAGCGCATCTCGCGCGGGGAGAGGCCTGGCGGCTTTTTACATACGCGCTGCCGCACACAGGCTTTTGGCATTTATTCTTTAATTTTCTGGTTCTTTGGTTTTTTTCACCGTCGCTGGAAAGGGCTTTGGGAAAAAGCCGGTTTGCCATTTTGCTCCTGTTTGCGATTCTCGCCGGAGGGGTGGCGCACGTGCTTGCCTCGCCGGATCCGGTTGTTGGATTTTCGGCTGCCGTATACGCGGTTTTATTGTACGCCGCCTGGCTCTGGCCGAAGCAAAAGGTGCTGGTTTTTTTTGTCTTTCCGGTGCCGCTCGCGATTCTGGTTATCATTCTGGGCGGAATTGAATTTATTCTCTCGCTCCAGGGCGGCGGCGGGGTTTCGCATTGGGCGCATCTTGGCGGGCTGGCGGCAGGAATTTTGCTCGCCCTGCTTTGGGGGCGCAATGAGGAAAGCCGAACCATCCGGCGAACTGCGCACCCGGACATACTTAAGCAAACGCGGCGCAGCTTGCGCGAGCGCATAGGTTTTTTCCTCTGGAAGCGCCGCCTCGCGAAACGGAATGCGGATCAGGCGCGCGTGGATGCGCTTCTCGACAAGATTTCGCAGGAGGGCATGGCGTCTCTGCGCGCAAGCGAGCGGCGCTTTCTGGATCGCGCGAGCAAAAAACATTATTCAATGAAAAATTAAGCTGCGTCCTTAAAGTGTTTTTTTTCGTCATTGCGAGGCGCAGCCGATACCCACAGGGTACAAGCGCAATCCATGTAAAAATGTTCCCCCTGGATTGCTTCACCCCGCTTCGCGCGGGGTTCGCAATGACGAAAATACTGCCAAATGATACATTAAGGACAAGCCTCAGTGCGCGGGGCTGAGCTTCACTTCCGTTGCGCCTTCGCCGCCCGCCGCCGGATGCGCGAACCCAAAAGACGCGACAAAGGGATGCTTCGAGAGTACGCGATGGCTGACCTCGCGCAGGCTGCCCGTGCCTTTGCCGTGGATGATCGTCGCTATCTCAAGGCCCGCGATCCCGGCGTCATCGAGATACGCGCGCAGTTTTTCTTCGGCCTCAAGCGCGCGCAGTCCCCGAATATCCAAAGTAATGGACGGCGCGGAGCGGAGCGCCTGGGCGATATGCCTGTGGGGAGAAGCGCTTTTGCCTTTTCCGATACGCCGCAGACCGCTTTTTGTTATCTGCGTTGTGAATGATCCAATCGCGACTGTGGCCTCATCGCCTTTTATTGCGCTCACGACGCCATCCTTCTTCAGCGCCAGGACAGTTACCCTATCGCCCACCGCAAGCTCTGCGGCGTCGTCCGATTCGGCGTCATATTCGCTTTCTGAATTTGCTTCACCGGAAATATTCGGGAGCGACTGTTCGAGGGCGTGTATGCCGGCATGGAGCGCGGCGGTCTCGCGCGCGTTCGGGGCGTGTTCGCGCAGGGCAAGCTGATCCAAAATGCGCGCGCATTCCTCTTTCGCCTGTTCTATGAGCGCGCGCATGGCGAGGCGTGTCTCTTCCATGAGCGCCTGCCGCTCATTCTTCAGGATCTCTACCTGGCGCTTATACTGGGCATGGGCGGCTTTGCTTGCGGCGAACTCCTCATCGGCGGCAAGTTTTTTCCCGCGCGCGCCCGCGAGATCGTTCTCAATCCGGCGGAACATCTCCTCGGTAACGCGCACCTCATCAGACAAACCCGCGCGCGCGCGCTCGAGAATATCCGGCGCGAGACCCAGGCGCGCCGCTATCGAAAAGGCGTGCGACGCGCCGGGGACGCCATGTTCCAGACGGTATCCGGGGGTCAGGGTCTCTTCGTTAAAGGCGACGCCCGCCACGTCCACAAACTCATGGGTATAGGCAAAATTCTTTATCGCGCCGTAATGCGTCGTCGCGACCAGGGTGATCTCGCGGTAAATTGCTTCTTCGATAATGCTGATCGCGAGCGCGGCGCCCTCGCGCGGATCGGTACCCGCCCCAATCTCATCGATCAGGACGAGGCTGTCGCGGTCGGCCTCTTCGAGGATGCGCACAACGGTGCGTATATGCGCGGAGTAGGTGGAGAGATTTTTTTCGATGCTCTGCTCGTCGCCGATGTCGCAAAAGACCCGCGAAAAGAAGCGCAAGGCTGCGCTTGCCGCAGGGATAAAAAGCCCGCACTTGGCCATGAGCGTAAAGAGTCCCAGGGTTTTCAGCGCGACGGTTTTGCCGCCGGTATTGGGACCGGTGATCACGAGCACGCGGGAACGATGGGCAAGATGGATATCAATCGGGACTACTTCGTGGGAGAGCAGGGGATGGCGCGCCTCGCGGATATCGAGCGCATCCTCGGCGGGGCTGAATTCGGGACGTACCGCCTTGTGCGCATCGGCCAGCCGCGCGCGCGCAAAAATGCAATCAAGGATGACGGTGTTCTGATACGCGCGGCTTAAGCCCGGCAGCGCCTCCTGCACGCGGCTCGTCAGGCCGCGCAGTATCTCTGCAATCAAACGCTCTTCCTTAAGCTCCAGCTCCTTGATCGCGTTGTCGATGGGGATGACCGCATCCGGTTCCATAAAGAGCGTCCCGCCGCTTGCGGAGCGGTCAAGGATGATCCCGCGAACCCTTCCGGCGAAATTGGCCTTGATGGGGATCACGTGCCTCCCGTCGCGGAGCGAGATGATGCGTTCCTGAATGATCTCCTCATGGCGGGGCTCGGCCAGGAACCGCTGCAAAGCGCGCATCGCGCGCGCCGCGAGATCGCGCATCTCATGGCGGGTGCGCGCAAGCTCGGGCGAGGCCGAGTCCAGCACCTCCCCCTTTTCGTCAATCGCGTTATGGATCGCGCGCGTGATGGGGACTTGCGGAATAATACCTTCAAACCAGGGATCGAGCCGCTCCGCCTGGCGCAGCACCCACTCCGATTCAGGCGAACGTAAAGCCACTCCCGCCTGCTTACGGTATTGCAAACAGGCGGCGATATTCTCCAGCCAGAGCGCGATGGTCAGGAGATCGCGCGCGGAGAGCATGGCGTCGCGTGGATGCAGCTGCGCAAAGAGGGGCTCGATATCGTGTTCTGAAAAAACCGGCCATCCAAAGGCGCGCCCCAGCGCGAGCGCCGCTTCGGTCTCATCGAGGAGGAGTTCCAGTTCGGCGAGCCCGGGAAAATACGCCTGCCCGAGTTTTTCTTTTGCACCGGGCGTCCGCGCATAGCCGATGAGCTTTCGCGTTATCTCGTCAAATCCCAAAACAGAGAGCGCGCTTGTGTCCGTCATGCCGCTCTCCTTTCGCGTTGCTTATGGTAAAGCTAGTGAATTTTACAAAGGGGGAGCGCAGGATTCAGCACGTATAATTTCATGTGCGTATCGCGGAGGTGCAGGCATATGCTCCCCCTGCCTGCGGCTCTGGATGAAAAGCACCCCTCGCTGTGGATGGCCATAAGCGCGGGGTTGCGGCTCTCTGCGAGCCTGCGGCACCCCCTCTTATTCTCAAGCGTTTCGGGTTACTTTGCGCCCGCGTTATGCTGTTTCTCGACCGGGATTATCCGGCAAACTCTGAAAAATCGCCCGATATGCGGGTATTCTGCGGAGCCGTTTCGGGAAAATAATTTTCAATAGACCATTTAACGGTCTTATGTTATTTTTATATGTTTCTTTATATGGTCTATTAAAACTCGATATTCCGCACATGGGAGACTTGCAATAGTGGCGAACATCGACACGAAACTTGAGTTCTGGAAAAAAAATCTGATTGATTTAAGCAAGCGTAACCGGCTGATAAATTGTCCGCTTCCAAAGTCCGGCAAGCGGATTTCCCGGTCTTCCCTGCTGATTGCGCAGCCGGACTATACAAGCCTTTGGAATTTGTTTTCAGAAGCCGACCAGTATCTTCCTTTCCCGGTTCCCGACGACAAAAACGACGAAGAACACGAGGGAGATACCGATGCGGGGAACGGCATTATAACCGACCAAAAACCTCATGAAGCATATAAGACTCTGCGCGCGCTTATGAAAAAAGCAAAAGAGTTCAATGAGGAAAAGGGCTTAAACGCGCTTTATCTGGCATTCGGTTTTCTGCATTGGCGCGAAAAAGGCAAAGACAGCAAAGACGAGCAGGATATGCGTTCACCTTTGCTTCTCGTGCCTGTCAAATTAACGCAGGAAGATTTATTCAAGCCAATTATCTTATCGAGGCTGGATGAGGAAATTACGACTAACTATTCGCTGGAACAAAAGCTCCTGAATGATTTCGGTCTCCAGCTGCCCAAATTCGAGGATGATGATAATGCAGACAGATATATACACACAGTAAAGGAAATGATTGCCGCGCAAAGATGGAAAGTTTCCGTCGATGCTGCGCAGCTCTCTCTGTTTTCATTTTTGAAAATCAATATGTACCGCGATTTGGAGCGAAATGCCGCCAAAGTAAAGAAACACCCTGCTGTCCGTTCATTAAACGGCGAAGCTTTTGGTGAAAATGAAAATGTATCCGGCATAGATACATATAATCACGACAACACTCCGCCGCAGGAGGTTTTTTCGGTTGTGGACGCCGATTCCAGCCAGCAGGACGCAATCTTACTTGCCAAACGCGGCGTGAGCTTTGTTTTACAGGGTCCTCCCGGCACCGGAAAGAGCCAAACGATTACCAATATTATCGCAGAGCTTGTCGCGGACGGCAAAAAAGTGTTGTTTGTTTCTGCAAAAAAGGCAGCGCTTGAGGTTGTTGATAAACGATTGACTGCGGCGGGGTTAGGCGATTTTTGCCTGGAATTGCATGGGCATAAAGCAAAGCGCCGTGAAATTCTTGACCAGTTTGAGCATTCGGTACGCCTGTCCCGCAAACGGCATTCTTTGACGCAGGACGCTTTGAATACGCTCTCCCGATTGAAAGAAACAAGGGCTTTGCTGAACCGGTACAGCGAAGAGCTGCATACCATCGTCAAGCCGCTTGACAGGACCATATATCAGGTGAACGGCGCATTGGCCAAACTCGACAGATATCCCAATATTGACTACGTACAGGAGGGCGCGGATAAATTTTCGCAGGAATCATTGGCGCAATGCGGGTTCGCTCTTGAAGAATTAACAAGAGTTGTTTCAAAAAGCGGTTATCAGGATGATAACCCGTGGCGAGGCTGCGTTATTGCAGAACCGCCTGGGCACACCTTTCGTCAGCAATTTGCTGTGAACGCGGACAAACTGTCGGGTTTAATTGACGAAGGGAGATCTGTTTTTCAATCCGTTGCAGAGTTGTTCAGAGTAAAAAACGAATGGGCATTTATCTCTGTCAGCGATATTATAAGGATTCAGGAAGTTGTTGAAACTTCGCCCAAAATACCGCCCAGATGGCTTTCGCTTGATTTTGTATGTATAATCAAAATCCTGACCAGGTGTATACAGGCTGTTCAACTGCAAAATGAAAGCCGCGCGCTTAAAGCCAACAGAGATTCTTTGCAAATCGCGTTTGAAAGAAAGCAGCAGAAGTATTCCGCCGCTCTTGGTAAATGGCAGATTGCCCATGATGCGCTTGTTTCCGCCAATGACGAGGATATTCTGGCTGTCAATGCAAGCGCCTTGCTTGTTTTGTATCGCACCAAATACCGCACATGGATGAGAGTTTTTATTGCAGACTTCCGCAAAGCCCAGAAAACGCTGCTGTCGTATCATAAGACTGCCGGTAAATTCACCTATAGCGATGGACTCATGCTGCTGGATACAATCGCCGCAGTACAGTCTTTGAAGACAGTTTTGGACAAACAGCTTGAAGATATGCGCGCAGCGGAGAATGTACGCAACCAGGCAATAATTAAATACGACGGCTGCGAAAGAGAGCTTGCGAACATTCATTTTTCTGCGGTCTGTGCTGATCTTTCCGGCTTGCTCGGCATTGATTGCTCCTCTGCTGATTACGCTGAATTAAAAGCGAAAATGGAATGGGCGGAAAAATTTGCTGGCCTTTGTGCGGAATTTCATTTTGGGAAAAGTTTCCTGAATGCCATTTGCCAATATGATACGGCTGCTATAAACAGCCTGACGTCTTATTGCAAAAAACTGTGCGGTTGGCAAAAAAGAATACAGCCCTCGCTGGATAAATTTTCTTCGCTTTTTGATGAAAGCCGGAAGGCTTCTTTTACTGTGCTTCCTTTGCGGGAATTAAACAGACAGTTTGCAGCATATAAAAACAATTTTTCGAGCCTGGAGTATTGGGTTGACTATCGAAGCGCAGAAAAGAAAATAACGGAACTGGGTATTGACGTATTCCTCGCAAAGGCAAAAGAGATTGATTTGTCTGCTGATGATATTATCCCTGTGTTCATGAAGTGCTTTTATCGTTCCTGGCTGGACGCCATCATGCCGGGATTTTCAGCAATCCATAAATTCAGGCGTTTGCGGCAGGATGAACGGGTTGCATTGTTCAAGGGCCTTGATACATCGCATATAGAAATATCCAGGGCAATGCTGATTGAGAGGTTGATCGCGCGTTTGCCCAATTTTGACGCATTTGGTTCCAGCGTAGAATTAGCCCTGCTGCGCCGCGAAATGGCAAAAAAGAGAAAACTTATGCCCATCAGAAAACTGATTGCGGCTTTGCCGAATTTGCTCCCCGCATTAAAGCCCTGCGTCATGATGTCGCCGCTTTCTGTGAGTACATATTTGGGTGAAAGTAATTTTGAGTTTGACACTGTTTTGTTCGACGAGGCGTCACAGGTCAGAACAGAGGAAGCCATCGGCGCCATATTCCGCGCCAGACAAACCATTATCGCAGGCGACAGAAAGCAGCTTCCCCCGACCGACTTTTTCAGCGCACTGATGTCCGGCTCCGATGAATATGAGGAAGATGAGGACGGCGAAATGGATGATACCGGAGCGTATGAATCGCTGCTTGATGAAGCAGCCTTGTGGCCCTCGCAAACCCTGCGCTGGCATTACCGCAGCCGTCATGAACATTTGATAGCGTTTTCCAATGCCAAAATATATCAGGGTAAATTGATAACATTTCCGTCGTCTGTTGAAAAGCGGGAGGGTATGGGCGTCGAGTATATTCATGTTCCCGGCGGTACATATAAACGAGGCGGCGGCAAAGACGGCGGCAATCGCGCGGAAGCGCACAGGGTTGCGGAATTGGTATTTGAGCATTTGAAGCAATATCCCGGACGCAGTCTCGGCATTATCGCTTTTGGCAAGGTTCAGGAGGCTGCAATTGAGGCCGCGCTCGACGAAAAGCGTACAGCCAATCCAGACTTTGAGCCGTTTTTCAAAGAGGATGAGGATACGGAATCGTTGTTTATCAAAAATCTTGAAACCGTGCAGGGGGATGAACGCGATACCATTATATTCAGCATTGGGTACGCTCCCGATGAATCAGGAAAGTTTATCATGAATTTTGGTCCGCTCAGCAGGAACGGCGGGGAGCGGCGCTTAAATGTTGCCGTAACCCGCGCTCGATATAATCTGAAACTGGTAGGGTCTATTTTGCCAACGGATATTAAATCCGGGCAGACAAGCGGAGAAGGTCCGCAACTCCTGCGCCTGTACATTGATTTCGCTATTAATGGCGAAAAAGCAATTCTTGGTGAAGTTACCACAGGAGCTGGATTGTGGTTTGATTCGCCGTTTGAGGAGGCAGTGTACGATTTTCTCATCCAAAACGGTTT
>JAITCI010000059.1 GCA_031283155.1 Spirochaetota bacterium | reverse complement strand
GGTCATCACAAGGCGGCCATCCGAATCGATGTTGATCTTGCAGACTGCGGATTTTGCAGCGTCGCGAAGCTGCGATTCCGGAATGCCTATCGAGTCGTCGAGCTTGCCGCCGTATTTATTGATCATCTCCACCGCGTCCGCCGGAACAGAGGATGATCCATGCAGCACAATCGCGAAACCCGGTATCCGTTTTTCTATCTCGCGCAGAATGTCGAGCCGTATCTCCGGCTTTTGCCCGGGCTTGAACTTGAACGCGCCATGCGAAGTGCCAATGGAGATCGCCAGCGAATCCACGCCGGTGCGCGCCACAAAATCCTGCACCTCCTCCGGCTGCGTATAGGTATGGTGGTCCGCGGAGACCTCATCCTCAACGCCGGCCAAAACCCCCAGTTCGCCCTCAACCGTAACATCATGCGCGTGCGCGTATTCCACAACCTTTTTGGTCAGGACAATGTTCTCTTCATAAGGAAAATGTGATCCATCGATCATAACCGACGAAAAACCGGTCTCGACGCAGGAGACGCAGGTTTCGTAGGCGTCGCCGTGATCGAGATGCAGCGCTATCGGAATCTCGCCCAGCTTCATCTCTTTGGCCTTGCGCCGCATCATCTCAATCGCGCCCTGCCCAAGATAGGTCAGAAGCGTTTGATCCGCATAATCGCGCGCGCCCTTGGAGACCTGGAGGATAACGGGAGACTGCGATTCCAGGCAGGCCATGACAATCGCCTGGAGCTGCTCCATATTGTTGAAGTTGTATGCGGGAACGGCAAACCCTCCGCTCACCGCCTTTGCAAACATTGTCCTGGTATTTACAAAACCCAGATTTTTGTAACTGATAGCCATCGAATCCCTCCGCTTAGAGATCTACTAGAGCCGTTATCACTTCGGCAGCCGTTTGCGCGGCAAGCAAAGCGTTGCGTACCTTCTCGTTTTTCGCCAGTAATGAGATGCGCGCGAGTATCTCCAGATATTCGCGGTGCTGATGGCTTCCGGCTGCCACCATGACGATAAAATGTACCGGCTTTTCATCAATGGAGCCATAATCGCTGATTCCCGAACTCGAGATCCCGACAGTAATCACGACGTCCGTGATCGCCTCGCTATAGGTGTGCGGTATGGCAATTCCCAGGCCGATCCCGGTGCTGATGATGTTCTCGCGCTCGAGAATACCGCTCACAAATTTCTCTCCATCAACAATTTTTTTGGAACCCCGGGCAATATCCATAAGCTGAGTAAGCGCCTGCTGTTTATGCACTTCGGCACCAAAAAAAATAATACGCTCATCAGATAAATGTTCCTGAAGCATATTTCCTCCTTAAAAATGCGTCGGATGGGCATTCAAAACGCGAAACCCAACATATACCATAAAGATACCTGAATCCCCCAATGGAGATCAAGCATCCCGAAAAGAGCAGCCCCGAGCTTTGCTCCAGATGTGCTGACGTCGCAGCCCCGCGTAAATACGGCACCATCCAGGTGCCACGCGGGACGCTGACGTCCTGTCGCAACCCCGAGCTACTACGCGACATCCTTTCCGAAGCACGTACTCCTACTTCGGAAGCGCTCGGGGCTCGGAACAGGAGGTTCCATGCGCGTACGCAACAAGGATGTTGCTGTAACACATTATATTATTCGCTTTTACCCTCTAATTATATTGCACATAGAGTAAAGCGCACTGACGTCCTGTCGCAACCCCGAGCTACTACGCGACATCCTGTCGCGCTCGGGGCGCTGACGTCCTGTCAGCGAAATATATGGAGTTTCATGCCCAAACAGGGTACAATACCAAGTACGGTCTGTTGTCAAGGAGAGTTTGGCTATGCCGCCCGCCGCCGAAAAACAGTCTGTTCCATTAACCGGCGATACCTTTCTCGAAATGATGAAAGACTGTTCCGCCGAAATAACGTCGCTTTGCCGCCTCGCGCTGGACAAAACAGACGACAACCTGTTCGCCCTGCGATCATTCGCGCTCAAACTCAACTTTGAAGCCGCGCAGGTTGAAGAGAGCCTGGACAAGTACGGGGCAAAAAAAAATTCCGCGTGGTGCGTTTTTCGCAGCCATATAGCGGCAGTCAAATCATTTTCGGAAGCTGTCTCCAAAATACTCCTGATCAACGAAATGATTCCGCGCTACAGGCTTATGGTTATTGAGGGCGATTTTCAAAATGATACCCTGCGGCAAATCTCTTTGCTCGGCGCAATCCTGACGCGCGCAGCACAGGGGGTTCTCGCCGAATCCGGGCGGCTTGAACTGCTCCCACAGGAGCGGAGCGTATTCTTTGAGCCGCGCAAGGACGCGCAATTTACGGGTACACTGTCTGCCGACAAAAAAGCGGAGCATGTGGCATTCCCGGCAGCAATTATAGTACAGCTTACCACCGCTTTTCTTCTTGAGTCCGACCAGTCGCAGCTTCAAAAGCTCACCGCCAAACTCAAGCGCTCGGATTACGCCGCATATATCCCTGACGTCTTCAGCGAAAAAATCCTGCGCATCGCCGAAGAGGAGTTTCACAACCTGCAATCAATGTATGACACCCATATCTCCAGCACAGATATTGAGCATCTCGACGGAAAACTGCCGGTTATCCGCGATCACATATCTCTCATCTATACCCTCCTGGAGTTCGCGACCATTCTTGCGCATTATTATGAACGGCACATTATGCGCGCAGACCATACCCTTGGCGATACCATTCCGGTACAGGCCGAAGAACTGCTCATAATGCTGGTGGAATACGCCATACGGTACGCCGGACTCTTCATGCAGTCGGCGCAGCGTATCTGCCAGGCAGTCCTGAAACGCTTTTCCGAGCAAAGCGTTGTCAAGGTCAGCTCCCCTGTTTACCGCGGTTTTCATGTGCGCCCTTCGACGCTCATCGCAAAAATTGTCCTGCACTACGGAAGCGAGGTCTCGCTTGTCACCTCCGACGGCTCGCTCTACGACGCCTCCTCGCCGCTGGAACTTTTCCGCGTGAATGAAAAAATCAATGCGGAAAAACGCCGTATCCTGTTTCAGCGGCTCGCCCTGCATAACGAAATAAAAAATCCGCCCAGCGAACCCTGCGCAATGCAGGAGGCTCTTAAACTCATTTTTTTTGATCTCTTGAGCGCGCAGGAGATTACGGTATACGGCGCAAATATTCCATTCGGCGAACTCACCCCAAACAAGGATGAAGATTTTCCGGAATACGTCAAACGGATACTTGCGTTTTTGCTCGCGCAGGGCTTGATCGATATACGGATCGATACTCATGTCCAGTTTGTCGGCGATAAACACGTTCTGGACGACATTGCCATACTTGCGCAAAACGGATACGCGGAAGACAATTTCGGAAATGACATTATGCTCCCGAAAGAACTCGGGTATCTGCACCGCTGAAAAAGAATGGCTTACTCAAAAAGCATATGTTTGACCGACTGCCCCGTTTGCGCGACGGTGCGCAGCGAGGCTATGCCGATTTCCAGATGGGTTTGGGCGAATTTCGCGGTCACGGCCTTGTCGCTCTTGCCGGTTTTTATCCCCTCGGGTACCATCGGGTTATCTGAAACCAGAAGCAATGCGCCGCGCGGGATCTCGTTGGCAAAACCCACCGTAAAAAGCGTCGCCGTTTCCATATCGATCCCGATTGCGCGCGCGTTTTGCAGATATGCGCGAAAATCCTTGTCGTGCTCCCAAACCCGCCTGTTCGTGGTATAGACCGTGCCCGTCCAGTACTCAAGCCCGCGCTGCCTGATCTCTATCGAAACGGTTTTATGCAGCCGGAAGGAAGGAAGCGCGGGAATCTCGGGCGGAAAATAGTCATTGCTCGTGCCCTCGCCGCGGATGGCCGCTATCGGAAGAATAAAATCACCGACCTCGGTTTTTTTGAGGCCGCCGCACTTTCCCAGAAAAAGCACAGCCTGGGGTTTAACCGCCGAAAGCAGATCCATAACAGTCGCGGCAAGCGGGCTGCCCATCCCAAAGTTGATGATACAGATCTCGCCGTCGCTCGCCATCTGCATCGGCTTGCCGCGCCCGAGGATCTCGCAACCGCGCGCCTCGGCGAACATCTCCACATAGTTAATAAAATTTGTAAGAAGGATATGCTTCGTGAACTTCGCGAGCGGCGCTCCGGTATAGCGCGGGAGCCAGTCCTCAACGATCTCTTTTTTGCTTGGCAATGTTTTCATTTTTATAACCCCCGCAGATTCAGAGCGCCCTGCGCGCGCCGCGATACGCTGCCCGCCAGTAATCAATGCGCATATCGGCATATTCCACGGTTTTCCCCTCGCGCGGCGAATGGATGAAGGTATCCTTACCTGTATAAATCCCTACGTGCGAAACGCCGCGCCCGAATGTATTAAAAAAAACAAGATCGCCCGCCTCAGGCGTCCGAACCGACTTAAGCCGCGCAAACTGATCTGCGGCGTTGTGGGGAAGCGCTACCCCGTGCTGCCGGAAAACGTACAGCACAAAGCCGGAGCAGTCAAATCCGCGCGGATCGCTTCCCCCATAGCGGTACGGTGTGCCGAGATAGCGCTTCGCTGTGGCGGCGGCGTCGGAGCGCGAACCGGAACTGCCCTTCGTTTGAACAGAGCCGCAGGCCGCAAAAAGACCGCAGGCAACCGCAAAAATAAGCATTGTCCTCAACTGAAAGAACATGGCGCGCCTCCGTAAAATAAAAATATACACTCAAGACCTTGCTTTAATATCGGCAGCCCCTTACCAAAATAAGCCATTGCTTTGCGCACTGCACAGCCCCCGAGCTGCTCACCTTGTGCGCAGGGCGGACGCGACATCCTTTCCTAAGCACGTACTCCTGCTTCGGAAGCGTACAAAGCAAGCGCTTCGCGTGTGCAAGCGGCTTAATATGAACTTTTCGGCAAATTCCGTGTTATACTGGTTTTGCCGGAGTTCAGGGAGGCTACCATGATACACAAAAACCACGCATTTTTATGTATGACGCTCATCGCTCTCGTATGTCTCTGCGCTTGCTCCGATGAAGCCGCCCGGGAGAATTTTTCATCCATTTCATCTGAAACCGATCTTTCGGTGCCCGCGAATGGATCAAGCGCTTCGCCGGGTTCACAGCAATCTTCTTCCGCCGATTCATCAACCGAGACCGATCTTTCAGCGCCTGCGGATGGATCAAGCGCTTCGCCGGGTTCGCAGCAACCCTCCTCCGCCAATCCAAACGTTTCTATATATATCTCCGAGTACGTCGAGGGTTCGGGCTCAAACAGTTATATTGAACTCTACAACCCGCGCGATACGGCATTTCCCTTAAGCGGCTGGAGTCTCCGGCAATATAACAACGGCAACGCTCCGACTACGCTCTATACTTTTAATCTCGCCGGAAACATTCCTGCGTATGGCGTCTTTATCATCCGCAATAACGCAGCCACGGGATGGAAGGGAACAGCGGATATGTCGGATTCCGGGAACACCATGGGGTTCAATGGCAACGACGCGATGGGACTCTTTAACGGCAACACCCGCGTGGATATAGTCGGGGTGCCCGGAAGCAGCGCGAATATTATCCAGAATATGACCCTCGTGCGCCGTCCGGGCAAGGGTCCCGCAGACGTTTTCAGTATTGACGATTGGTATCAGCTTGCGTCTGACACATTCACGTA
The DNA here is from genome assembly GCA_031283155.1 of Spirochaetota bacterium. GTDB lineage: Bacteria > Spirochaetota > JAGLSM01 > JAGLSM01 > JAKPMW01 > JAKPMW01. The sequence continues at coordinate 4,931 of JAITCI010000059.1, read as the reverse complement.
TCTTGGCGCGCACGACCCGGTAAATGGCATAGAAGAGCCGGGCACCAGCTCGGCGGGCGATCTTCCCATTTCCTATCCAAAGGGAACCGCCGGAAGCGACGTCTATATCAGCGAGTATTTCAACGGTGAGAATAATGACAAATATATCGAGATATATAATAACACCGATGCCACTGTTGATCTCTCCGCCTACCGCCTGCTCCGAATCGACGCGGATAATTCTTCCGGCGCGACAAATACCGCCAACAGTTACTGCGTACAGCTCTCCGGGAACCTGTACGCGGCAAATGTGCTTGTTGTTATCAACGCAGGCTACAATCAAGCCAGACTTCCCGTGATTCCTGAGCTTACAACCGCTGCCTTTGGCGACTCCCGGAGGATCGACGAACCCCCAACCTACCCTAAAGGAATTTGCCACTTCGGCGGAAATGATCCCGTCTATCTCATCAAGGACGGCCTTGTCATTGACGCCATAGGCAAAACCGCAAGCACGGATATCTGGGGCAAAGACAAGGTTTGGGTACGCAATGGAGGAGAAACACACGGGAACCCAATATGGGACAGCGATGATTGGACAGGATATGATCTCGAGCTGGAGCCGGGCGATTCCGATACATACGCAGATGGCAACGGTTATTTTGGCGGCTGGCACGATCCAACCTGGTAGCCTGCAATTTTTGTGGCGGCTTACTCGCCGGGCTGAGCCAGGCAGCAGAAGGGCGCAGGATATATTTTTTCTTTGGGGACAGTTGCTGTCTGCAAACACGATGTTTGCACCCCGCGCGCGACACGATGTCGCGACCGGCGCGGGGGACTGCGGAAAATGCGTACAATCATTTTTAAGTTACGTTCAGCCGCTCCGCGCTTAACCGCAGCGCATATACCATAAAAAAGCGTCCCGCCAATCCGGTTTTACGACGCGGCAGTATACTCCGCAGCCAGCGAGAGCGCGCTTGCCGAAATAACGCGCACGTCGATGAATTGCCCGATGAATTCCGCGGGGTTCACGCCGGGTATACGAACGTGTACGGGGATAAGCCCGTTTGTGCGCGCCGAAACAATATCCGCGCCAGCCGCGCCGTCCACCAAAACACGCTGCGTCGTTCCGATAAAGCGTTTCTTTTTTTCCGCGCCCATCGTTTTCAGCAGATCCTGGAGAACGCCGAGCCGACGGCTCTTCTCCTCGCGCGGAATATCATCAGGCAGTTTCGCGCCTGCGGTTCCGGCGCGCGGCGAGTAGACCGCCGTGAACACCATATCGAAAGCGAGATCCTGTACCGCCTCGCGCGTATGCTCAAATTCCTCTTCCGTTTCGCCCGGGAATCCCACGATGATATCGGTAAAGAGCGCTGCGTCCGGAACCAGTTCGCGCACCCAGCCGACGATCTCGCGGTACCGCTCCATCGTATACGAGCGGTGCATCCGGCGCAAAACCGCGTCGTCCCCGGATTGCATAGGGAGGTGCGCCTGCCGCGCAATAGCCGGATGCGCGGCCATCAGCTCAAACACCTCGCGCTGCATATCCGAGGGGTGCGGCGACGTAAAATAAATAAGCGCCTCGCGTCCGCTCTTTTCGATCAACCGCGCGGCGTCGCCAAGTAAGCGCGCGAATGCCGGTTCGCCGGAAGACCAATCGCGCCCATACGAATTCACGTTTTGCCCAAGAAGCGTAAACGAGCGATATCCTCTTTCGAGCAGGCAGGCGATCTCGTCCAGAATTTCTTTCGGATCGCGCGAGACCTCGCGCCCGCGCGTATAGGGAACGGCGCAATAGGCGCAAAAACGATTGCAGCCATTTTGAATCGGTATCCAGGCCTGATGCGCGGAGGCCGCGAGCGGCGCGATCTTCCAATAGTCTGTGCGCGCGTCGCTCATAACGCTTTGCCTGAACACAAAATCCGCTGATAACGCAAATCCGCCAGATATGAGAAGCTCGGGCAGCTTAGGGAGATCCTGAATCGGAAATTGAATATCAAACAATTTCGCGAGCTTCCCGCGATCACGCTCCAGTACGCAGCCCGTCACAAAGGTGATGATCTGCCCGCGGTCGCTGCGCTCGTTCCAGGCAAGGCTGCGCCCATACACCCGGTCGGCGGACTTCTGCCGCACAGAACACGCGACGACGCCCAGAACATTCGCCTCGCTCTCATTCGCCGCCGGAGAGAATCCCATCCCCTCAAGCACAGCGGCGACGCGCTCCGCGTCGGAGCGGTTCATCTGGCAGCCATAGGTCACAAGAAAATATTGCATACGCAAAACTACTGAAAAGTGCGCTTGACATATATATGGTTCGCGCATACGCTGATAAAAACGCGCAAGGGGACGCCATGCACTATCTGGAACAACTGAAAACCATGACGAAGGTCGTCGCCGATACGGGCGATTTCGAATCGATGAAGCAATTCAAACCGATAGACGCGACAACCAATCCATCGCTGATCTATGCCGCCGCCGGTGAAGCGCAATATACATCCCTCGTAGATGAGGCGGTATCCTGGGCAAAACAGAAATCCGGCGATCCCGCGCAGCGGCTTGCGCTGTGCCTCGACAAGCTCGCCGTTAATTTTGGGCTGGAGATACTCAAGATCGTGCCGAACCGCGTCTCGACCGAAGTGGACGCGCGCCTTTCCTTTGACGTCGAGGCTTCCATCGCGAAGGCGCGCGAGCTGATCGCGCTCTATGCTGCGGCGGGAATCGCGAAGGAGCGCATTTTGATCAAGCTCGCCGCAACCTGGGAGGGAATCGAGGCGGCGCGCGTTCTCGAAAAAGAGGGTATCCACTGCAACCTGACGCTGCTCTTCAGCATGGCGCAGGCAGTGGCCTGCGCGGAGGCGGGCGTTACCCTGATCTCGCCGTTTGTGGGCAGAATCCTGGACTGGCATAAAAAGGATCGCGGCATTGACTCCATCCCCGCGCCCGAGGATCCCGGGGTTGTTTCGGTGACAGCCATTTATAATTACTACAAGCATTATGGCTATGCGACCGAGGTCATGGGCGCGAGCTTCCGCAACACCGGGGAGATAGTTGAGCTGGCCGGCTGCGATCTCCTGACGATAGCGCCCTCGCTGCTCGCCGAACTGGAAAAAATGGAGGGGACTCTCCAGCGCAAACTCGAACCCTCAAAAATAACCGCCGTACCGCGCATTCCCTGCGACGAGAAAAATTTCCGCTGGCTTTTGAACGAGGATCAGATGGCGACGGAAAAGCTCTCGGAGGGCATTCGCCGGTTCGCGGCGGATCTCCGGAAGCTCGAGGGCAAGGTGCAGAGTTTGTTATAGACTGCGCTCAATAACCATCAAAAAATAACGGACGGAACAATGACAAAAAAATTACTCGTCAGCGTGATCGGACTTTTGGTTTTCGGTATATCCGCGTGCGCTTCGGCAAAACTGACCGCCCCCGAGAAACTCCCCAACAGCGCGAGCCTTAAAAGAGGAATGACAGAAAATGAATTTATGCAGGCGTACAAGATTGCCGCAAAACTCATGTCGCCGTATGCGGGCTTAAGCCTGGAAAAAAAACTGGAATCGGTTACAAAGGGGCTGTACCAATATATGCGGGCTTCAAAAGTGGGCTATTCCGACACGGCACCGCATTATAATGACGTGTACGGATTTTTTGTAAATCACGTATCGTCTTGCGCGGGCGCCACGCGCGCGGTTGGGCTTTGCCTGAACATTCTGGGGATTCCGTATACGCACGTCAATGAGAACGAGTGGTCGCACCAATGGTGCCGGGTGAAGGTTGGCAGAAACACCTGGGCGTGTGATATCTATATGCCCCGCTACGGACAGGAAGGAAAGGATCAGTACTGGGCTGTGACTACAAGTTCCGGCGTGGAATGGAAACTCGCAAAATCCAGGATTTTTTAGCGTCGGAGCGGTTGCCGAATGCTGCGTGAAAAACCCCCTGGATTGCTTCGCGGGGATTCGCACCTACAGGGCATAAACAATGACAAAAATGGTAGCCAGCGGAGTGATGTCCCGGGTTTTGAGCTTGTTATAAAAATTGATTATGTGCGGATTGATATCGGCGAAAATTGCTCTTTTGGGCGCAACATTCAGACCAACAACGCCTGAACCCATAAAAGGTTCTATCCACAAGGTTGAATCATCTATATACACATTTTCCTGTATCAAAGGCACAAGTTTGGATTTAATACCCTGCGTTTTGAAAGGAGGGATATAAATTTTGCCCTTTCTCATTGGGTGTCTTGCGTTCCATTCCTTTTTTGGCTGGTCAAATATACCCCTGTAGCCATGCGCTCTTTGAAGTATATCTCTGGTATTGCCAAGGCACAAAGGGTTTTATGGGGGAAAGCTTCTCAAGCGCCGAGCCATAAAAAGAGCGTTCCGCTGGAGCAAAACGAAAATTCTGTTACTTGCTATTTTAATTCATATAGGCGTAAATTTTATTTTTGTACACGCCTATGTCCCGCGTCTGCGCGTGGGTATCGCGCGTGTTTACAAAGGGTGTGAGGGGCGTATGCAGAGCGAAATTACAAATAAATTTTCACCTCGGACACGAGCCATTATCAGCCATGCCTCGTGCTACGATTTTATAAGCACTGTTCCCGATCAAGCGGTTTCGCTAATCGTCACTTCGCCGCCCTATAATATCGGGAAAAAGTATGAGAAAAAATCCAGCCTGGATGACTATTACAATCAGCAGGAACGCATCATCGATGCGTGTGTCCGGGTTCTCGCCGACAACGGGAGTATCTGCTGGCAGGTCGGGAATTTTGTGGATAACGCAGAGATAGTGCCGCTCGATATTTTGCTCTATCCCATCTTCCGGAAGCATAATCTGAAACTGCGGAACAGGATAGTCTGGCAATTCGGGCATGGGCTTCACGCATCAAGGAGATTTTCCGGTCGGTATGAAACCATCCTGTGGTTCACCAAAACGGATACGTATACCTTCAACCTCGA
>JAITCI010000057.1 GCA_031283155.1 Spirochaetota bacterium | reverse complement strand
CCATGAACTCTTTGAGTATACCACACTCCAGACATTTCTGCACAGCCGCTTGCATCGCTTTTTGTTTGTCGCCAAGTTGTAGCGTAAGGTATCGTACCAGCGCCACAAATGTGCTGTATTCACTTAAAGTTTTGCATCTGGATGCAAGCTCGGCATTTCTTCCATCGTTAATGTTAAGGACGCGCACTATAAGCTCAAGGGTGGGTTCTTGTTTTTTTGCTTGCACGACGCAAGCACCCCTCGCCGCCATGGATGGCGATTTTGGCGAGGGGCGCGAAAGCCCCAGCGATTCCGCATCCATAAACGCATCCGAGAGTTTCAAGATTTGCTCATCCGGGCATGGCGCAAGCCCATTGTACAGCACAAAAAATTCAGGTCTTGGAATTTTTACAAGTTTGCTTGAATACAGCGCTTTCTTCTCATTCATCTCTTCATAAATCTTCGAGATATACATAAGGAAACGCAAACCCATATTCGGATTAACGCTGCTTTGGTGCTCCAAGAGCACGACCAACCTCCCGCCTATCTCAAACGAAATATCGTTGATGGAATCCATGAAGAGTACATTTTGCAAGGTATTGATGTTCACCGGCGTGTCCGGCGGGAGTACGACATTCTCTAAAGCGCAATACAATTCCCGCAAAATATCCGGTTCGCTGAACAGCAGCGAAAAAACACTGTTTTTGAATGTATGATTCACGGGCATAAAATCCTCCTTTTATGAGCAGTAGAAGCCGCAGAGGGGAACCGGGTGCGATTTATTTTCAATAAAAAGGCAGTTTGTTTTTATATGCGCAATCGATACTTGCGGCGCTTTTTCCCGCAATCCCGTCTGCACAGTCGCTTGCTTCGCGTCGCTCCAGTGTGCATCCGGGAAATTGCGGGAAGCAGCATAACGCACGACTTGAGAATTTGGCGCAAATGTACGTATGTACGCCACAAGTTAAAGACGGGTGTGCTGCCAAGCAGCGAGCGCCGGAACTGCAAAAACTGCGAATAAAGGCTCGGAAGAGCCCCTTTTTGATGTTTTTTGCCTTTCGTGCTTGCAGGACGCAAGCACCCCGCGCAGACAGGATGTCGGTCGCGCAGCGAGCGCGGGGAGCCTTTATTCGGTTTTTTTCGTGGCCAATGTCTTGTAGTTTTGCCTTTTTTGCGGATTTTCGTGGTTGAATGTTTTTTCGCGCCTTTATTCGGTTTTTTTCGTCCCGCTCGCGCTGCTCGGGGATTACATGGCCAAATGTCTTGTAGTTTTGCCTTTTTTTGCGCCTTTTCGCGGCTGAATGTCTTTTCGCGCCTTTTCGCGGCTGCGCGAATTTTATAGTTGAAATTTATACCTATAGGGTGTAGTATACTATACGATAATTTCTTGCGCACTTGGGGTGTGTATGCGGGCATCGTATGGTAAATTCATAATCACACACACACACACACACACACACACACACACACACACACAAATTATGGAAGAAACTTTTTTCTCCTAAATATAATTTCCTCTTCGCTTTGGCAGCTCCTGTGCGCACTCGCGTTGTGCGCAGAGCGGCGCGTCCTGCCGCGTACCCATCAGGGTATACACGCGGGGTAATACATCCATGTCTGCGTCTTTTTCCGTTTCCCATAATTTCGTGCTTTACCCTCTCTTGTGAGAGAATACATACGAAAGGAGATTTTTATTTATGAAGAAGCATTTTTTGTTGGCAGTATGCGTTTTCGCGGTCTGCGCCCTCATGGGTATCGCGGCATGCGGCGGCGATACCGAAGATGCAGGTACAAGCAGTAACGGTTTGGCAAGCAATGGTTCCAATGGCGGCAATTCGTCCGGCGGGAACAGTTCCAACGCATCCGGCAATAGCAGTTCGTCTGGTGGAACGAGTTCCAGCAATGGTATCGGCATTGCGTCGCACGTCATGGTGCCTCTCTCGTCGGGCAGTTTCACGATGGGCAGCGCCGATGTGACGTTTACCAAAGGTTTTTTGATGGGTAAGTATGAGGTTACGCAGGAATTGTACCAGCAGGTAATGGGGAGCAATCCGAGTTCCTTTACAACGGGCGTTACGGCGGGCGAGGTACAGGTAAGGCGTCCTGTGGAGTATGTACGTTGGTATGAAACGCTTGTGTTCTGCAATAAGTTGAGTATTTTGGAGGGGCTATCGCCTGTATACACCATAAGCGGGAGCACAGATCCCTCAAGTTGGGGTTCCGTTCCTACGAGCAGTAATTCTACGTGGAATGCTGTGATTATGAACAGCAGCGCGAATGGGTATCGTTTACCTACTGAAGCGGAGTGGGAATATGCCTGCCGCGCGGGAACCACGACAACGTACAATCTTGGTAACACATGGAATGATGCCTGGGGATGGTATCTGTCGTTTACAACAGGAAACGGCAACAGCGGCAGCAAAACGCATGAAGTGGGGAAGAAAACCGCGAACGCATGGGGTTTATATGATATGCACGGGAACGTATGGGAGTGGGTCTGGGACTGGTATGGATCGTTAGGAACAAGTTCGGTAAGTAATCCGACCGGCCCCACATCGGGCTCGAGCCGAGTCTATCGCGGCGGCGGTTGGGGCAGTAGTGCCGGGAGCCTGGCCTCCGCGTACCGGATCAACTACAGCCCGGACACCTACAGCTACGATATTGGGTTCCGTCTTGCGCGTAATAATCCATAAAATCGGCACTGCGAACGCCATCCCGTGTTTTTGCGCGGGGGGCGTCGCTGCCGTTCGCGATACCCATTTATGCCTTGTGGGTACAGGGCACAAGAGCGCGCGGTAAGCGCATACAGGAGAAACCTATGTTTTTAAGAATATTGGGAATACTCTTTTCACCCGTAAAAGAATGGACAAAGATCGCCAACGAAGAGCGCAGCGCGCAAAGGCTTTTCTGCATTTATGTTTTGCCGTTCCTTGCTATCACCTTTGCTTGTGTTATCGTGGGGGATGCTTTGACAAAGTGGCGCAACGTGGATATCGGTATTGCGCATGGTATTGTGGTGCTTCTTTTTGCGCTTGTTACGCTGTTTGCTATAGTTTGCATTACAAATTTTATCGCGCCGAAATGCGGCGGTCGGCGCGACTGGAACCGCTCCTTCGCCCTCGCTACGTACTCTATGACTCCCATGTGGCTTGCGGGGGTATTGTACAGCATCCCGGATTACGGCGCTCTGCTCTATTGTATCGTTTCCCTGTACGGTTTCTATATTCTGTGTCGGGGCGTCCGCCCCATGCAGAGCATCCCGAAAGATACAACGGTTATATATTGTATTCTGCCCGTAGTTATTTGGGTTATTGCGTCTGCAATCGGCGTCATCTTTTTCCGGTATGCGCTCATGCTCTTCTTTCTGGAAATGTTTGCTCCGCAAGCGGCGGATACTTTCAGAGCGGGAGTTTTGATTTAATTACAACATGGATTGCTTCGCTGCGCTCGCAAAGACAGGTGGGATACCCCTCGCTTTTTGACCACCCGCGATTGCGCATTTTTCATGTATGCTGCTCCGCGTCCAGACGCAGAATGTTTTTTGTTTTGTTTCTGGCGCTCCCTGCTCCAAATTCCCAAGTCGTTAATAAATGTTGCTTCCCGAAGTTCCCGTCTGCGAGTCCCCCGACGGCTTTTCGCGGCGGTGCGAGCAGATGGGAATCTTCGGGAAAAAGCGCCGCAAGTAATTAACGCCTGCGCAGATTAGTGGTATTTGGAGGTGGGGGAAGCCAAAGAGGCTGAACGGTGGGTGGGGTTATGAAGCTTTTTAAAAAATTCGCGCGCTTGCTTCGCTTAATCTGTATCTGGCTATTTTTTTCGGTTAATCGTTTTGTCTTTTTCCCCATTATATAAGCCGCGTGGACGGTGCTGCTCTGCGCGTGTGTGCATTGGCGCTCTTTGCATCAAATTCGCTCGTCGTTATCTAATGTTGCCTCCCGAAGTTCGCATCTGCGAGTCCCCCGCCGTAGGCGGTGCGAGCAGATGGGAATCTTCGGGAGAAAGCGCCGCAAGTAAACACGCGCGCACATTGCGCCGTCCGTAACACGCGCCCGCAATTTGCGCACACAAGAACGCGCGCGCCACCCGCAATTTGCGGCGCCCCAAACGCGGCACCCCTGTGTATATTTACCGCATTGTCTTGCGAAAAGGGGAGAGCGGATGCGGTATGTGATCATCGGCAACTCGGCGGCCGGGATTGGCGCTGTGGAAGGGATTCGGCAGCGCGACCGGCAGGGCGAAATCATCCTCATCACGCACGAGGCGCACCACACCTATTCGCGCCCGCTCATTTCGTATTTACTGCTTGGAAAAGTCACGGAAGAAACGATGCGCTACCGCGATGAGAATTTTTATGCGGCGAACAACTGCACCCTGCTGCGCTCCTGCACCGCAACTGCGATAGACGCGGAGGCAAAATGCGTGCTGCTCTCGGGCGGCGGGAGCGTGCCCTACGACAAGCTGCTTGTCGCCGCAGGATCTTCTGCCTTCGTTCCGCCGATTGAGGGACTCTCTGCAGTGAAAAACGCATGGAGCTTTATGAGCCTTGACGACGCGCGCAGGGTAGACGCGGCGCTCGGCAGGGATGCGCGGGTACTCATTATCGGCGCGGGATTGATTGGGCTGAAATGCGCCGAGGGCATACTGGACAGGGCGGCGTCGGTCACGATTTTGGATCTGCAGCCAAATATATTATCAAGTATTCTGGACGCGGAGGGCGCGCGGCTTGTGCAAAATCATCTCGAGGGCAGGGGCATACAGTTCAGGCTCTCCTGCGGCGTACGAAAATTTGAAGATACCCTTGCGGTTCTCGATACCGGCGACACGCTGCCCTTCGAGATCCTGATTCTGGCAATGGGGGTGCGCCCGAATACCGCGCTTCTTCGCGGGATCGCCGATATCGATAAGGGGATCGTGATCAACGAGCGCTCCGAGACGAGCGCGCCGGATATCTATGCCGCCGGCGACTGCACCCAAACGATGGATATATCCAGCGGGCAGAGCAAAATCATGGCGCTCCTCCCGAATGCCTATATGCAGGGTGAGTGCGCGGGCATGAACATGGCGGGCGGCGAGGCGAACTTTGCGCGCGCGATCCCGATGAACGCGATTGGGTTTTTCGGGCTGCATATTATTACAGCAGGAAATTATACAGGCGATGTATACGCGCATACCGAAGGCGGCAATTATAAGCGCCTCTTCCACAGCGATAATGCCTTGAACGGATATATTTTGATTGGGAATGTTGACAAGGCGGGGATCTATACGAGCCTGATCAGGGAGCGCACACCGCTTTCCACGCTGGATTTTGCACTGATCTGCGAAAAGCCGGGACTCATCGCGTTTACCAGAGAAGACCGGAAAGTGAAGCTGGGGGGCGGGGTACAATGAATATCTGGGCGCGCGATCTCGATTTTAAGGAATTGAACAGGCAGATAAAAACCTCTCCGGAAGACGTGTGCATAGACGAATGCTGCGGGCAGCGCTTTATCGCGAGCGGCCTGAAGGATAAAACTCTTACGATCCACGGAACGCCGGGCAACGCCCTCGGCGCGTACTTAAACGGCGCGCATATCGAGGTGCACGGTAACGTGCAGGACGCCGTTGGCGATACCATGAACGACGGGAAGATCGTGATCCACGGGAGCGCGGGCGACGCGCTCGGCTACGCCATGCGCGGCGGGCAGATATTCGTGCGCGGCGACGCGGGCTACCGGACCGGCATCCACATGAAGGAGTATAAGGACAAGAAGCCCGTGATCGTGATCGGCGGCAAGGTGGGGAGTTTTCTGGGCGAGTATCTCGCCGGCGGGCTGATCATTGTGCTGGGTTTGCATTCGGCGGAAGCGCCGGTCAATAATTTTATCGGCGCGGGTATGCACGGCGGGCGGATATTCATTCGCACAAACAGGGAACTGACCCGCCTTCCGGCGCAGGTTATCGCGGAGATCGCATCCGAAGAGGATATGCGGGAGATCGCGCCCTCTGTGACCGAATTTGCCGCCTGTTTCAATATAAATGTAGAGACGCTCATGAAGGACAGGTTTTATCTGCTGAAGCCCAACGCGAAAAATCCCTATAAGCAGCTCTATACCGCAAACTGAGGCAAACGTGATCAGGATCATCGATTATAAAGCCGGGAACGCGCCGAGCGTATTGCACGCGATCACGCATCTCGGCTACGCGGCGGAATACGCGCACACCTCTGCGGATCTCGCGGATGCGGCGCATATCATTCTGCCCGGGGTGGGCAGCGCGCGCGCGACGATGGATTCTCTTGGCGAAATGGATCTGCTCCGCGCGCTCGAAGACAGGGTGCTCCGCGAAAAAATTCCATTCCTCGGTATCTGCGTTGGATTGCAGATCCTATTTGAGCGAAGCGAGGAAGAAAACACGGCCTGCCTCGGATGGCTTGGCGGCAGGGTCGCGAGATTCAACGCCGCGCGGGTTCCGCAGATGGGATGGAATGAGGTGTGCTTCGTCCGGGACGCGCCCTTTTCCGCCGACGGCGATTTTTTCTATTTCGTGAATTCCTATCACGCCATACCGGAGGACGCCTCGGATATCTGGGGGGAGGCGGATTATAATGGCCGGTTTACGGCGGCGATTCATCGCGATAATCTCTACGCCACTCAATTTCATATCGAAAAGAGCGGCAAGGCAGGGCTTGCGCTCTTGCGGGGCTTTCTTGAAACGGGGCGCGGCCAGTGCTGACCAAAAGACTGATCGCGTGTTTTGACATCATCAGCGGGCGGGTCACGAAGGCCGTGCGCTTTCAGGATAATATTGACGTCGCGCCTGCCGACGAGCTGGCCGAGGCGATGTATACCGCCGGGATCGACGAACTCTTCTTTTACGATATCACGGCCAGTTCCGAGAAGCGCAGTATCGATATCGAAACCGTCAGGAAAGTCGCAAAGCGCGTCTTTATCCCCTTTGCGGTCGGCGGCGGGATCAGGGATGCGCGCGATATGTATACCGCGCTGAAGGCGGGCGCGGAAAAGGTCAGCATCGATTCGATGGCGGTCAGGAATCCCGCGATCATCACGGATGGCGCGAAGGCCTTCGGTTCGCAATGCGTTGTGCTCTCCACGCAGGCCAAAAAAACGGGGCGGACGCCGAGCGGATACGAGGTTTTTATAGACGGCGCGCGCGTCGCGACCGGCCTCGATGTGATCGAATGGATACGGCAAGGGCAGGATCTCGGCGCGGGCGAGATCTGCCTGAACAGCATCGACAACGACGGCACCCTGTCCGGCTATGACCTTGCATTGATGCGGCTCGCGGAAGCCGCCGTAACTCTCCCGCTCATCGCCTCGGGCGGCGCGGGCTTGCCCGAACACCTTGCCGCGCTTTTTACGGACACCCAGGCGCAGGCGGCGATCATCAGCAGTATGCTCTACTCGCCCAGAATGGAAAGAAATTATTCGGTTCGCGAACTGAAAGAATATCTCACGCGCGGCAATATCCATATTCGTCCGCACGCATAAAATTCACCGTCAAAACGCACAGTCTGCCCGGTATTAAATTATAGGCAGCAGTACAAATTGAATTGAAGGAGGCTGAGAGGATGGATATCCCGGCTTTGTTTGGCAGTATGGTTTTTAATGACGCCGTTATGCAGGCGCGTCTTCCTAAGGATATTTACAAAACCCTGAAGAAGACGATCTCGCACGGCACGCACCTGGATCTGGATGTGGCCAATGTCGTCGCAAACGCCATGAAAAACTGGGCGGTGGAAAAGGGCGCGACGCATTTTACGCATTGGTTCCAGCCCATGACCGGCATCACCGCCGAAAAGCACGACAGTTTTATTTCCCCCGCCGGTGATGAAAAAATCATCATGGAATTTTCAGGAAAGGAGCTGATCAGGGGCGAACCGGACGCATCGAGTTTCCCGTCCGGCGGCCTGCGCGCGACCTTTGAGGCGCGGGGCTATACCGTTTGGGACACGACCTCGTATGCCTTTGTCAAGGACGGTACGCTCTATATTCCCACGGCCTTCTGTTCGTACAGCGGCGAAGCGCTCGACAAGAAAACCCCATTGCTTCGTTCCATGGAGGCGATTGACAAGCAGGCGCTGCGCATCCTCCGGCTCTTCGGCAACACCGGCGCGAACCGCGTTATCACCACGGTGGGCCCGGAGCAGGAATATTTTTTAATCGATGCGGATATGTATACAACGCGCCCGGATCTGATCTACACAGGCAGAACGCTCTTCGGGATGCCGCCGCCCAAGGGGCAGGAACTCGAGGATCATTATTTCGGGAGCATTAAGCCGCGCGTTTCCGCGTTTATGAAGGATCTCGAGGAGGAACTCTGGAAGCTCGGCGTATATGCCAAAACGAAGCATAACGAGGTGGCGCCGGCGCAGCATGAACTCGCGCCTATATTTACAACAACCAATATTGCGACGGATCACAATCAGCTTACGATGGAGCTTCTGAAGAGCGTTGCGAACCGGCATGGGCTTGTGTGCCTCCTGCACGAGAAGCCCTTTGCGGGTGTGAATGGCAGCGGCAAGCACAACAACTGGTCGATTGGTACGGACACGGGCAGCAACCTGCTTGAGCCGGGCGATACCCCGCGCGATAACGCGCAGTTCCTGCTGTTTCTGGTTGCGGTGATCAAAGCCGTAGACGAGTATCAGGATATGCTCAGGGTATCGGTCGCCAGCGCGGGCAACGATCACAGGCTCGGCGCGAATGAAGCGCCTCCCGCGATTGTATCGATGTTTCTCGGCGATGAATTAACAGAGATTCTGGAAGCCCTGGAGTCCGGCGCCGATTACCGCAATAAAGAAAAGACGCAGATGCAGGTAGGCGTGACCGCATTGCCGCACTTCCCTAAGGACAGCACCGACCGCAACCGCACGTCGCCCTTTGCGTTTACCGGAAACAAGTTTGAGTTTCGTATGCTCGGTTCGGCGTTCTCCATAGCGGGTCCCAATATTGTATTGAATACGGTGGTCGCGGAGATACTGCGGGAGTTTGCGGACAGCCTTGAGAAATCAAAGGATTTCAAAAAGGATCTCGCGCAGCTTATCCAGAAAACCTTCCATGAGCATAAGCGGATCATTTTCAACGGCAATAATTACGCCGAGGAATGGGTAATCGAGGCAAAGAAGCGCGGTCTCTCCAATCTGCAAACCACCGTAGACGCGCTCCCGGAGTATATCACCAAAAAGAATATCGATCTCTTCACCAAACACAATGTCTTTTCCGAATCGGAGATACATTCGCGCTATGAGATACTCATGGAGGGCTACTGCAAGACGATCAACATCGAAGCGCTCGCGATGCTCGATATGGTGAAGGGCGATATCATCCCGGCCTGTATACGTTACCAGAACGAATTGGCGAAGCTCCTGGAGCGCAAGAAAGCCTGCGGCGATTATGACGTATCGCTTGAGGGGCGTCTCCTCGGCAGCATCTCGAAGCTCTCCGCCGACCTGCTGAAAAAGCTGGACGCCCTCGAAGAGAAGCTCTCCGGCGCGAAGGCCGACAGCGATATACTCGCGCACGCGCGCTATTTCCGTGATAACATCTGCACCGCGATGGCTGAACTGCGGGCTGTGGCGGATTCGCTCGAGGCGCTCGTTGGAAATACCTACTGGCCGCTGCCTTCCTACGGCGAGATCCTGTACAGCGTTTTTTAGGGAGGGTTGCTATGCAGCTCCATCGGCAAAATTTGTTTCAAGTAGTTCCGTTCACACGACGTGAACGCCCCGCGCGCAACAGGATGTTGCAACAGGCGCGGGGTGTCCGACGACGAAAAAAGGCGGCCGCAAGCCGCCTTTTTTTGTTACATCTCGCTGACGTGAGTATGCCCAAAATCGCGGGGGAACGGCTTAATTGAGCATAAGTAATTTTTCTTGCATAACGAAAAATAGTTGGTATATGCTCCCCCTCGCCTGAGCCGCTCGCTCTGCGCGCTTCGCGTCTCAGGCTACCCCCACCTATTTGAAAGCCGTGCTGTCGTCAAATATAGAGCACCGCAATCGTAAAAATGTCCGCATACGACGAATAAAAGAAAAAGCAATTTGACCGTGAATGGCACGAAAGAAAACCCGAATGGAAATTCCGCGCGTACTATTTTAGTCCAACTCATCCAAAGTAAGTCCGGTCGCCGCAAAAATTTGTTCTGCGGATACGCCCAAAGCTCTGAGTTTTCGGGCTATTTCCAATTTTCCTCGCTCCAGACCTTCTGCGAGACCATCTTCCCGACCCTCTTCGCGCCATACGGCGATGGCTTCTTCCTGATTCCATTCGGTTATCCGCATATTAAGCACCTCCTGCTTGTGCTTCTCCATGAACTCTTTGAGTATACCACACTCCAGACATTTCTGCACAGCCGCTTGCATCGCTTTTTGCTTGTCCCCCAGTTGCAGCGTGAGGTATCGTACCAACGCCACAAATTCGCTGTACTCGCTTAAAGTTTTGCTTCTGGAAGCAAGCTCGGCATTTCTTCCATCGTTAATATTGAGGACGCGCACAATAAGCTCAAGGGTGGGTTCTTGCTTTTCCATGATTCCAAGCGCTCCCATGTCCATGAACGCATCCGAGAGTTTTAAGATTTGCTCATCCGGGCAGGGCGCAAGTCCATTGTACAGCACGAAAAATTCAGGTTTTGGAATTTTTACAAGTTTGCTTGAATAGAGCGCTCTTTTTTCGTTCATCTCTTCATATATTTTTGAAATGTACATGAGGAAGCGCAATCCCATATTCGGGTTAATTGTGCTCTGATGTTCGAGCAGTACGACCAACCTCCCGCCTATTTCAAAGGATACATCGTTAATCGAATCCATAAAAAACACATTCTGCAAGGTATTGATGTTCACCGGAATGTCCGGCGGGAGGGTGACGCCCTCCAGAGCGCAATATAGCTCGCGTAAAATATCTGGTTCGCTGAAAAGCAGCGAAAAAACGCTGTTTTTGTATGTATGATTCACGGTCATATAATCCTCCTTTTACCGTAGGGCGTTAAGCGCCCGATAGAGCAAAGCCGGAGAGGGGAGGGAGGTGCGATTTATTTTCAATAAAAGGGCAGTTTATTTTTAATATGCGCAATCGACACTTGCGGCGCTCGAAAACAAGGATGTTTTCGCCCCGCATTTATGCCTTTACACCCTTTGGGTGCCAAGGGTACAGGGCACAGGTCGCGCAGAGCAGCACGCAGCCCCCGCGCCTATTGTACGCTTGCTTTATGCTGATCGCTGTGCAGAGTTTTCAGGTGCTGCTCAAGCTGATTTTTACGGAGCATTTTATTCAGCATACGATAGAGATCGTTTCGGTCTTCGGCGGGCAAAGAAAGAATGGCTCTGATTTTTTTTAAGCTTCGCGGATCTATATCCGAAAGATCGGTTTCCGGATTGTTTGCTTCTGCTGTGCCGGTCTGTTTGAAGAGTTTATATACGGGTATATTCAAGGTATCGGCAAGGGTTTGCAAACGCTCCGCCGGGGGCAGCATTCCTTCCCTTTCATAGTGGCTGATCATGGTTCTGCTGATACCGGATGCGTTTGCCAGCGCATATTGAGTTAACCCTTTTCTTTTCCGGTATTTTACCACGTTTGCCGCGAATATCTGAGCGATTCCATTTATTGTCATAAAACACAGTATAGAACGGCTTCTCTCATAGACCGTTCAATGGTCTGAAACACTCTTTTTCGGAATTCTGCATATTCTCCCGGATTATGCAGCAAAACTCTGCGATATTGACCGGGCGGAAAGAATTTTAGGGGTATATGCGCAAAAATTTCGCACATTGACCATTTAATGGTCATATAATATATTAAAAGGTGTCTTGACATGGTCTACGAGCGTACCGGTATGCGTCGGCGCTTTCAAGTCAGGCAATTTCAAATTCATGCAAGGTGGGTATATCTGTGAAAAACACGCAAGGCATTTCTTTTCGTTTTATTTCTTCCATGACTATGGTTATTGCCCTCTGCGCAATGTTCGCGGCGTGCGGCGGCGATCCCGAATTGATAAGCGTATCCTCCGCCGTATCTTCGGCTGGTCAAAGCGTATCCGGCGGCAATCAAGCCAGCGTTTCCGGCGGTGCCGGGGAATCCGCAAATAATGGCGGCAGCAGCACGGGTACAAGCTCGGCACCGGGCGTTCCGGGGACATCCACAGTCTTTATTTCTGAGATTGCTCTTGTGGGGACGAGCGGCAACAACAAGTACATCGAACTCTATAACCCCAACGGAACGGCATTTAATTTAAGCGGATGGGCATTGGCAGTACATGTTACGAGCGCTGACGCTAAACCCGCCGCAGGAAACACAAGCGAAGGCTCGTATCTGTACCAATTTGGCGCGGGCGTCACCATTCCTGCCGGCGGCACCTATGTTCTCGCGAATGCAGGCGCGTCGGCAAGGGTATTATCCGCCGCTGCGGCAAGCGGTGTTACCATTACCTACGCGCAAACCACGGCGGGCGGGCGTATTGTATCCTTTACCCAGAATCAGCGCGTGGCGCTCTATAATGGCAATACAGTTGTGGATCGGGTCCCGGCGGCGTCAACCGGAGCGATCGGGGCGGACCGGGTGCATATGCGCAAGCCGGGTTTTGGTCCCAACGCTGTGTACACTGCGGCGGAATGGACTATTACAACTCCGGGTGTGGACACGGACGCAGGCCGACATACCTTTGCCAGCGGCAGCAGCAGTTCCTCACTCAGTCCGTTAATCAGCTCTTCTTCGAGTTCATCACGCAGTTCCGGTGCGAGTTCGTCTTCGAGTTCGCAGGGCGTTATGCCTGTGCCTCCGCAGGAGGAGGGAATTTACGTCGGGATCATCAAATTTGACGGGAATGCTACGGACTTAACCGGGGGCGCGCCCGTTCGCCTGGACAGCGCAACGCGAACCACGCTTATAACCAGTCTGAGCAACCAATATGTCATCTCGGCTCAGGCCGGTACGGCAATGTTTTATGGCGTGCATATGGCGCTGGCAAATCTGAAGCGCAATGAAGCCGGTTATTCTGCCAATCTGGGTTCTGTGAATGTTGTCACTTTTACGGATGGTTTGGATAACGCCTCTGACGGTCGGTCGGCATTTACACCCATTGAGAACAAAGAATTTAACAGCCCGTCTGCATACGCCTCCTATATCAGTACCGAGATCGCGAACCGCCGGATAGCCGAAAAGGTAATCGACGCGTATTCTGTAGGCGTCAAAGGAGACGATGTTACCGATATTACGGGGTTTCAGAATAACCTGGCGAGTATTGCGACTGCCGCGACTCCCCCTAAGTGGCAGCAATTAACTGATTTCGCGGACGTCCAGGCAGTCTTTAATGCCATAGCCGATGGGCTGAACATCACGCCCACCCAAACCTCTTTCAACCTGATTACGCCGCTGTTGAGTCCCGGCACAAGGGTGCGCATGACCTTTGATATCAGTTCAACGGATCCCGCAAACGTGGCGTCATCGGCTAAATATATTGAAGGCGTCATAAACAGAACGGGGCAAGTCTATACTTTTACCGAAATCACATATTCCGGAATGACGGCCGCCGTGGGGGCAGGTCCCATAACCGGAACGGTCAATGGCTCCGAGATCAGTTTCGCGTTTAATACTGTTACCGGGTACAATCCTGCTGCCGATAAAACGCTGACAAAACAATGGCTCATGTTTCCCGGCTCGGCAAATTGGCAAAACAACAGCGAATATAATTCGGACGGTTCCAGTACGAGCATAGTCTATCTTGTGCTGGATTGCAGCACATCCCTCAAGACAGCCGAAATCGCGCAGATTCGGACAGCGGCGATCAGTTTCATCAACTCCCTGTATACCCGCTCCAGTGGATCGCTGCTTGCCGGTATCTGGGCTAACGGAACCCTCGCGGCAGGAGGCGTACAATACACGCTGAATGTCACCAGCGGCACAACCTACCGTATTTGGTGGAACGACAGTTCTCAGGGAAACGGGAGTAAAACGGCAAACGTAATGGTAAATGCGCGGTATGCGAGCGGGACTGCAATATTCAGCAATGTCGATAACGGCTGGACTACGGCGCAGAGTTTTACCGCGAGCAGCACCGGTACGGTCACTGTTACTGTGACAGGATATGGCGGCGCGACCAGCGGTACTTTTGGGATTGCGTACAGTACGTCCACCCTCCGCCCGTCTCTGTAGTGTGCAGGCTCCGGAGGAATCCAATGGTATGCTCATTATGCAATCAGGGAGAGAGAATTGCATTGAGGAGGCTGTACCTGAGTATTGGGGGCTGTCCCGCGAGGGGCAGCCCCTCTTTTGCGGCTCTGCTCCATTATAAAATTATAAAATATAAAAACCCTGTTCGGAATTTGCGGTTGGCTGCTGGCCTGTTTCCGCCTGCGCATACATATATTTTGCTTTGCGTATTCCTTTGCATATATCCACTGAGCACCCATGCGCAGATAATTGACGATCAATATATTATTGCCGATCAGCAAAAACAGCGCAGAGGGACGCAGGCGGGAGACGCCATGCGCCGCCGCGCTGAAGAGTCCGGCGATTTTTTTGCCGGGCTGGAACTCGCGAAACGCGCTGCCTACGACTATGTGGATCCAAAAGGCGCGGGTACAAGCTGGCCTGCCTTTGAGGGAAGCCATACCACATGGCTCTTCGGGTTCAACCTCCGGAAATATTTCGGCGGCAATTTCGGGCTGGGCATGGAATTGCTCTTTATGCACGCGAACACCGAGCGGGCGCCCTTCTCGGCGCCCCCCGGAACCCTGCACTATTTTGAAGCCACATTTACCCCATTTCTGATTGATTTTGACCTGCTCTTCCGCGTGCCGCTTCTTCAGCGGCTCTTGTTGAATTTTGGCGCAGGGTTCACCTTTGAGTGCATGTTCTATAAGGTGCGCGAATACAGCGGCTCTTCAAAGGAAGTCCTCGACCGCGGTTCCGTCGGCAGCCAGCCCGGCTATAGCCTGAAAATCGGTATTGAATTTTTTCTCGATGCGCAGGAGCGCTGGTCTGTAACACTGGACAGCAAGCTCCAGCGCTGGAAGTCTGGTTTCGGGCAGGAAAAATTCACAATCAATACGGTGGGCGCTGGTCTTGCGTACCGCATATAAAGCGCCATGCCGGTCATGGGGGAGGTAGGAGATGTACAAAAAAGGGACCAATATGTGTATCGTCCTTGCCGCGCTTACTCTGTATTGTTTCTGCGCGGGGGCTTGCGGCGGCGATTTTGACTGGGAGCGTTTTCACAGTTCTGCAAGTTCCGCGCGCAAAAGCAGCAGCGCGTCCAGCAGGAGCAGCAGTGTATCCAGCAGCAGCGCGTCCAGCAGGAGCAGCAGCGCATCCGTCGCCGCCGGTCCGATGGAAATGGTACGGATAGAGCCCGGTTCTTTCGTGATGGGCAGCCCGAGCGGCGAGTCCGGGCGGGGGAGTGATGAAACCCTGCATCTGGTCACGCTCACAAAGGGCTTGTATATGGGCAAGTACGAAGTTACACAGGCGCAGTACCAGGCGGTGATGGGATTGAACCCAAGCTATTTTTCCGGCTCCAGCCGGCAGCCTGCCTCGGGCGAGGTGCAGGAGAGGCGGCCTGTGGAGCAGGTGAGCTGGTACGACGCGATAGTGTTTTGCAATAAGCTCTCCATCAGGGAAGGGCTGCCTCCCGTGTACAGCATAAACGGAATTACGGATCCCGCAATCCTGGAAACGGCGAATAGCGAGGCATGGGATACCGTGGAAGCAGACTGGAACGCCGTGGGCTATCGCCTGCCCACCGAGGCGGAGTGGGAATACGCCTGCCGCGCGGGTACGGAAACGGTATACAACACCGGGGACGCGATAAGCGCGAATACGGGGTGGTACACGAGCAATAGCGACAGTAAAACGCATGAGGTCGGGAAGAAGCCGCCGAATGCATGGGGTTTGTATGATATGCACGGGAACGTGTATGAGTGGTGCTGGGATCGGTACGGCGAGAATTATTACACAGCAACAGGCGCAGGGACGGATCCGAGAGGACCCAGTACGGGTTCGTACCGGGTCAAACGCGGGGGCAGTTGGAATACTGGCACTAATATATACCTGCGCTCTGCATATCGGGGCATCATCCTCAGCTACAGCACCCCGAACGGTAGCAATAGCTCGAACAACGACGGCAGCTACTTCTACCCGAGCTACAGGCGCAACGGCGTCGGTTTGCGTGTTGCGCGCTCTCTCAGCGGCACTGTATCCGGCGGGAGCAGCAGTAATGGCGGGAATACAGGCAGCAGCGCATCCGGCGGGAACAGCAGCAATGGCGGAACTATAACCAGCAGCGCATCCGGCAGCAGCTCATCCGCTGCCGCCGGTCCGATGGACATGGTATGGATAGAGCCCGGTTCTTTCGTGATGGGCAGTCCGGGTGGCGAGTCCAGGCGGCGGAGTGATGAAACCATGCACCTGGTCACGCTTACCAGAGGCTTTTATAGGGGCAAATACGAGGTCACGCAAAAATTGTACAAAGAGCTGATGATCATGAATCCCAGTTATTTCTATGGCACCGGACGTCCGCCCGCCTCGGGCGAGGTGCAGGAGATGCGGCCGGTGGAGCAGGTGAGCTGGTATGACGCGATAGTGTTTTGCAATAAGCTCTCCATCAGGGAAGGGCTGCCCCCCGTATACAGCATCAACGGAATTACGAATCCCGCAGTCCTGGGAGCGGCGAATAGCGAGGCCTGGAATACCGTGGAAGCCGATTGGAACGCGAATGGCTATCGTCTGCCCACCGAGGCGGAGTGGGAATACGCCTGCCGCGCGGGTACGGACACGGTATACAACACCGGGGACGCGATAAGCGCGAGTACAGGGTGGTATTCCGTCAACAGCGGCAGTAAGACGCATGAGGTTGGGCACAGGGATATTTTGTTGCCGAAGCCGCCGAATGCCTGGGGGCTATATGATATGCACGGGAACGTGTATGAGTGGTGTTGGGATCGGTACGGCGAGAATTATTACACAGCAACAGGCGCAGGGACGGATCCGAGAGGACCCAGTACGGGTTCGTACCGCGTGAATCGCGGGGGCAGTTGGTTCTATGGGAATAATGGTAATAATGCGCAGTACGTGCGCTCAGCCTCTCGGGGGGGCTATTACAACGGCAACAGCAGCAGCTATCACTACTACAGCTACTTCATCGACGGTTCTACATACGGCAGTGACTACTCCTACCCGACCATGAGGAGCGCCAGCATCGGCATCCGTCTTGCGCGGACGCAGTAGCTCCGCGCAATGCCGGAAGAGGATGCCGGGGTGAGAGATTGTGCATGAAGAGAAAAATAAGCTGCGTCATCTGTATGCTCATCGGAATCGCTTCCATAGTTTCCGCTCAGGAAATGGTGCGTATACCTGCGGGCGTTTTCCGGATGGGCAGTCCCGCAGCCGAGGCGGGTCGGCGCAATAATGAGACGCAGCATCAGGTAACGCTCACGAAGGATTTTTTGATAGGCAAGTATCCGGTAACACGGGAATTATATCAAAGGGTGATGGGGTGCAATCCGAGTTATTTTAAGGATTCTCCTGCGTATGGAGGAGCGCAGGCGAAGCGTCCGGTAGAGCAGGTAAGTTGGTACGACGCGATTGTGTTTTGCAATAAGTTGAGTATTTTGGAGGGGCTATCGCCTGTATACCGGATAAGCGGGAGCACGGATCCGGCAGCATGGGGAGCAGTCCCCACAACAAGAAATGATTCTACGTGGGACGCTGTAACCGCGAACTGGAACGCCAACGGCTATCGCCTGCCCACTGAAGCGGAGTGGGAATATGCCTGCCGCGCGGGAACAACGACTGCCTACAATCTTGGTGCCGCATGGAGCGGCGATTGGGGATGGTATACGAGCAACAGCGGCCGTATGTCGCATGAGGTCGGGCTGAAAGCGCCGAATGCCTGGGGTTTGTACGATATGCACGGGAATGTGTATGAATGGTGCTGGGATCGCTACAAGGAACCGGGTTCATCGTCGGTACGCGATCCGCGCGGCAGCGCTACAGGCTCGATCCGCGTTTTACGCGGCGGGTACGGCAGTGCGGCGCAGGATCTGCGCTCGGCGTATCGGAACGGCGACTACCCGTGGGCGTCCAACCTCGGTCTGGGCTTCCGGCTGGCGCGTACTATTTCCGGCGGCACAGGCAGCGGAACCAACAAAAGCGGTTCGCAGCAGTTGCGGGATAGTTCATCCCATGTGCTGGTACGTATACCTGCGGGCGCTTTTATGATGAGCAATCCCGCGCATCCGGTAACGCTCACGAAGGATTTTTTGATGGGCAAATATCCGGTAACGCAGGAATTGTATGCAAAGGTGATGGGGCGCAATCCGAGTCATTTTATAAGTTCTCCTGCGTATGGGGAGGCGCAGGCGAGGCGTCCGGTGGAGCAGGTAAGTTGGTACGACGCGATTGTGTTTTGCAACAGGCTCAGTATTTTGGAGGGGCTATCGCCTGTATACCGGATACAAGGCAGCACAGATCCTAAAGTTTGGGGCGCAGTCCCTACGAGCCGTAATTCCACATGGGATGCTGTTACCGTAAACTGGGACGCGAATGGGTATCGCCTGCCCACCGAAGCCGAATGGGAGTATGCCTGCCGCGCGGGGACCACAACTACGTACAATCTTGGCGACTCTTGGAGCGGTGATTGGGGATGGTACAGTGGCAACAGCAGCGACATGACGCACGAGGTCGGCAAGAAAACTCCCAACGCTTGGGGTTTGTACGATATGCACGGAAACGTGTGGGAGTGGGTTTGGGATTGGCACGGATCGTATGGAAGCGGCGTGGCGACGGATCCGACCGGCCCCGCATCGGGTTCGAACCGAGTCAGACGCGGTGGGAGTTGGGGCTATGCAGCGGGGGACCTGCGCTCTGCTGTTCGGAGCAACAGCGACCCGGGCGGCCGGTACTACGCCGTCGGTTTGCGTCTTGCGCGTAATAATCCATAAAATCGGATGACCCCCGCGCCTGTGTCCCGGAAGGGATGGCGGTTTTAGCGAGGGGCATGGCGCTCCGTAAAGCCCTCCGAACAAAATATGCACGGCGCATCTCGGCGCGTATACATAAGGCGCTCGCTGCGCAATATGTATACGTCGTTCGCTTACATACAAGTGCCGCAAGAAAACTTGCGCATATATCGCGCGCGGCGTTTTTTTGATAAAAATCTGAATTTTTCGTGGAACCCAACGCCCGCCTCCGGCTTTTGTATATACAGCAAACGGAGGCGGCTTTTATAGGCAACAAGAGAAATTCCGGCAAACTGGATTATCGGCTTACAGACGATATGCTGTTCAAAATGGTTTTTGTCCGGCATCCCGATTTGCTGAAAAGGCTCGTCGCGGCACTGCTCGGCATCCAAGAGGCAAGCATCGAGCAGTTTGAGATAACCAACTCGGAAATATTACCGGAGGCTATCGGGGACAAGTTTTGCCGATTGGATATCAATATGGTGATTGATGGGCAGCGGGTGGATCTGGAGATTCAAGTCAGGGATGAGGGAGATTATCCCGAGAGATCGCTGTATTACTGGGCGAAAGAGTATGCAAGCGCGCTCATCGAGGGCAAGAAGTACGAAGAATTGCCGCGCGCGATTGTTATGAGCATCGTTGCGTTCGATCTGTTTGATTGCGCCGAATTTTACTCTGAATTTCAGGCGCTCGAAGTGACACGGCATA
>JAITCI010000025.1 GCA_031283155.1 Spirochaetota bacterium | reverse complement strand
CCGTCCTGCACGCACTCAGCTTTGGCGTCGCGCCCCCTGCGGGCGCGGGGATTGACTCGGGCGTATTTCGACTGCTTCTGTGATACGGACGCAGTCGCGCCCCATGCGGGCGCGTGGATTGAAACTGCGCACCAAGCTCACCACAAGCAAAATATTTAATGTCGCGCCCCATGCGGGCGCGTGGATTGAAACACGCCTAGATCTTTGTCATATTGTACAGGGTATGTAGTCGCGCCCCATGCGGGCGCGTGGATTGAAACCACAATAACCGCCAGTTCGCTCGACGTTAGGTTGTCCTGGTCGCGCCCCATGCGGGCGCGTGGATTGAAACTCTGGGCGCGGGATTTTTTTGTCCACCGGGTCAACGGTGTCGCGCCCCATGCGGGCGCGTGGATTGAAACACAGACGCTAACAAATGTTTTTAACCAGACAGTTCTGCGCTGAACCCGAGAAATATTGCATTTCTGCAAGGATTTTCTACAGGTTCAGTGGGGGTGGCAGAAGCCCGTAGGGCTGAAGCTGCCCCGCGCTGTTCGCCATCCATGGCGGCGCGGGGTACTGCCCTCCTGGCAGTTAGGGGAGTATGTGCCGCCGATTCCGAGGCAGACAAGAGAGATTATCAGATTAAACCCGAACCGTTCCCCCGCGCAAGAGCGTACATCCATGTACGCGCGCGGGACACTCCCATCCTGGTCGTAGCCCCAAAAAAGTGGATTGCTTCGCCGTTCACGCGGCTCGCAATTGACAGGGAAAAACTCGCAATGGCAGAAAGCCAATCCGCTTAATATCAGCGAATATCAGCGAATATCAGCGAATTTGACAAAAGGCTTTCCCTGGTATAGACTCTTCATAATGAGAAACGGAGCTTGAGGAGAGCCCGATGGGCGCGGAATGGGAGCAAACGAACGCGGAGCAGGGCGTTGCAAATCTGCATGCCGAGCCGCCGAGCTACACCGTGCTTCTGCATAACGACGACTATACCACGATGGATTTTGTTGTGGAAATTTTGCAGCAGGTTTTTCAAAAGCCTTTTGAAGAGGCGTTTCGTATCATGCGGCGCGTACACGAGCAGGGCATTGGGGTATGCGGTTCCTATACGCGGGAGATAGCGGAGGCGCGCGTAGCTATGGTAAAATCGCTGGCCGAGGCAAACGGTTTTCCGCTGTTGTGTACCATGGAAAGAGAAGAGTGATGCTCAGCAAGGATCTCCAGCTTTCAATCTTTGCGGCCTTCAGCGAGGCCAAGCGGCGCCGCCACGAATTTTTAACCGTGGAGCATATCCTCCACGCGCTTTTGTATAACGATAACGCGCAGCATACCTTAAAATCGCTGTCGGTGAACCTGAATGATCTGCGCGGCAGCCTCGATAAATTCCTGAACCAAAAGAGTCTTCTCTTGCCGGATGGGGTCAAGCGGGATCCCGTGGAAACGCCGGCTTTCCAGCGCGTTATTCAGCGCGCGGTGATTCATGTACAGTCCGCCGAGAAGGACAAGGTGGACGCCGGGGATGTGCTTGTCGCGATCATGCAGGAGAAGGAATCGCATGCCTATGTGTTCCTGACCGCCGGAGGGCTGACCCAGCTTGAACTCATGCGCTATATCGCGCATAAACGCGGCGATGCTATCGGTAATATTGAAGAAACCGCCGACGATGAGGGCGATGAGCAAGAGGGCGGCAAGCCCAAAAAAAAGCGCGAATCCTTTCTGGAACTTTACTGCGCCGACTTAAACGCGCGGGCGCGCGAGGGGCGCATCGATCCGCTCATCGGGCGTAAAACCGAGATGCGGCGGCTGCAGCAGATCCTGTGCCGGCGCCAGAAAAATAATCCATTGCTTGTGGGGGATCCGGGCACCGGCAAGACCGCCCTCGCCGAGGGGCTCGCGCTGGCTCTCGCGGAAAGACAGGCGCCCGCCGCTCTGCTGGAGTATACGATCTACGCGCTTGATCTCGGCGGGCTTGTGGCGGGAACGAAATTCCGCGGGCAGTTTGAGGAGCGCCTCAAGGGTGTTGTGGACGAACTCATCAAAAAGGGCAAGGCAATTTTATTTATCGACGAGATACAAACCATCATCGGCGCGGGTTCCACGAGCGGCGGCGCGTTGGACGCCTCCAACATCCTGAAACCGCTCCTCGCGCAGGGGCAGTTCCGCTGCATCGGGTCGATCACCCATGACGAGTACCGGCAGATCTTCTCGAAGGATCGCGCTCTCTCCCGCCGCTTCCAGACAGTCCAGATCGAAGAGCCCACGATGCAGGAAGCGGTTTCTATCCTTGAGGGCATACAGCCGAGGTTTGAGGAATTTCATAAGGTACAATACTCCAAATCCGCGATCAGGGCGGCGGTGGATCTCTCGATGCGCTTCATAAGCGACCGCCGCCTTCCCGACAAGGCGATTGATGTGCTGGACGAGGCCGCCGCCGCCGTCCACCTGCTTCCCGCGCGGAAGGAGCGACATCGCATTTCTGTTTCGGATATAGAGGCTGTTGTTTCGCTGATGGCGCGCGTCCCCGTAAATACGCGGACAAATACGCTGGGCGAGGCGCTCGCGCTCCTGCCGGAGCGTCTCGAAAAAACGGTCTTCGGGCAGGCGGAGGCCATTTCCGCGCTCTGTAGATCACTCAGGCGGTACGGCGCTGGGCTTGGGCATCCCGATCATCCGCTGGGCAGCTTTCTCTTTACCGGGCCGAGCGGCGTTGGGAAAACGGAGCTTTGCCGGCAGCTTGCGTCCGGTCTCGGGATCGAGTTCATTTGCTTCGACATGAGCGAGTACGCCGAGAAACACGCCGTCGCCAAACTGATCGGATCACCGCCCGGATACGTCGGCTATGATCAGGGCGGATTATTAACGGAGGCGATACGAAAGCACCCGCACGCCGTATTGCTGCTCGACGAAATCGAGAAGGCGCACGAGGATGTGTATAACATCCTTCTCCAGATCATGGATCGCGCCGTTTTGACCGACAACTCCGGGCGCGGCAGCGATTTCCATAACGTCATTCTCGTGATGACCAGCAATGCCGGAGCGCGCGAGATTCAGTCGGCTTCGATAGGCTTTGGGGATCCCCACCGCGACGCCGCTGGGCGCGGGAAGCAGGCGCTGGAGCGCTTTTTCTCGCCGGAGTTCCGCAACCGCATCAGCGAGATCATTGTGTTCCGCGATCTTAACCCCGAGATCATGCTGCAGGTGGTCGGTAAATTCATGGACGAACTTATCCTGCAGCTCGCGAAGCGCAAGGTTCGGCTCATCCCCGCGCCGGAGCTTCGCAGCCATCTCGCGGAGGCCGGCTACGATCCGCTGCTGGGCGCGCGCCCGCTCGGGAGGCTCATAGAACGCGCATTAAAGGATCCGCTCTCGGAGGAGATCCTCTTTGGCCGTCTTACGCAGGGCGGCGAGGTGCATGCGTTTCTGGAGGATGGGCAGGTGGCGTTCACGATTCAGCAAAAACGGCATGACGCTCCCGCTTTGGCTTGACGACAGCCTGCGGTTTCCCAATCCCGGAACCGCGCATCCGCAGGGGCTTCTGGCGCTTGGCGGCGATCTCTCAAGCGAGCGCCTGCTCGCGGCCTACGGCATGGGGATTTTTCCGTGGTACGGCGAGGATGATCCGATCATGTGGTGGTGTCCGGATCCGCGCGCGGTTATTTTTCCGAACGAGTTCCATCTCTCCCGCAGGCTGCTGCGCCGGATGCGGCGGCGTGATTACGTGATCCGCGTCGATTCGGCCTTTGCCGAAGTTATCGGGATGTGCGCGAATATTCCGCGCGCCGGTGAAGATGGAACATGGATACTCCCCGAAATGATGGACGCCTATATCCGGCTCCACCATGAAGGCCATGCGCACTCGGTTGAATTTTGGCTTACGCCCGACGCCGCAGAAGAAATTCCAGTTGACAAAATATCTCAGTTGCGCTCCGCCCCTTGCGCAGGCGGCTATTATCTCGCCGGAGGGTGCTATGGTGTATATACAGGATCTGTTTTTTGCGGCGAGTCCATGTTTTCGCTCGCGCGCGGCGCATCGAAGATCGCCCTCGCGGCGCTCTCGTATCTTGCAGGACGCATCGCGGCGCGCGCGATTGACTGCCAATTCATGACGCCGCATCTTGCCTCGCTGGGCGCGGGGAATATCAGCCGCGAACGCTATCTCGCGCTGCTCGCGGCGCCGCCGGATAACAATACATATTCGGATTGGGGCGCGGCAAATACGCTCTTTGCGGATCCGGCGTGGGTGGATGAAATTGCGGGCAAGTCTCCTACTTTTTTATGATCGTGAACCTGCCGATTACCGGCAGGGATTTCATTTTTCCGGTTGCGGCATTCACTACGCCGATGATGAAAAGCACCAAGGTAACGAGACCAAGCAGCATCGGGACAATCGTGAGGACGCTGACGAAAATGCCGACCGTGTGGTACGACAGCGTGCTCCTATGTTTTACGTCAAGGGAAAAATGAATTTTTTTCCCTTGATCGCTCCTGACCTCTTTTACGCACGCACTCTTTGTGCAGCCATGCCAGATGGCGCGCTTTGCGATCCCAGCCCTCCCCACGGGCGAGGCTCATATAGGGTTTTGTTCCGCAGCACCGTATACATCAGCTCCGCCATCCGGCGGCCTGTCGCCACTATCGTCTTCTTCTTGCTCATCCCCTGAACCATCGTGAGATACAAAAACCTGTCCCGTAATGACCCGCCGCCGCGTGAACGCACCATTGACCACGCCGCCTGCACTATTAATCCACGGATATATCCGTTCCCTCGCAAAAGCGTACATCCTTGTACGCGCTCGGATCAGAACATCCTATTCTAGCCCTCGCTTGCTTATGTGCCCTTGCCGGTGTATCGTCCCCGAATAGTCAAGCCGCGGCACAAATCCAAGATAATTGCTCACCTGCGCCCCCTTTGCTGAACCGGCTCCCGTCTCCCACATGCGCAACAAAGGCATACGCCACAACTGCGCCAACTCCGGCGATGCTCTGCAACCGCTGCATATCCTCGTCTTCCTGCGCCTCTGCATATATCTTCGCTCTCAATTCCTGAATCCGCTGCTCGTGCATCTCCAGATATTTCAATATCCATTCCGCCGCAGAGCAGGATGCGGCGCGTCCCGTGCAGACATGGATGTCGGCTCGGCACGGGGCTTCCCGCTCCATCCCATCCAAAACTTTTATGGCCTCTTGCCTGTTCTTCATTGTCGCAAGATTCTTCTTCACCACTGTCGTATGCCCCTGATGCACAAATACCCCATGAAGCCGGTTGATGAGCTTCGTCCGGTCGCCCATCTCCCGCTGATAACTCGCCAGTATCTTCCGCCGCTCCATCTCCTGGGTACTCGGCAAAGGCACTATCGGCAGCTTCTCGTCTTTGCGCTCTTCGACAAGATGTGCCAGTTTCATCGCGTCTTCTTTGTCCGTCTTCGTTGGCGTATCCCAGATAAAAGGCAGTTTCGCCGCGTTTAATACCCGCACTGCACTGCCTACGCGCTCCTGTATCTCCCGCGCCAGAATGAACGCGAGATTCCCGGCCTCCAATGCTATTTTGTCTGTGGGTTCCAGCAAACGGTATAGCGCTTCCCGCCCCTGAATGCTGGTCTTCCCGTGATGAACCCGCATCTTCTCGTCTCTTCCGAGGATTGCCAGGGTATACTCGCGTTTCCCCAGGTCAATACCTACAAACCGCCGCTTCTTTTCTTCTTCCATGCGTCTACTCCTTATTGTAGAATAAGGGTCAGGAGCGATTGTCGGGGAAGTGGGAACACCGTACTCCTATTCGCGGTCGACCGGAGT
>JAITCI010000052.1 GCA_031283155.1 Spirochaetota bacterium | reverse complement strand
AAGGGAGCGCGCGACACCGCCCCCCAAAAAACACGGGAAAGCCCGGCATAAAAACAAAAAATTATAATTAAGAGGGGGGATTTCCCCCCCCCCCCCCCCCCCCGTGGGGCAAATTTGGTGTATGTATTGCGCACGAAGCGCGCAAGGCGAGGCAAAGTACCTTTACACCCTGTGGATGCCAAGGGGTAATGTACGTTCTTACGCGGGTCTATAGTTTTAATCATCATAGCGATATAATATTATATGAGGGTATGTATTTTGCAAACAAAATTTTTGACAGGACGTCAGCGCCCCTCGTGGTGCCTGGCTTGTGCCTTTACCCCCTGTGGGGGCAAGGGTAATGGCGCCGTATTTACGCGGAGCCGCAGAGCAGGATGCGGCAAGTACATGGAGGTACTGTCCCGAGCTGCTTCCGAAGTAGGAGTACGTGCTTCGGAACGGATGTCGCATGTAAGCGAAGGGAGCGCCCCTCGCTGCCAAGGAGGGCGATTTTGGCGAGGGGCTGCGGAGCAGGACGAGAGGCCGCGAAAAAGGCAGCTACAAGGCATTTGCCACGAATCACACGAAAAAGGGCTCGAAAAAGACAAAAAGCACCAAAGATTTTGATTTCGAGCCTTGATTCGTAAGTTAGCGCTTAACGGGCGCTACAGCTTCGTGGCTGAATTCCTTTTACTTATGCTTTATTCGCTGTGTCCGTAAATCAAAAGCCAAGCTGCACGGCTCATTATTGCTTATTCTTTCAACACTCCATTTTTGACTTTGACAGATTCCATAGCGCGAACCGCCCGCTCGTGGATATATGCGATTTCTTCCTCTATGGTCATATCTTTTGTCTCATCTTGAATCATAAGCCGGATAGCATGGATTTCGCGAATGGGCATCGGCTCATGTGCAATGTCTGGTTCATTCATATAATCGTCAAGTGTCTTCGTCATTGCTAGTCACCTCTGCCGGAGTATGAATAAAAACTCGCTTGAATCCTTCACGGATATTAACAAACTCGGTTTCAAATATAGTTTTATGCCTTACAATATGCCGAAAATTTAAACTGACAATGATATCAATTCCTGCAATCGTCGCTGCGGCTATGTGGCGCGCATCCGTTTGATATCGCTTTGAAATAATCCCCGCCGCGATATACATATCCGCAAGCTGCGCCGCCTCTTTGTTTAAGGGAAGCACTGTTATTCCGTATTCTGTTATAAGCGCTTTCATTTTTTCGCGTTTTTCAACATCCTTTGTTTTGCCTAATTCTTCAATAACATATTCCGAGGTGAAAGGGCGGAACTTCCCCTCTTTTATTTCTGCAAACAACTTGAGCGTATCCGCTTTGTATTGGGGCGCGTCGTCGGCAAAAGGAAAATTAAAAATAGTCGTTTCCAGCTACACCGTTGGAATCCTGAGCATAGCAAGCCCCTCTCTATAAAGAAAGTATACCGCAAAATTCTTATTTTTATCACGGTTTTTGTACAACACGCTCAAATTCAGCCGCGAAAAAAGCAACTACAAGGCATTTGGCCACGAAAAAGACCGAATAGAGGCGCGAAAAAGACAAAAAGGGGTTCACTACAGGCTTGCGGCTTTTGGTTTTGGCTTTTACTCCCGTATTTACCCCAATCATAGTTTTTGCCTTTTTGGTTTTTATTCGATCCTTTCATTCGTGTGATTCGTGGCCAATGTTTTTTTATTCGTCGTATTCGCGGCATCTTCTCGGCTTCGGCATTTCTTGTTTGGCTGTGTACAGGTCTTTTATAATTGGGGGTCGGGGCAGACCCGGAGGGGCTGCCGCTGCCCCGCGCCGTTCGCAACATCCTGTTGCGCGCGGGGTACTGCCATCCTGGCAGTTAGGGGAGCGTATGCCTGCAACTCCGCGATCACGCAAGAAAAATTATACGCAGCCCTTCGCCGCTCCCCCTGCAAAAGAAATTTTGTGTACACCCCCTCCAGAGAGTATTTTTACACATCATTATTTCGCGCTTAAGGAGCGGACTGTGCTGGATACCACAGATATATCGAAGGGACTCATGGTGGAGATCGATGGCGCGCCCTATACCGTCGTTGAATTTCAGTTTGTCAATCCGGGCAAGGGCAGCGCCTTTACCCGCTGCCGTTTCAAGAATCTCCTGACCGGGGCGGTGCTCGACCGCACCTATAAATCCGGCGAGAAGCTGCAGGAAGCCAACGTTGAAGAAAAAATGATGGAGTACATTTACTACAACGGCGAGAGCTACGCCTTTATGGACAACACGAGCTATGAGCAGATCGAGATTCCCGCGAAAAAAGTCGGAGACGCCGCCGGCTTCATGAAAGAGAATACCACGGTCAAGGTACTCTTTTACAACGACGTGCCGGTCTCCGTGACGCTGCCCATATTTGTGGAGCTTGAGGTCTCCGAAACCATCGTCGCCGACAAGGGCAATACCGTCACCACTTCCTATAAACCCGCCACCCTTGCCACGGGCGGAGTTGTGCAGGTTCCGATGTTCGTCAAGACCGGCGACGTTTTGAAAATCGATACCCGTGACAAATCCTACGTCGAACGGCTCTGAGCGCTTTGTTTTTGGGCGGGTCGCCGCCGTTTCCCAAAATGAGATCACGCTGTGGCATGAGGATCGCCTGCGGACGTACCCCCCCACCCGCGAGGGCTGCGCGCTCCCCTCTGTTGGGAATATGGCGCGCCTCGCGCTGGATGCGGGCGATGCGTATTATGAAGTGGCTGTTTTTAACCGCACGGGAAATTACAAAGCTGCGGCTCCGGGCAGCGCGGAAAATTTCATATTGAAAAATTGCGCTCATGGGTGTGCTGAAAATGATGCCCTTGACAGCGCAGATGATAACTCTGGAAATTTCATATTAAAAAATTCTCAAAGCACTCTACCCCCTCCCCCCGTTCAGCGGGACTGGCTTCCCCCCCGTCCACACGACGTGGACGCCGCAGACCCAAAGCCGCATTCCCGCGAATGCGCGGATATCCTGCGCTGGCGCAAACCGGACGCATCGGGACGCACGCGCATGGGGATCCTTAAATTCCGGCATCGTTTTATGCGCGCGATGGAATCCTGGTTCGACGCGCATGGATATACCGAAATCGCGATGCCCGTTCTTGTGCCTGCGGTCAATCCCGAGGCGCATCTTGCGCTTACCCGCGCGGAATCGGGCTGGCTCTCCCCCTCGCCCGAGCTGCAGATGAAGCGTATGCTCGTCGGCGGGTTTGAGCGCATCGTCAGTATCGGGCCGGTATTCCGCGCGCGCGAAATTTCCGCGAGGCATAACCCCGAATTCACAATGGCGGAGTGGTACCACGTTT
Organism: Spirochaetota bacterium; assembly: GCA_031283155.1. GTDB lineage: Bacteria > Spirochaetota > JAGLSM01 > JAGLSM01 > JAKPMW01 > JAKPMW01. The sequence continues at coordinate 43,074 of JAITCI010000052.1, read as the reverse complement.
GGGTACCGCTCGAAACCATTCTGGATGAACTCGAGGATCTGATCGCTTCGGTATGGAAGCATTCGCCGCTCAACCAGGGGGATGGCATCTTGCGCCTCGCGCGCGGAAAAACGATCACGATGGACGCGCATCCCTGGCCGCGAATCCCGATCCTCGATATTGTGCGGAACACCCTGGGGCTTGATCTCCGGGGCGTTACAGAAGCCGCTGAACTGTATGAACGCGGGTACCGTGCCGGGCTCTTTGCGATGGAAAATGCGGGCGAGCGCTACGAACAGCTCTTCACCCGCCTCTGGGAGCGCTGCGAAAATGCGCTGGACTATGCCGCTCCGGTGTTCATCACCGACTGGCCCGCGCCGCTCGCGAGTCTCGCGCGTCTTGATCCCGAAAATTCAAGTATAGCGAAGCGCGCCGAACTTTTGATAGCGGGCATGGAACTCGCGAATGGCTTTGAGGAGCTGACCAACGCGGCGGAACAGCGCGCGCGCTTTATGCGCGATCTGGAAACACGGCGGGAGATGGCGGAGGATGTGGGAGGCTGCGAGCGCGATGAAGCCGGAAAATTACATAATGAAATTTCCGATAAAACAACAGCAGAAACGCATAAGCCTACGGAGTCCGCTGATGACGGGCGCGACGAATTTAAAAAATTACATATTGGAATTTTCCGTAAGTTAGGAGAAAAAACGCAGAATCCCGAAGAAAGCGAACTCGCCAAATTAGGGAAATTACATAATGAAATTTCCCGAAACGCCGGAATACGCGCAGGCGAAAAAAAGCAATATCCCGCGCTCCCGGTGATGGACGAAAAATTTCTGGAGGCGCTCGAGGCTGGACTGCCCCCCTCTGCGGGCATGGCTCTCGGCTTTGACCGCCTCTGTATGCTCTTTACGGGCGCTGAAAAGATTCGCCAGGTACTCCCCTTTGCGAGCGATGAGCTGTAGGCACCGGCAGGAGGCTTAATAGTTCCAGTAGCGGCCGCTTCCGCTGCACGTAGTACATGTTATCCATTGATTTTCCTTGCCGGAAGAAGCCGCAGGCTTCGTCCAGCCGGTTCCCTGACACGAAGGACAAGCCCTCTGTGTATACGATTGCAAAAAAGGCTGCGGCGGAAGCAAAGAGTTGCACCCAATCAAGGCCGGCAAAAGCAGGGTTGCAGCCAAAAGACATAATTTTCGCACAGTGCCGGACACAATCCCTCCGCATTTTCTCCATCCCAAAAATGAGTATATCCCTGTACGATGTATTTTTCAAAAAGAATTGCATAAAACAAAAAGTATCAAAGGGTTTTTACGGCTTTTGGCTTGAGCCTGTACCCCAGACTTTTTTGGCCTTTTGGGTTTTTATGCACGAATTTCGCGGCTGGAGTTTGCTGCTACAGATTGTGCTTCGCAAAACCCACGGCTATCATGCCAAGCACGATAAGCGCGCAGAGGAGGCAAATAAAGCCGGGCAGAAATATTAAAATTGCATTTCGCTTTGTATGCTCGCTTTCCTGTATGCGGTTGCAGTAAAAAGCCGCGATACACGCGAGCAGCATCGGGATGCTGCCCACCGCCAGCCACATAACCGCATTTTCGCTCCACGTTAATGGCAGCATCGCGTCAGGATTTGCCGGTTCATCGGGGGCGAACAGAAATATGCCGACAAAACACAGGACGTGGAATACCCCAATGGCATAGATTATATTGGTAAGAATCTTCAGCCAACGCACGCCCGCTATTCCATGAGAAATACGGCAATAATCCTTGTTGTAATTTCGAGTTCGCCCGTCGGTATCGACGCCCCGCTGTCGCCCTTCGACTTGGCTGTATCCTCCATAGCCATGTTTCTCGCCTGTATGGGCATCACCTGCTGGGTACCCTCTTCGGAAATGCTCAGCACCTTACCAACCCTGAGTTTGGAGAGCGCGGCATATTGCTGCGCCTTTTCGGCGGCTTTTTGAAACGCGAGCTGGCGCGATTGAATGAATAATTCGCTGTTGCTTTTTATGCTGAAATTAACCTGGTTCAGTTCTATCCCATTGATATTGATGAGCTGATCTATTATCCCGGCTACCCTCGCGCCGTCTTTCCCAATATCGTCAATGGAAAAAGTGATCCCCTGCTCCGCCCTCTGCCCGATTAAGACGCGCCTGTTACTGGAATATTCATACTCCGAGCGGAACGTCAACGAAGTGGTGCTTATGTTTTTGTCTTCAATCTTCGCGTTTTTCAGTACCGCCAGCACCTGCTGCACCATCCTGTTAACTTCATCCTGCGCCATCCTGGTGGTTCTGGCGGTATGCGACATGGATACGCTCATATGCACCGTATCCGGCTTGGCCAGTACCGTGCCGGTGCCGACAACGGTAACGGTGCTTTGCGTCTGCGCGTTCGCGGCGCAGGCAAATACGCACACCAGAAGTATGCTCAAAATCCAAAGACGCTTTGTGTTCATGGCGATATCTCCTTTTTGCTTAAATACACCGAAATATACGCACATTTCATTGCGTAAAGCGCGCGAGACAATATTTTGCTTGTTCGCTGCGCATTCGCGCAGCTCGGCGTCCAATCTTCCGTGATTCTTTCAAAGCGGATTCGACGGGAACGCGAGCTTTGTCGGGTTCCCTGTCGTCATTGCTGTAGCGGCGCATCCGTCATTGCAATGACGGATTGGCAAGGTTCGTACCCATTTATGCCTTGCACGCGCCTGTACCCTGTGGGTATCGCGCGGGACAGAACATCCTGTTCTAGTCAGCGGAACATTGGGAGACGTCCGGTACATACGCAAAGACGCCCAAAAACGCGCCCATACCGAAAAAAAGCAGAACGTCCTGCCCTAGCCCCGCGCTTACTTGCGACATCCTGTCTGCACAGAACACCCTGTACTAGGCAACACTCGCGCTCAGGTATCCGACAATCCGCGAGCGGGTGTCGCCGATGATCTCCCCCGAATTGGTGAGCGCGAGGATATCGGCGCTCTCGCGCCCCATGCCGCGCGCAAGAGACATACAAAGCCAGAGAGCGTACATCCCGCAGGCCTCGATCCGCCGCGCCTGGCAGGCTGTGATAAATTCGTCCGCGTCGAGGCGCGAAACAATCTCAGCCAACTTCCCGTCCATTACTTTCGCCTGGGCGTAGTTATAATCGTGCGAGAGATCGGTGGAGCAAACAAAGAGTACCTGCTTCTCCTGCGCGCCGCGCGCGATCTCCGTGAGCGCCGCCGCAAGCTCATCCAGCTCAGCGCTGCCCATGCGCCCCACCAACAAGGGAAGAATGCAAAACCCGGGGGCAAGAACGGTCTGCAAAAAGGGGAGCTGCACCTCCAGGGAATGCTCGCGGGTATGCGCGGCGGCATTGTTACCGCCCTGCCTGCTTACGAAGCTGCGCAGAGTAGATGGAATTTCATGTATGGATTGTATACTGCCCAGCGGGGTGCGCCACCTGGAATAATCCGCAACGGCGACGCCCTCAATATAAACATGGTGCGAGGGTCCAAGCAATACAACCAGCGCGTTTTGCAAACCCCGCGCGCGGTTATAGGCGCAGGCCGCAACCGAGCCGGAATAGCTGTACCCGGCATGGGGCGCGATCAGCACCAGCGGCGCATCCGCACCGGAGTGCGCGTCTGTAGCGGAGTGCGCGAAACACCGCGCAAGTTCTTCGCGAAGCTCCTCAGGCTGCGCAGGATAGAAAAGCCCCGCGCACGCCTCCCGTCTTTCGTCCTGCATACGCCGCCCTTTCCCTGCGCATAATTGAATGGGAATAATTTACTTTTTTGTTTCGGAAAGCGCAAGCAGGACGCGATCCAGAATACGATCCGCCATCTCTCTCTTGGGCATGGTCGGCCAATCCTCGCGCGCGCCGTCTTTGGTCAGGTACACCGCCCTGTTGGTCTCGCTCCCAAATCCCGCGCCGGGTTCCGAGCATGGATTCGCGACTATCGCATCGAGATACTTCGCGGCGAGCTTCTCCTGCGCGTACTCTGCAAGCGCGTCGCTCTCGAGCGCGAAACCCGTGGTATGGAACCCCGCCCTTGCGCGCAGAGCCCTGGTTTCGAGCAGAATATCCGGAGCGGGTACAAGATGCAGATCCATCCCGCTTCCGCTCTTTTTGATTTTGCCCGCCGCCTTCACATCCGGCACAAAATCGGCGACAGCCGCCGCCATGACCAAAGCGTTCGCGTCCGCAATTTCGCTTTGTACAGCCTGGAGCATCGCGCGTGCGCTCCGCGCCTCGATCAAACGAACCCCCTGCGGCGGCGGTACCCGGAGCGCGCCATGGATACAAACAACATCCATGAATCTCTCTCGCGCGGCCTCGGCAAGCGCGGCGCCCATGCGCCCGCTGGAGTGGTTGGTGATACAGCGAACCGCGTCGATATCTTCCTCGGTCGCGCCGGCGGTAATCACGATCTTGTATGGCGCGCGCTTGTCCCCGGCGCTTAAAGATTCAATGACGCGAAATATCTCTTCCGGCTCAGCCATGCGTCCGGGCGCGTCATCACCGCAGGCGAGTTCGCCGGTTACGGGACCGGCCATCCGCCAGCCATCCCGGATAAGCTGCTCGATATTGCGCCGCGTCGCGGGCGCTTCCCACATCGCGTCGTTCATCGCGGGACAGACAATGCGCGGGATGGCAGTCCCTCCGGCGCCGAGAAGCACCGCAGACGCGAGATCATCGGCGATCCCATGCGCGAGCTTGGCGATCATATTGGCGGTTCCGGGCACAAGCACCGCCATTTCCGCCCATTTGCGCAGCCCGATATGCAGAAGGTTATCGCGCCGCGCAAAGGGATCGATATACACGGGGTGATCGAGCAGGGTCTCAAAGGTGAGCGGGGTAATAAAGCGCGCGGCGTTTTCGGTCAGCACCAGGCGAAGCTCATATCCCTGCCGACGCAGCATCCGGATCAATGCCGGAAGTTTCACAAGCGCGATCCCGCCCGAACCCACCAGGAGTATGCGCTTTAACGGCGCGAGAACCATTTTTCTATCTCCTCTTTCTCCAGCCGCACTATCGCGGGGCGGCCATGCGGGCAGGTATGGGGCTTGTCCAAAGCGGTCAACCCTGCGAGGATCTCGCGGAAAGCCGCCTCGGTGATAATATCCCCCTGCCGGACAGCGGCGTGGCAGGCGAGGGTCGCAAAGACATTCGCATCCCGTGCATCGGCAAGATTCGCGTGCGGGTTTGCCGCCAGCGCGGCAAGCAGGGAACGCAATGCGGCCAGCACGTCTTTCACCCCGGCAGGATATTCATCGATGATCCAGTTCCGCTTGCCAAAGGGTGCGACCGAAAAACCGGCTTCCTGCAAAACCGCAGCCTGTTCCTCCATAACCTCGCGCTCCCCATCGTCCGGCGTAAAAGATATGGGTACCAGGAGCGCCTGGCGCGTAATTCCGCCCGCCGTATACTCCTTTTTGAAGCGCTCGTATAAGACCCGTTCATGCGCCGCATGCTGATCCGCCATACAGAGCACCCCCTCCTGTTCGTAAATCCAGTAATTGGAGGCATAACATCCCAGAACGCGCATTCCGTCGGCTTGCGTATCGCGCGCGGCGGAAAAACCCGCAGGGTATGTACTGCGGAGATATCCCCCCGAATGCGGCAGGCAGGGCGTATCCTGATCCGGCTCACGCAGATCCGGGCGCGCGGCTCTCGATTCGCGCACAGAAAGCGGCTCACGCATCCCAGCCGGATAGCCCCGCAATGGAGCCTCGCGGGCAGGGATTTGATCGGAAAGCGCGGCGCGCACCGCATGCACGAGAGCGCTGAAAACCGCGCCCTCGTTCTGAAAACGCACCTCGCGCTTGGTGGGATGGACGTTCACATTCAAAAGCACAGGATCCATGGTGATCGCGATAAAGGCAATGGCATACCGCCCTGCCATGAGATTATTGCCGTAGCCGGTTGCAAGCGCCTTGCTGAAAATGGGCATCGCGAGCGGGCGGCCATTGACCATGAAAACCTGTTCGCGCCGCGTCGCGCTCGTGCGATGAGGAGGCGCTATATATCCCGTGAGTTCTATTCCCTGCTCTTCGTGTTCAATCGGTATGAGATCGCGCGCCATATCCGCGCCATATATATCGCCAATCCGCGCGAGGCGATCCCCGGCGGCGCTGTTTATGAGCGTATCGCCGTCGGAGAGCAGAACAAAGCGCACCTCGGGAAAGGCGATCATCTTTTCCGTCAGAACGCGGCGCACCGCCCGCGCCTCGCTTGCGGCAGATTTGAGGAAAGCGAGCCGCGCCGGCATTTTTTGGAACAAACCCTGAACGGTGATGCTTGTACCGCGCGGCTGTGGCGCGGCCTCCACTTCCTGCGCAGTTCCATTATCCACCAGAAGCGCATACCCGCCGTCGCCGTCGTTGGAGACGATGCGCATACGCGCCACGCTGGCTATCGCAAACAACGCCTCGCCGCGGAACCCCAGACTCAGGCAGGTCTCGAGATCCTCAAGCGAGGATATCTTTGAGGTGGCGTGTTTTATTATCGCAAGCGGCAGATCCGCCGCGCTTATCCCGCAGCCGTCGTCCTGCACACGGATCTGCGCAATCCCGCCGGCGTGCAGCTCCACCTGGATCGAGTGCGCTCCCGCGTCGAGCGCGTTATCCGCCAATTCGCGGACAACCGATGCCGGCTGCTCAATCACCTCGCCGGCGGCGATCCGCGCGCGCACCAATGGCTCAAGGACATGAACAATGGACGCCATATGCTAAAAGCCGAACTGCGTATCTATACTGTAACTATTCTCATATTTCCCGTCCTGCGCATAAAAGCGCCGGTAGGTGGCGACGATATCGGCACCCTTGCTTATCTCATAATACAGTTTTACAGTGACGACCGTTCTCTCGCCAAAAACGCTGTCTATCAGATCGCGCGCCGTAAACTGAAACCGTTCATACATAAAGGCAGCATGGAATTTCGGAATAACGCCCCTTTCGAGACCGGCATAGAGTCCCAGCTTGTTATCATTGTCCGCTGTCGCGGAATCTCCGTAATACTTGTCAAAATTGAGATTGATGTACGCGACGCCCTTGATATCAAATCCGGTTCTGAATACCAAGCCGTTGTAACTGTCGTCATTATTGCTTCCCTTGATGAGACGCTTCGCCCGTTCATTGCGATCTGCGAAATAGAAGGAGTCGAAATACTCCGCGATGAACCCCCCCTGCAGGTTGCGGTAGGCCAGGACATAATCGAAGAAAAGGATGCGTCCGCGCAATCCGGCGCTGAATCCGCGGCCTCCGTTAAGTCCCAGGGGAACATCGTTTGTGGTATCTGCGTAGCCTCCTGTGGCTTTGTATCCCTGCATTGCGTAATCCGCAAAGACGCTCCAGGTCAGCAGTCCCAGAGAAGGCAAGGGCTGCACTATATCGACGCCGACCGCAAACACCGAGCCATGCCCTGTATCGCCGGCGGGATCAGGATCGCTGCCGCCGCTGGAATCGCCGTCACCGGGATCAGGATCGCCGTCACCGTCGGTACCATCGCCATCATCGCGGGGTTTTTTTGTTTTGCCGATAGGGGACAGGGGTTTTGTGGTATCGAGATCCGTGACAAAGGACACGCCCAATTCAAAATCGTTGAAGAAACCCGTAAACGGCGAGAGATAGAGGCGTCCGCCGAAAATTTTTGCCTCGTACACGTCGGCCATCATCAGTTCAAACCCGCCTAAGGTAAACCGCGCGTCAAACTGAAACCCGATTCGGCGGTTTGCGGGAAACTCGAGGGTGTTATTGAAATTATTCATCAGAAACCCGTTTCCGATGACAAAGTCGTCGATGCTTCCGAGCTTGATATACAGCGGATCGTGTTTCTGCCCCCACTGAATAAACATGAACTTGAGGAGGAAGTCGCGGATGAAGTCGCTCCCGCCGTCAAAATTCCACTCGTCGTAATTGTACCACTTTTTGGGTTTCAGAAGTTCGTTCGGTTCGGTATACACGGGGAGATATAATCCTAAGGCGAAATGTCCGAACTGCAGGCGCGGCGAAAGAATGAGAACAGAATAGGCTGTCCCGTCGATGATCTCGGAACCGGCCGATCCCGCCATTCCGCTCCCGATAGTCATGGGCGCGTACTCCCGTGAACGCTTTTTCTCATTTGTTTTGGACGCCGGACTGGAGCCGGGCTTTGGCTCGGGCGCTTTTGCCACCTGTAGCGCGAAACGATCCTCATCCTGGGACTGAACCGGCACAAGAGGCTGCAAATTCCCATTGGGATTGACTACTGCCCGTTCTCCTGCCTTGACTATGACCGGTTCCCCAACGGGCTTGCCGGAAGCATCCAGACCCTGTACCGAAACCGATCCGTTAAAGACATATACCCCGCTCTCGGCACCTGTGCCTTCGTTATACTCAACTCCGAATTCCGTACCCTTCACGCGAACCTGGGCGCTCCCCGCATGGATGGAGAGATTTCTGGCATGAGCCGCTTCAACGCTGACGGCAATCCGTCCGGTATAGAGGGTGATATCCAACCCGGTCTTTGAACCCTCCATAGGAGCTATATCCATAGTTCCGGAAGTAAAAATAAGATGTGATTTGCCGCGTTCGTCAAAACCAAGATCGAGGGAAGCTCCGGCGCTCGTACGCACCCGCATCCCGGGTGAAAGAATCATGCCGGCGCTTATATCCCGCCACAAACCGCTTCCATCACGATACTGCGCGCTGCCGATAACGCTGCGCACAATCAGCGTCCCGCCCTCCGCCGCAAAAAGCAATCCGGCGAAAATAATGCAAAACAGAATGCCCGAAAAAACGAAGAGCGAGCGCCGACCCCTTGCCATACATTCCATCTCCGTTAAAATTTAAGTTGCGTCTGCACCATAATGGCATCCTGCCCCTTGTACGGCGACTCCTTCGACGTAGAATCAGTAGGATCATATGCCTCATTTTCAATAAAGGTTTTTGTATAGATGATCGCAATCATCACATTTTCCGCTATCATGTAGCCGAAACTCAGGGTGACAAAGGTATCCAAACCCTCGATCTGGAAGATATTGCCAAACTTCTCGATATTGGCTTTCGTATAATTCAGATCGATCTCCACACGATCAAACAGGAGCTTGCGATCCAGGTGCAGATCAAAACTCAGGATGGGCTTAAGGTCGTCCTGAAAGCTGTCGCGGATCTGCAGCGATACGGTCAAATCATTTTTGCCGATTATGCTGAAATCCTGCCAGACGCGGAAGAGCCAGCCGCTGTAGGGATCGGTTATATCGGCCAGCGACTGAAATTTGGTGTCACGCTGAATAAGATAGAGCGAATCAAAATATGAAGAAATGTAATTCGCGGAGTTGCGCGTAAACTCGAGCTTCCAGTTGAGAATGAAGGCCACCTCGCCGGTGAGTCCTGCCGCAAAACCGTTCCCCTGATCCAGTATCTGCGCGAAATCCGCATAGAGAAGCCAGGTGAGGATCCCGAGGCTGGGCAGCGGAAGCCCGAGGTCCGCCCCGAGAATACTGACCTTCTTGGAATCCTCATCACCGGAGCGGGAAAATTTGTACTTGTCTTTGCCGGAAGTGACCAGATTTTTCGTATCAAAATCGCCGGCGTAGGTAAATCCAACGTGAAGATTCCTGAATAATCCGGAAAATGGCCGGACGTACACCCGCCCCGCGAACATATCAAAAGAGAATATGTTACTCGTGAAGGTTTCAAAACCCACTGCACCGAAATCCGCATCGAGCTGCAATCCCAGAAGGCGCACATCGGGCATAAAAACGGTATTGTCAAACCGGTCAATGATGGTTCCGTGCCCCAGGCTGGCGCTCCTGAGGGAGCCGAAACGCATATAAAACTTTTCTCCCTTATGCCCGACGCGGAGATAGGATATCTTGCTCAGAATGGCCTGCCAGCTGTCCCATTCACCTTCGCGAATCTTGCCATCACTGCTGAATTCGAGATTCAGATCCAGCCCTATCCCAAAAATGCCGAGATCCAGATCGGGACTCAAAACTATCTGGGTGAAGGTATCGCCGTCAAACGTCGCAGCGCCGATAAGAGCGCCCAAACCAAAGGGGCTGCCCTTCGTACCACCTGCAGAGGAACCATCGCCCTTTGTCTGCGCGGCGCTGTCGGCACCCCCTGTGGTTTGCGCGGCCTGCGGCGTGTCAGCCGCCTCCTGCGCGTATATAAATGCGGAAAATACACAAAGAAATGCCACTGCCAGAATCAAAGATTTGCGCATACGTGAACCCTCCGATGGAATGTGCGTACATCCATTCATAAGTATAGCATTTTGTTTCGGAATAACAAAAATTCCTGTTAGAAATCTATGCTGCGGAGGTATGTCCAAAAAGCCGTGTACGCGCGCGGAGCCAGGCTCGGCTCCGGAGAATTTGCGCTGATTTTTCCTGCGGTGTACTAGTTTTGCCGCGTGTACGCGCCCCAGATCGCTATGCCGCCGCGCGGCGTATGCCCGATATAAATGACGGAATCGCCGGAAATGAGGATATTCAGGTTCATCGCGCCGACTGCGCCTGAAAGCGACACCAGATACCGCGTCATGCCTGTCTTTGTATCGAAATCAACCGATTCAATGGCATACTGGAGCTGCCCCCTGCCCTGCCAGGCAAAGGAAAGCGTTTTATTGGCGATGGAAAAACGCAGCGTCCCGTCAACCAGCCCGGGAATCGCGCGCATACTCTTCCAGACGCCATCGATGGGGTGGCGTGACTCCGCCGCCTGCATGGAAAAAGCGGCAAGCGCCGTTATAAGCGAAATCAGAACAAGCCATTTGGATATGCCTCTCATGGTTTTTACTCCTCCTTAGGCTCATGCCCTTGTGGACACATTCAAATATACACCGTCCTGATTGCGGGGATCTGCGAATTTTTCGGTATTTCCTGTAGCAGGGCTTTATTTGCCCCTTTTTATCTCGCGCTGATGGGAATATAGTCCTGCACGGTGGGGCCGGTGTAGATCTGGCGCGGGCGGCCAATGTTAAACGGCTCGGAATTGTGCATTTCCTTCCACTGCGCAATCCACCCGGGAAGCCGCCCTATCGCAAACATCACCGTGAACATATTCGTAGGTATCCCGATAGCGCGATAGATGATCCCGGAATAAAAATCCACATTGGGGTAGAGTTTGCGCTCGATAAAATAGTCGTCATGGAGCGCGATCTCCTCGAGTTCCTGCGCGATATCCAGCAGGGGATCACTGCGCTTCAGATATCCGAGTACCTCGCCACAGGTGTTCTTGATGATGCGCGCGCGCGGATCGTAATTGCGGTAGACACGATGCCCGAAACCCATGAGCCGACGGGGATTATTTTTATCCTTGACCATCTCAATAAATTTTTTGACGGGGATATTATTGGAGCGTATCTCCTCAAGAGATTCGATCACGCTCTGGTTCGCCCCGCCGTGCAGCGGCCCCCAGAGCGCGCAGATGCCCGCGCAGATCGAGGCGTACAGATTGACCTTGCTGGAGCCGACAAGGCGCACTGTGGAGGTGGAGCAATTCTGTTCGTGATCGGCGTGCAAAATCAAAAGCTGGTTCAGCGCGCGGATGACCACATGATTGAGCTTGTACTTCTGGACGGGAGTCGAAAACATCATGTGCAGAAAATTGGCGCAATAGGTGTAATTCGAGGGATAGACGAACGGCTCGCCCACGGATTTTTTAAAGGAAAAAGCGGCAATGGTGCGGATCTTGGAAATGAGGCGCGCCATCGCTATGTTCAGTTCCGCCTCATCGCTATCCTCTTCGCTGACCACCTCGGGATAGTAGATCGAAAGCGAATTGACCATTGAACTCAGGATAGCCATCGGGTGCGCATCGCGCGGCAGGCCATGAAAGAAGGTGAGCATATCCTCATGGATCATGGAATTTGCGGTTAAGAGATTGCGAAAATCCCTGAGTTCCTGCTTTTTGGGCAAAACGCCGTGTACGAGCAGATAGGCCGTTTCCACAAAGGAGGCTTGTTCCGCAAGCTGTTCAATCGGAATACCGCGATACCGGAGGATACCGGCCTCGCCGTCGATATAGGTAATGCCGGAAATACAGGAACCCGTATTTTGGTACCCGGCATCCAGCGTGATATACCCGCACGCCTTGCGAAGGTTGGTTATATCCACCGCGCGCTCGCCTTCGCTGCCTTCAACCACAGGAAAAGCGTAGTCCTTGCCGTCAAGACTGATCTGCGCCTGACCGCGTTGCTTCAGGTTACGGTAACTGCCCGAAACCTCTATCCTCTCGGCCATTATCACCCTCCCTGAACAGAGGCTAAAGTATACACTGCGGCGTCAAAGGCAGTCAAGCCCCCGCCCTAGTTGCATGGACGCAGCACTCCGAGCTGCGACATGGATGTCGCAAGCCAGCGAGGAGCTGCGTTCAGCGGTGCCGGCTTCCCCCCCGCATAAACACAAAGATTCCGCAGGCGATATTCGAAACGATGGCGATAATCTGGTTCAGAAATAAAAAGGAAAGCGCGAAATCCCCGGCAACTCCCACAAGCGCGAAGAGCCGCTGTCCCGCAAACTCATGCGGCCCGATACCCATGATACTTATAGGCAGTATCTTAACCACCCCGAGGATAGGAACAAAAAGCATAACCGCATGGATCGGGATATCCTTTTCAAATCCGCCCAGAGACGCCAGGGCAAGGAATGAGACGCTCATTTTCACTATCTGGTTACACATTCCCCAGAAAAAAGCGCGCAGAAATACCTTGGGGTTCCGGCGGTAGCAGACGAAAACCCGTAATAACTGAAAGATCAGACGCCGCAAACGATGAATAGGTATATATTGCGTGAAACGCATCGCCAGAAAACAGAGCCTGCGCGAAAACACGATGAGCCAAAAAACCAGCATGAACAGTGCGAAGAACATATATATGTGCAAAACGAATCCACCATCCCCGCTCACCGCGAAACCCGGAAGGGCGCATAGCCCGAGCATAAAAAGGCAGGCCAAACCAAAAACACGATCCGCCATGATCGACGCGAAGACCCGCCCCGCGCGCGCTCTTTCGCCATGAGCGACGTCAACCAGGCGAACCATATCCCCGCCGATATTGGATATGAGAAAATTGTTGAAAAACTGCCCTGTGTAATAATAGGCGAGGCAGCGCATCCAGGGGATACGGAGGCGCTGCGCATACAAAAATACCCGCCACTCCATCATGCCCAGGCTATGGCTCGCAAACATGACGATACAGGCGAGAATCGCAAGCGGCATGGATATATTGAGCAAAAGCGTTTGTATCTGGTCAAAATCAATTCCCCGAAGAGCGATATAAATGAGCAGGACAGAAACGGACAGCTTGCCCAAAAAAAAGAGAAGACTCTTCATCGCTGCTGTATCCGGCTCACCCATAAGCCCGCGAGGGTATGCTCGTTTGTAACCTCAAAAACAACATTTTGGGCAACCGAGAGGCGCAGCGCCTCATTGGGTGGTAAATCCGCAAAACAAAAATGCAGAACGCTCAAATCAGGATGAACCTCAATGCTGCACAAATCCTCAACAGGGAGGGAACTCTCGGGAAATATGACTCTTGCAGCCTGCCCCTCCGGCATGGCAAGGTGGGATACCTTTTTGGTCTCGCCTTCCGAAAATTGTATCTGTATATCAACGGCGTCCATGCTTTCACCAAGCGCAATACAAACGCGGCCAATGTTGATAAATTCGCCTGAGTAGTCATTTTCCCTGCTGAGGGCAATCACCAGCAGGGAGTTTTCGCGATCATAGACGATATCGGATTCGGAAACGGTGCCGCACAGCTTGTATCGCAGCAAGGGAAGATTCGGACGCTCCATACACACTCCTGTAAGTCCATAGAGTTTATAATAAGCAGCAAAGCAAAATCGCAAAACGCGGCATGGTGCGCTCAGTCCTGCCAATTTTCTATGGAATAGCTATAGCCCTGCTCGGTCAGAAAGAGCTGCCTGTTCGCCGCAAATTGCTGCTCCTTGCTGGAGCGCGTGATGATGGTATAAAAAATAGCGGCGTTCCCGCCGGCCTTTGGCCGGAGGATCCTGCCGAGGCGCTGCGCCTCTTCCTGGCGCGAACCGAAGGTGCCCGATATCTGAATCGCGACGGAGGCGTCCGGCAAATCAATCGCAAAATTGGCGACCTTGGACACAACGAGCACCGGGATCTTCCCCCGCCGGAAATCGCCGTAGAGTTCCTCGCGCTTTCTGACCGGAGTAGAACCGCTGATCAGCGGCAGATTAAAGTTCGACACAACTTCGTCCAGCTGATTCAGGTATTGTCCAATCACAAGAACGTCATCGTTCTCGTGTTTTTTGAGAAGGCTTGCGATAACATCCATCTTGACCGGGTTTTCGGAAGCCAGCCGGAATTTCTCGCGCTCATTGCTCGCTATATATTCAAGCCGGAGAGTACGCGGCATCTCTACCCGAATCTCATGGCAGATCGCCCTGGCGATCCATCCATAGCGCTCCAGATCCTTCCAGGGGATATCGTATTTTTTCGGGCCAATCAGCGAAAAGACGTCCTTCTCGAGTCCATCCTCGCGTATCAGAGTTGCGGTCAGTCCCAAACGCCGCCGCGATTGCAATTCGGCGGTTACACGGAACACAGGTGCCGGCAGAAGATGCACCTCGTCATAGATGATCATCCCCCAGTCGTTCTGCATAAAGAGACTGAAATGCTCAAACTCGCTGCCGCGATCACGCCTCCAGGTGAGAATATTATAGGTGGCTAAAGTGATCGGGCGAACCTCCTTCGCGTCGCCGGAGTATTCGCCGATCTGCGATTCCGGAATATCGCTCTTGTCGAGGAGTTCGGCCTTCCACTGCCTGAGCGCTATAATATTTGTTGTAAGAATAAGGGTTTCGCACTGATACCGGTGCATCAGAGCCATACCGACGATTGTTTTTCCGGAGCCGCAAGGCAGTACTATCACGCCGCACCCTCCGGTGTTTCTGCCCTCCTCAAAAAAGCGATCCACCGCCTCGATCTGATAATCGCGCAGGACAAAATCCTTCCCGGAGGCGGCGCAGGAACGCAGACCAAACGCAAGTCCCGTGCCGCTCCGGTATCCCGCCTCGTCCCGCACAGGATAGCCGATATCTATAAATTCCTTTTTCAGAAAACCGCGGTAGGCGGGATTGATGTACGCGGAAAATTCGTCCTTGCGGCGAATGATCAGGGGCGCGATCTTCATGCTCGAGAGCGCTTCCTGCAGGATCAGCGGATCATCGGATTCCAGAATGATGCTGCCTGGGTCTTCAGCATCGGGTTTCAGTACAAGGCGCCCGAAGCGCGAATAGAGTTCTCGTATCTGAAACTCAAGATTCTGCGGAATTGCGTATTTGGAATTTTCTATCAGGAATTGGCAGATGCCGTCAAGCTGCACCCCCGCAGACGCGGCGTTCCAGATGGAGAGCGGGGTTATCCTGTAGGTATGGATATGCTCGGGGGATTTTTCGAGATCCGCAAAGAGCGCCAGGGTGCTGCGCAGATACTCAAAGCGCGGATGCGCCACCTCCAGCATAACCGTCATATCCGACTGCAGGATCAGCGGCGGGGAATCGGAAATATCTTTCATCGCGTACCCCGTTCCTGCCGCTTGAGTACCGCGCGCGGCGTCACTTTTCGGCTTCGCAGCGGCGCAAAAAGACCAACCCAAAGCCCCATGCCGTACGAAAAATGACAAAGGAAAAAAGATATCCAGGTATATCCAGCCGCGGGTATCCCCTTGCGCAGAGCCATAAGCGCGGCAAAAAATATGCACACCGGATAGACAAGAAGGATATAGCCGGAATATGGAATAAGGGCGAGAAAGAGAGGTATACAAAGAACCACAGGCGGAAAGAGCATAAACACAAAGGGAATTATATTCCCAATCAGAGGCGCAAGGCGCATCTGCTCTCCGCGGCCGCGGCCATACCCAAAGAGCTGGCGGATGAAGGCGGCGGGATTTGGCCGCTGGCTGCGGTACACGATAAGCCCGGGGTCATGCCAGAGCGAATAGCCGGCTCTGCGCGCGTCATCCATGAGGGCATTTTCTTCATTGGGGTATAAACGCTCGTTAAAGCCGCCAAGCTCCGTAAAAACATCCCGCCGCGCCGCGAGATTGCAGAGAATCAGGCTGCGGTCATTCGCGGGACGGAGCTTTCCGAAAGAGCGGTAGCGCGCGCGCATGAAAGCGCTGCCCCAAAAGCTCCCAAGAACCGCGCCGAATGCCTGCTGCCAGGAAGAATCCTCCACGGGGGTGAGGCTCGGCCCGCCGTAAAACGCCGCATCGGGATGCTCCGCGAAAAAACGCGCGATCCGGATAAAACAGTCCTCCGCAGGGAGAGAATCGTTATCCAAAAAATATATATACTTTCCCTGCGCTTCGCGGACGGCGGAATTTCGCTGCACCGAGGGTTGGTTGCCGCTCACGGAAAGAAGTTCGTAGCAAGCCGCCGCTGCCTCTCCCGCATCGCGAGCCTGCGCTGCGGCATGGTCCAGCGCCGCAAGCGTTTTTTCAATGCCTTCATTTTCGCGGTGCGGAATCACAACCGAAAGCAGCAGGGCCTTTTTCTTATTTGACATACCGGCGGGCTGTCCTTCGCGTGATCTGACAAGTGAGTTCATAGGGTATGGTGCCCGCGCTTGCTGCGGCGGTCTCGATAGGGAGTTCCTTCCCTCCCCAGAGACGAACCATGTCTCCTGCGTGTACACGTCCCGAAGGCACCATCGCCAGAGTCGTATCCATGCACACGCGCCCGACTATCGGACACCGCTCGCGCCCAATCAAGACCTCGCCCTTATTGGAAAAACGAACGGGGTATCCATCGGCGTACCCCGCAGAGAGCAGCGCAAGTGTCATATCCTCTTTTGCGCGATATGCGTGTTCATACCCGACGCTCGATCCCGCCTTGACCTTTTTGACGGCCTGAACGCGCGTAAAAAAAGAAAGCGCAGGCGCAAGCGGCAATGCGCCCGGATCAACCGCGCCCGGATATATGCCGTACAGGATGAGCCCGGGGCGCGCGGCGTCCTGCACCTTATCGCGATAATACAGTATTCCGCCGCTGTTCAGAATATGCCTTTTCCCGTACCATATCGCGTTGATCTCGAGGTAATCACAGAACTGCTGAAATGCGGTAAGCTGCTGCACCGTGCCCTGATCGCCGGGATTGCCGGAGGCCGCGAGATGCGAACAGATCGCGCTGATTTGGACGCCGGAAGCATGGATAATCTTTGACGACTGCATGATGACCTCGTCAGGATAAAACCCAAACCGCGACATACCGGTATCGATCTTGAGATGCACGTCAATGGTAAGCCCCTTGCGGCTGCAATATTTTTCGACGAGTTTCAGGTGCTCAAAATCGGAAATAACGGGCGTGATATTGTATTGCCAAAACGCGGGAAGCTCATCGGTGTAAAATGAGGTCAAAAAGAGGATGGTTTCGTTTTGATAGCCCGCGAGACGGAGCGCTATGGCCTCTTCCAGAGTGGCGACGCAAAAGGTAGTAATGCCATTTCGCGCGAGTATCGCGGCCATCTCCGGCATACCGTGTCCGTAGGCGTCGGCCTTGATAACCGCGTATATACTCGCCGGAGCGATTGCCTTTTTAATGGTGCGGACATTTTTTTCAAGCGCGCTTAAACTGATCTCAGTCCAGCACCGGGTTCCCCCATCCTCCATGGCTCATCCCTCCAAAAATCCTGGAATACACAAGCGAGCCTTCAGGAGCGGGAGCGGCGCTTGGATGCGGAAGCGGCGGGCGCATCTTCCTTGTCCTCAAGATTCTTGTGGCTTTTCAAATCAGGAAGAACCGGACCGCTGGAATAGGAATCCATGATGATCTTGCGGACGTCCTTCTTTTGGCCTCCGGTTATGGTGACTATGCCCTGTGTCACCACACCGCCCTCGACAAAGAGATGGGGAGTAACAATATTGCCCAGAACGCGCCCGGTTTCGAGCAGACGAACCTCTTCCATCGCCTCTATATTTCCCACAAGGGTACCGCTTATGGTGACGCGATTCGCCACTATGTCGGTCTTGACTTTGCCGGTTTCGCCGATCACAAGGTGATCCTCGGTACGGATCTCCCCCTCGAACTTACCGTCGATTTGCAATGACCCGTGGACGTAAAATTTGCCTACAAATACCGAACCCTCGCCGATGATACTGTTAATCTGATCATTCTTGCCGGCCATACCCTCTCCTCAAAAAACGCTTGAAGCAAGATAGCAACCTCTCAAAAATATCCGAAACGCGCGAAAATGGCAAGCGTTTGTTACGCAGGAGAGATCGCCGCCAGAAATTTATTCATGGCACTGTCGGTCATCCGGCAGTCCCCGATCTTTGGGCGGTTGTCAAAATTCCCGTGCGTATCGCTCCCGCCCGTTAAAATGAGTCCGTGCCGCAGCGCAAGCCGCTTGATGACGCGCCGAAGATCCTCATCCACCTTGCTATGCCAGCACTCAAGACCATCGAGCCCCATGGCAATACAGCGCCCGAATTCCATCTCTATCTCCTGCTCGGACAGACCCTTATTATTGAAATAATTGGGGTGCGCCAGAACCGCAATCGCGCCCCAGGAATGGATGAGTGTAATGATTTCTTCCGGGGTATATTTTTTGCGCGGAATGTATGCGGGCGCGCCGTCCGCAAGATATTTCTGAAATGCCTCCGAGGGTGAAATTACATAGCCATACCGCGCGAGCGCCTGCGCTATGTGTACCCGTCCGATACTCGTGCCGGAGGAAAAGCTATACACCTGCTCGCGCGTAAGCGGCACCCCCTGTTCCGCTAGCAGCGCCAGAATACGATCGAGCCGCACTACCCGCTCATTTTGAAAATCAGCCAAATACTGCTTTAGATTTTCATCGTCAGGCGAGAACCCATAGGCAAGGATATGCAGTTCAACCTTGCTTTGGGGGCTATAGGCCGAGAGTTCCGCTCCGGTGATAAGCTCCAGGGGGAGTCCTCGCCGCTCGATCTCCGCCCGGGCGCGGGGAATCCCGTCTATCGTGTCATGATCGGTTAATGCAAACCAGGTCAGCCCGATAATATCCGCCTCCCTCACCAATTCCTCGGGGGTGAGGCTTCCGTCCGAGCAGGTACTGTGGGTATGGAGATCAGCGCGCGCTTTCCACATGGTCATCGTCCTTGATTTTTCTTTTTGCTTTCTGTCATTTGCTGTACACAATAGCTCGCGTTATAGGCTGCGGCTGTATGGCCGGGCGCGAGATCCAGCGCCTCGCGGTATTTTTCAAGCGCGTCTCCGCTTTTGCCGCTCTGCCAGGCGAGGTTTCCCTGCCAATAGACAATCCAGGCGCGCAGAGCCGGGGAGGTTACATAATTTTTCGCGAGATTAAGATAATGCGCCCCGCTTTCGGTATCGCGGCTCTGCAGGGCATACATCGCCGCGCAGTATAAATAGAGCGGATCCTGCGAGTGGGTCTCTCTGAGTTCAGGCAGAAGTTTTCCGGCACCCTCCTGATCGGAGAGAGCCAGCAGCGCGCGCATGAGCAAAAGCTGTACCGCCGCAGCCGGGTCGTCGCGCGCGGCAAGAGCGAGGGCGCGCCTCGCGGAAGCCGCAGCGCGGGAGTATTCATGCCCAAGATGGTATATCCGCGCAAGCAGATACTCCTCAAGGAAGCTGCGGTTGTCATCCCCTCCCTTAACCACAGGCGTAACATCCCGCCCCGCAATCGACGCCAAAGCGAAGAGCGCGTTGGTGAGAGATCGATCCTGGGTATAGGCGCGCAAAAAGGACTGCTCCGCCTGCTTTGTATCCCCGTTTTGATGGAACACAAAACCGAGGTTGTACAAGAGCTGCGCGTTTTCGGGTTCAATCTCGGACGCCCTGAGGTAGGCCGCGAGCGCTCTGGACACATCGGCGCGCCCAAGACAGATGGTTCCGATATTGGCATACGCCAAAAACGCAAGTCTCGAGAGCGGCGCTTTCGCAAGGACGCGCTGATAATACTCAAGCGCGCGATTCTCATCCCCGCGCAAAAAATGGAGATCCCCCAGCATTGAAAGCACCTCATAATCCTCCGCATCGGAACCCGCCAGAAAATGCAGAGCCAATTCGGTATCGGCGCGATCATAATACGCCTCGCCCAGATTTCTCGAGAGACTCTCGGTAAGCTGCGCGCGTTCCTCCGCATTCATGGTGAGGGCGCGGAGCTCGTTATACTCATTGATCGCAAGATCAAACTGTCCGGACATGAGGTAGAGTCCGCCCAGGTTATGCCGAAAGGCCGGAACATCGGGGGAAACCATGATCGCCTGGCGGTAATAGCCAATGGCGGCGGATAAATTTCCGTTATCGGATTCCATATCCGCGAGGCGCGCCGCCGAATACGCGATAATGCTCTTGTGCTGGGCGCCGTCAAGCAGCATCCGGAACCGGCGCTCCGCCTCGCGCGGCTCCTGCAGATAAAGCGCGCACTCCGCCAGACGATACCGGATCAGTTCTTCGTCGGAAAAGACAAGCGCGCGGTTGTACCGCTCGCGCGCCGTATCATATACGCCTTCTCCAAAATAACAATCCCCCTGCCGTCTCCAGGCCAGCGCAAAATCCCCGCGCATTGCAACCGCGCGCGCGTAGCACTCCAAAGCGAGCGGAATATCCTGCATAAGCTGCGCGACACGGCCAAGACCATATTCCGCGCCCGGGTTCGGCGCAAGCTGTAACGCGGCATTAAAGGCTGCCCTCGCCTGCGCCATGTCCGCAAGCGCGATCCGGATATGCCCGGAATAGTTGTATGCGGCGATGCGTTCGGCTTGCGAGAGGTTTCCGGCAAGCGCTTCCTCAAAGATATCCAATGCGCGCCAGGGATAGCCGCTCTTCCATGCGCTCACTGCGGCGGACAAAGGCGACTCATCGGGAAATGGCGCGCCTGGCGAGAGAATCCCAAAATCATCGGGGAGGCCGTGATCATCCTCCCTCGGGGCGCGGTTTTTCAGCAGGATGAAAAGCGCAAGCGCAAGCAGCATGGCAGCCAGAAGCGCGCCGCCCAGGATGGCGCGTGAATGCGTACGGTTCTCCTGGGACGCATCTTCTTCAGACTGTACGCGCGAGCGTCGCGGCAATCGCATCCAATACTCCGTTGATAAATTTGAATGAGTCGCCTTCGCAATACCGCTTGGCGAGTTTTACCGCTTCATCAATGATGATCTCAACCGCGAGATCGGGGCTTGATCGCAATTCGTGCGCCGCGAGCCGCAGGATCGAACGCTCGACCGCGCCCACGCGATCCCCCGACCAGTTCCGGAGGTGGACGTCAATCAGAGCGTCAATCGCATCGAGATCGGCGATCGCGCCCTCCGCCCATTCCGCCGCCAAATCCTGGATGCGGGGAGAATCCGCATCCAGCCATCCAAAACTCCCGCGCACGTCAAAGCCGTCGGATCCGCGAAGCGCGTATTGATACAGGGTTTGCATCGCGAGCTCGCGGGCCTTCTCGCGAATGCTCATGCCTTCTGTCCGGATCCGCGAATCTGCCCGAGAAGATGCACCATTTCGATAGCGGCAAGCGCGGCGTCAAAGCCCTTATTGCCGCTTTTTGTACCGGCGCGCTCGATTGCCTGCTCCACGCTGTCGGTGGTCAGCACCCCAAAGGTAATAACCGTTTTCCCCTCCGCCGCAAGCGCGCCCATGCCGCTGGTCAGGGATTTTGCGATAAAATCAAAATGGGGGGTAGCGCCGCGAATCAGAGCGCCGAGCGCGATGATCGCGCTGTACCGTCCGCTCTCCGCTGCCGCGCGCGCGGCCGCCACAATCTCAAATGAGCCGGGAACGCGGATGAGCGTAATATCCTCCGCATTGCCGCCGTGGCGCACAATGCAGTCCACAGCCCCTTCGATCAGTCTTTCGGTAATGAAATTATTGAACCGGCTCGCAACAAGCGCAAAACATTCGCCCTGC
The DNA here is from genome assembly GCA_031283155.1 of Spirochaetota bacterium. Taxonomy (GTDB): domain Bacteria; phylum Spirochaetota; class JAGLSM01; order JAGLSM01; family JAKPMW01; genus JAKPMW01. Next base: position 21,234 of record JAITCI010000052.1, on the reverse strand, counting down.
GCATCCAGCTTTCCGCTGATCTCCCGCATATTCATCCTCCCAAAAAACGGGTATTAAGGCGTTAGCAATCCAAGCGATAAAATGTCATAGTGGATTGCTTCGGGAAGTTTCACTTCCCTCGCAATGACGAAAAAACACTAGTTCATATACACAATCGCGGCACCCTTGCGCATCTGCTCCAGCCAGGATTCAATCGCCGAATTTTCCTTTTCGCTGCGCGCCAATGCCTCTACGCGATCCCGCACTTTGGCAAGCGGAGCGCGGCGTTTATCCACAAGCAGGTACGAATGAAAGCCCGGAAACCCCGGTATCTCGTCGACGACGCGGACGTTAAAAACCTGCCCGTTCCACTGCAATTTATTGAACGCAGGGATGAGATACTTGGGAATATCCGGCCCCGGGAGGAGATAATCGAAATCGCGGTACATATCCGCCTTATTGGCGGCCGCGATATTCGCGAAATTCCAGGGGTTCTGGGCGAGCGCCGCTTCCACTTTTTTAATGGTTTCTTCGCGGGCATTGCGCAGCGTGAAATTCGCACCCGGCGGGAGCGAAATATACATATGCATGATGCGCCATTCCTCCAGGGCGAGCTTTTGATAGAGCGCGTTCACTTCCTCCTCGGTGACGTTGATCGAGGAAGCGAGCGAATTTTTGCCAAAGAGCTTTTGCATGACTATCTGCTTTTTGATTTGCTCATAAAAACTTTCATAGGTCATACCTTCGCGCGCGAGGCTGGTCTTGAAAGCCTCCACGTCCATACTCTGCCGCCGCAAAATATTGTTGATATAATCGTCAACCTCCATTTGGGTAACGATGATCCCTTCTTTTTTTGCAAGCTGCGAGATAAGCCGTTCGTTGATGAGCTGATCATTGACCTGCTGCCTGAAATCGCCGGGGATGGCTCTGCCCTGGCGCTGCAATGCCTGGCGCATTTCCATATCCGCCTGGCTGATCTCATATAAAGTAATGATCTCATCGTTGACCTTGATCGCGACTTTCTCTACAATAACCGCCGCGAGCGGCAGCGCGCAGAGCAAAAAACCGAGAAAACCCGCAAGTATATTTTGGATTCGCCGCATACGCATCTCCCCTGATCGCCGGTCAGCCATTCATTTCCGCATCCATGGAAAAGATAACACCATCCAGCGAACTCTGGAGTATTCCCTCCGCCATTTTATGAAAAGTCGCCGAATAGTCGCTGACCCAAACCGTAATGGCACCGCGCCGGAGCCCCGCTTCCATACGCCCATCCGCGCTGCCGCCGCTCTCAAGCCTGCGCTCCCGCAGCATAAGCGAAAGCGCGCGCGCGCTCGAAAAAGCGGAATCCACAAGCGTGATCTGAGGATAGCACGCCCGGATGCGTTCCGCAAGCAGCGGATAATGGGTACATCCCAAAATGAGGGTGTCGATGCCTGCGGCCTCAAGGGGATCAAGATATTCGCGCACAACCAGGCGCGCCGCCTCATGCGCCACCCAGCCCTCTTCGATCAGGGGTACAAGCAGCGGGCAGGCCTTTTCGATCACAGAGAGATTGGGATTGCGCGCACGAAGCGCGGCGCTGTAGGCACCCGACGCGATTGTGCGCTCGGTTCCGATCACGCCTATCCTGCCATTTTTCGTACAGGAGGCTGCCCGTTCAGCGCCCGCCTCGATCACCCCCAAAAAAGGGATCGGGAACTGCTTTGCAAGCTGCGGAAGGGCTATGGCGGTCGCGGTATTGCAGGCAATGACAATGCACTTAACGTCCTTGCCCAGCAGGAAACGCACATTCTCTTCGGAAAAGCGCAGCACGGTCTCGGGCGACTTGGAGCCATAGGGCAGGCGCGCGGTGTCCCCGAAATAAAAAATGCGCTCATTCGGAAGGAGTTCAAGGATCGCGCGCGATACCGTGAGCCCGCCCAGACCGGAGTCAAAAATCCCAATCGCGCGATCATCCATCGGCGCGCCCGGCATATTTCATAAAGAGATATTCTATGGAATCCACCAGCGCCTGGTACGACGCCTCGATGATATTTTCCGATACCCCCACCGTACCCCAAACCTCATCGCCGAATTTGCTCTCGATAAGAACGCGGGTCTTTGCCGCAGTCGCGGCGTTCCCGTTTAATATGCGAACCTTATAATCGGCCAGGCTCATTTCCTTCAGGACGGGATAGAAGCGCTCGAGTACCTTGCGTAAAGCGCGGTCAAGCGCGTTGACGGGACCGTCGCCCTCCGCGACCGCCATCTCCTCGATCCCGTTGACCACAACCTTGATGGTCGCCTCGTTGACCGAATCGTTATTCTCGATCTTGTGCGTGATAATCCGAAAGCCCTTGAGTTCAAACCCCGGCGAAAACTGCCCGAGAGCCTGGCGGATCAGGAGTTCAAAACTCGCCTCCGCGCCCTCAAACTGAAATCCGCTGTTCTCGAGATCTTTCACAAGCTCAAGAATTTTTGCGGGGATTTCCCTGCCCTCAAGATCCAGGTTAAACTCGCGCGCCTTCGCGATGATGCTGCTTCTTCCGGAATACTCCGAGAGTAAAATGCGCTGCGTGTTCCCGACAAGCTCCGGCTGCGTATGCTCGTAGGCTGCGGCATTTTTTTGCACCGCGTTCACGTGTACGCCGGCCTTGTGCGCAAAGGCATTCGCGCCAACGTATGGGAGGCTTGGATCGTGCGGCATATTCGCGAGTTCGGAGACCAGCCGCGAGACATCGCTCAATTCGGCAAGATGCCTTGGACCCGGCAAAATTTCGTATCCCATTTTAAGCGCGAGATCCGCAATAATCGTACAGAGATTGGCATTGCCGCAGCGCTCGCCGAGTCCATTTACCGTACCCTGCACAAGCGCCGCGCCCGCGCGCACCGCCGCGAGGCTATTCGCCACGCCGCAGCCGGAATCGTTATGGCAATGGACGCCAATCGGGAGAGCGATTTCACGGATCACGTCCGCCGTGATTTTTTCGACTTCAAACGGAAGCATCCCTCCGTTGGTTTCGCACAGGGTAATCGAGTCCGCGCCTGCTTCGGCGGCCGCGCGCAGGGTAGAGAGCGCGTACTCAGGATGGGCGCGGTACCCGTCGAAAAAATGCTCCGCGTCGTAGATCACCTCGCGCCCCTGATCCTTCAGCCAGGCGACAGACTCGCGTATTACGCGCAGGTTCTCTTTTTCGGTAATACCCAAAACCTCGCGGACGTGCAGATCCCAGGACTTGCCGAATATTGTGATGACAGGCGCTCCGCTTGCCGCGAGGCATCGTAACACGGGATCATCGCCTGCGGAATTCCGGGGATGCCGCGTACTCCCGAAGGCCGCGATCTTCGCGTGGACAAGACGCTCATGCCGCAGCAGATTAAAAAATTCCACGTCGCGCGGATTGGAGCCCGGCCATCCTGCCTCGATATAATCGACCCCGAGCGCGTCCAACCGCCGGACAATGGTTATGAGGTCATGCGTGCCAAAAGCGATCCCCGCGCCCTGCCGCCCATCGCGCAGCGTGGTATCGTAGATGAGAACGCGCGGCACATCAGGCTCTCTTGCGCGCGGATGCGGCCGGCGGCGCGGTTTTCTCAGGCTCTTTGTCCAACCCAAAACCCGCATGGATGCCGCGCAGCGCGTCCAGCACCCTGTCTTCCGCGATCACGCAGGATATCTTTATCTCGGACGTGGATATCATTTCTATATTGATTTTGTTTTTCGCGAGAATCGCGAAGAGTTCCGCAGCGACTCCGGTATGGCTCTTCATGCCGACACCGACGATAGAGATGATCGCTATATCCCTGTCGATAGCGTGTTTGCCCTTGACCGCGCCCATCTCGCGTAAATTTTCTATAACGCCCTCGACGGTTTTGAGATCGCTTTTTTTGACGGTAAAGGAGATGCGGTTCGTGTGGGTGGCCTCGGTGGAACTGGGCTGCACGATCATATCGACGTTGATCCGCTGCTTCGCGAGTTCGCCGAATACGGCCGCCGCCACGCCGGGCTTGTGATCAAGATCATATACCGTTACGCGCGCCTCGTCGGTCTTTGAGGTTACGCCGTTGATGCGAATTTGTTCCATTTCTTTTTTTTCTTTCACGACCAGAGTCCCTTCAGTGGTATTGAGCGATGAGCGCACATGGAGTACCACGTTATAATTCATGGCTATCTCAACCGAGCGCGAGTGCAGAACCTTTGACCCCAGACTCGCGAGTTCGAGCATTTCCTCGTAGGATATTTCGCGCAGGAGGCGCGCATCGGAAACCTTGTTCGGATCGGCTGTATAGACGCCATCGACGTCTGTATATATCTCGCAGTACTTCGCCTTCAGCGCGGCCGCAAGCGCGACGGCCGTGGTATCCGAACCGCCCCTGCCAAGCGTGGTGATATTATTCCCCTGGTCGATCCCCTGAAAACCCGCGACGATAACGATGCACCCCTTCGCGAGTTCCGCCCGCATGGACTTGTCGTCGATGTGCTGGATGCGCGCGTTTGTAAAATTGGCGTCGGTACGGATCCCGACCTGCGCGCCGGTCATCGAGATGGCCGGATGCCCCATATCCTGCAAGGCCATAGCCAAAAGGGCTATCGAAACCTGCTCTCCCGTGGAAACCAGCATATCGAGTTCGCGCCTGGTCGGCTCGGGGGTCATCTCATGGGCAAGATCCAGGAGGCGGTTTGTCTCCCCGCTCATCGCGGAGACGACGACCACGACGCTGTACCCCTGCTCCTTGCTCTTGATAATCCGGCGCGCCACATTTTTAATACGCTCCACCGAGCCGACCGATGTGCCGCCATATTTTTGCACGAGGATATGCACACTTACTCCTTAAATTAAAGCATTACCCAAAAATACAGAGAGCGCAGCCTGCATTGCACAAAAAAACGCGCGCATACTCCCTTTATTCTTCCATGAAGCTCTTGATATCGGCGATGAGCCGGTTCCAGCCGGATTCGCCCAGAGCGCGGCGATCCGTAACAAGATGATGCCAAAGGTTCTTCGCGTAGATGCGCGCCGACTGCGCGGATATGCCCTGCTTTTTGGCGAGATACCGGAGAAACGCGCGCCCGGATACCAGAATATCCAGTTTGTCATAAATGACCAAAATGGGTGTACTCGCAAGCGCGGGGCTTTGTTCCTTCCGGGCAGCAAGCAAAGAACGCAGATCGAAGAGCGCCTGATACGCGAATACCGGGATGTACGGTCGCACATCATAATATTTTCCCGCGAGGCTCATAAGCCGAAGCTGCGGCCGACAGAAAAAGAGACGCAGGATATGCGCCCAGGGGCGGAGACAAACAGCGGGCGCGATCAGGATCATTTTCCGGTAGCGCGCCCCGGGGCGGACTTCCTGATCCTGCCGGGCGCAGACATACTCCGCAGGCCCGATAAGCCCCCCGAGCGAAAATCCGCAAAAATACATCGGCTTTCCGGCGGCAAGTTCGGCACCCTTTTCGCGGAACAGGCGTATCTCTTCCAGCCAGCGATGCGCATCAACCTCCGGCCAGTCCGGATTGCCCGTATCCTCTTCGTGTCCGGTCAGAATCACCCGCAAAACCGTATACCCCTGCTCAAGGAAAATATCTTCCACTTCGTTCATCCGCGATGGACGAAAATTGATGCCGTGGGCGACAAGCACAACGCCCCGAGGCTGCCCGGAAGGAGAACGGACATGAAAATCATCGATCTGCGGGTTCAATGGATTCCCCCCGGTTTTATCTTCTTTGCAAATCCGGTCTGATTCCGTATCCTTTCATAACATAAAAAGGAACTTTTGGCTATGACATTGGATGAAGTGTTACTCTCTGAAAATATAATAGAGCTCAAATCAAGAGACAAAGCCATAGCCATTATGGAACTTGCCGCTGTCCTCGGGAACAGGCATCCGGCGCTGGACACAAAGCAGGTGGCCGCCCGCATCCAGGACAAAGAGGCGCTCTTCAGCTCGGTCATCCGCGACGGGGTCGCCCTGCCCCATATCCATATCCCGATGGAAGCTCCCATCCTGATCGCGATTGGCCGCAGCCACAAGGGGGTGGATTTTCTCGGCGACGGGCGGCAGCTTGTGCATCTTGTGGTTCTGCTTATTACCCGGCCGGATTTGCCCGAGGCGCATCTTGAGGTGCTGCGCGAACTCGCGCTCCTGTTTGACAATGAAAAAACCCTGCTCGCGCTGAAGGAAGCGCCAAACACCGCAGACTTAAAACGCCTCCTGATTGGCAAAAAAAGCCATCCCGGCATCGGCCACCAAAGACGCCACAGCATCGACGAGACCATAACCGATCTCCTTATCGAACACAGCGCGCATATCGCCCGCGAACTTGGCATTAAAACCATATTCATCAACTGCGATTCGCTGCAGTCCATCGACAAGCTGAGCGTCCTCCAGGGCAATGATTCCCAAAGCCGCCTGCGCGTCATTCCTGTTTTCAAAAAGAATAAAGCGCCCGAGGAATTTCAGAAGGCATATCCGGATTTTCTGCAGCTGCCCGAGATAGATCTCGCGCGCGCCGGTCAGATCAAGCTCGCGCTTTTTCTGGCTCTCGGGAAAAAGTGGATCAACCGGAACGATATCCTGATCTATCTGCTCCCGGGCGAGGCGATCCAGGGCGTAAGCAATATAGACGTCGTTGCCATCCGCAAACGATTTACCGATCTGGTTTTCATCCAGCCGGAAAATTTCCGGCTCGCGCTGGATCCCCTGGTGCTGCAGCAGATCATCAAGATCGCCTTTGATCTCGCGATCAATGGCCGCGAGGGGCGCCCGGTCGGAACGCTCTTTGTGGCGGGAGATCATCAGGCAGTTTTGCCGCATACCCAGCAGCTCATTGTGAATCCCTTCCGGGTTGCGCGCGACGGCGAGCACTACAATATTCTGGATCTCGCGCTCGAGGAAATGATCAAGGAATTCGCGCAGATAGACGGCGCTTTCATTCTCGCGCGGAATGGCAGTATCTTAAGCGCGGGCGCGTATGTGGGTACGGGGCGTCGCAAGGCGGAGATAACAAAGGGGTTAGGCGCGCGCCATCAGGCCGCCGCGAATATCACCACCGTGACCAAGGCCATCGCGATTACGGTATCCGAAACCAACGGCATGATCTCGGTATTCCAGGACGGGCACACGGTCTTTACCATCGACCCCGTTATGCGGAACCTCCGCATCCGCGAAGGCAGCACAACAAGCTGAATCGGCTGCACCGGGAGTCATCTAACCTATACACAGAGACTCCCAAAATCGCGTCCATTCCGAAAAAAAGCAGCAAAATCCAGCGTCAAAAAATACGTATGAAATCCATTTTTATGCCTTTACCCCTTTACACCCCTGACAAGGGGGCGAGTGGGCACAGGACAGCTTGCAAAGCCGCTTGCCTCGTGCTACTTTTGCCGATATGGGTGCGGCGAATTCAATCCTTGCGGTGCGCGGGCTGACTGTTTCCTTTGCGCTTGCCAAAAAGCAATACGTGCAGGTTGTGGACTCTCTGGATATCACCATTGCGCCGGGCGAAACGCTTGGGCTGGTGGGGGAGTCCGGCTGCGGAAAATCGGTCAGCGCGCTCGCGATCATGGGGCTTCTGCCCGAACACGCCTGCGCGGCGCGCGCGCGGGAGAGCAGCTTTGGCGGCGCGCCTTTTACGATTCGGGCGGGGGACGCCTGCACCCTGGCGCGCGGGCGCGACGTTGCAATGATCTTTCAGGACGCGCTGACCGCCTTAAATCCGGTCGCCACGATTGGCGCGCAGATGGTTGAAGCCATTCGTGTGTATCAAACGATGGCGATGGCACAGGCGCTCGCGATGGCTGCGGAAGCGCTCGGCGCTTTGGGTATTCCGGATCCGCGTATGCGGCTCGGCGCGTATCCGCACCAGCTCTCCGGCGGGATGCGCCAGCGCGTGATGATCGCGCTCGCGCTTTTGCATAGTCCGCGCCTCCTGATCGCCGACGAACCCACCACCGCGCTGGATGTGACCATCCAGGCGCAGATCCTCGAGCTGATGGCGCGCCTGCAGCGCGAGCGCGAGATGGCGATGCTCTTTATCACGCACGATCTTGGGGTGATTGGACAGATCTGCGCGCGGACGCTCGTGATGTACGCAGGGCGCATTGTGGAGGAAGGGAGTACCCGCGATATCTTAACGCGCCCCCTGCATCCATACAGCCGGGGGCTGATCGAGTCCATGCCCGGTAAACGCGCGCGCGCGGCCGGCGAACCCTTGCCCGCAATTCCCGGGCGCGTTCCCTCGCCGGAGGAATTTGCGGGGTTACAAGGCTGCCGTTTCGCGCCGCGATGCGCCCGCGCGGAGGCGATCTGTTTCCGCGAGCAGCCGGTTCTAACAGCGTATGATGGGCGGCAGGCGGCGTGCCATCTTGCGGGGAGAAGCGATCATGCTTGAGGCGCGGGATCTCGTGAAGCGATTTGCTTCGAAGCGATCTTTTTTCCGCGCGCCGGATTCCTTTGTCCATGCCGTAGACGGCGTATCCTTTGCATTGCAGGCCAGGGAGTCCCTCGGGCTTGTGGGCGAGTCGGGTTCCGGCAAGACCACGATTGGGCGCTGCATCGTGCGCATGGAAAAGCCGGACGCAGGGAGCATAGTTTTTGATACCACGGATATCGCGGGACTGGACAGCAAATCGCTTCTTCCATTCAGGCGGCGGATGCAATACGTCTTTCAGGATCCCTACAGCGCGCTGAATCCGCGCATGAAGGTTTCCACCATAGTAGGGGAGGCGCTTGCCGCGCATACCCATATGCGAAAAGCGGAGATCATGGAGCGCGTCGAAGGGGTGCTGCTCTCGGTCGGTCTCGACGCGAGCGCGTTTTCGCGTTACCCCCATGAGTTTTCGGGCGGGCAGCGGCAGCGCATCGCGATAGCGCGCGCGCTGATCCTGGATCCCGAATTGCTTGTATTGGACGAGCCCGTTTCGGCGCTCGACGTTTCGATCCAGGCGCAGATCCTGAATCTCTTGTCCGATATTCGCGCCACCCGCGCGCTTGCCTGCATTATCATCTCGCACGATCTCGCGGTGATTCGCGAGGTCTCCGACCGCACCGCCGTTCTTTACCTCGGGCGCATCGTGGAATACGGCTCGACGGAGAGCGTCTTCGCGAACGCGCGCCATCCCTATACCCAATCCCTCATCGACGCCATTCCCGATCTGGACTCTGCGATGCGCGGTACCCCGCAGGGCGAGCCTCCGTCCAATATTCGCCCGCCGACAGGCTGTGGTTTTCACCCGCGCTGCCCGCGTATGCAAAAGGGCGTATGCGACCGCGAACGCCCTGTACTTTCGGGATCGGACGCGCATCTCGCGGCGTGCCATGCGCAGGGATAGCGGGGACTGTATAAAAATACGCCAAATCGGGCTATACTTGAGGAACCGAATGTCCGGGAGAAAACGCAATGCGCATCATTGATATCCTGCAGGCAAAAAACCCTGCCCTTTCATACGAATTTTTCACGCCCAAAACCGACGAGGGCCGGAAGAATCTGCTCGCGAATGCGCGGCTTTTGGCGGAAAAAACGCGGCCGGATTTTGTTTCGCTGACCTATGGTGCCGGCGGGAGTACGCGCACCCTCACAACCGCGCTGGTGACGGAACTCCAGGATATGCTTGGAATTCCGGTGATGCACCACCTGACCTGTATCGGGCAGGGACGGGTTGCATTGCAGGGGATGATCGCGGCGCTTGCGGAAGCGGGCGTCGATAATATCCTCGCGCTGCGGGGCGATCCGCCTTCAGGGAGCGATACCTGGACGCCGCATCCCGAGGGCTGCGTCTACGCCTCGGAGCTGATCGCGCTGATCCGGCTGCGCTACCCCGAGTGCTCGATTGCGGCGGCGGGCTTTCCGGAGGGACACCCCGAGAGCGGCGATCCGGAACGCGACGCCGAACGCATGAAGCACAAAATACGCGCGGGCGCGGAGTTTCTCATCACCCAGCTTTTCTTTGAGACGCAGCTCTACACCGGATACCGCGAGCGCCTCGCGCGGCATGGCATAACCGTCCCGATCCTTCCGGGCATCCTCCCGATCACCCATTACCAGAATCTGCTCAAATTTACCGCAGGCTGCAAGGCGAGCGTACCGCAGGCGGTGCATGATATCTTCGCGCCGATAGCCGCCGACGAAGCCGCCACGCGCCGCGAAGGCATTGCCTGGGCAGTGCGGCAGGCGCGCGAACTTCTGGACGAAGGCACTCCCGGGCTGCACTTCTACACACTGAACAAGGCGGAACCCGTACTTTCCATAGTAAAGGCGCTGCAACTCTGATTGCTTCGGGTTATGGCGTAAAAACAGGATGTTTTTATCCTTGCGTTTATGCCTTTACCCCCTGTACCCACAGGGCATAAACGGGGGGCAAGGGTACAGACAGGATGTCGGTCGCGGAGCAAGCGCAAGGATAAATAGCTTGATCAGATCATCCGGGCGTTATCAACGGGAGCGCAAGCCGGCGCGGCTTTACGGGCGCAGCCACAGTATCCATGATGCGTACCGGGCAGGGGCTCTTGCTTTATAGTAACGCGCCCCTCTTAGCCGTCTCCGAGTCCATCCGCAGCGCACCCGATCAGCTTAGCCATGGCGCTCGCGGAGGCGTAGTCGGTCGCGTCGAGCTGAATGGGTGTAAGAGCGATATAGCCCGCCTCCACCGCGTCCAGATCCCCGCCCGCGCATGGATTGTGGCTGAGGTCCTCGCAGATCCGCCAGCAATACTTCTGCCCAAAGGGATTCGCGCGTTTGTCGATCCCATCCAGATACACCCTGCGCCCAAGGCGGGTCATCTTCACCCCGCGAATTGCTTTCGCGGGAAGATTGGGCAGATTGATATTGAGCAGGGTACCCTTGGGCAGCGGATGCTCAAAGAGAAAGCGCGCATACTTGAGCGCGCACTCCGCTGCGGGAGAAAAATCAGCGCCGGCGTCTTTCGTGGAAAGCGAAACAGCCATCGCGGGAATGCCGCTGATGATCGCCTCGCGCGCGGCCGCGACGGTCCCGGAGTAATAAATATCCACGCCCATGTTCTGCCCGCTGTTGATTCCCGAAACAACCAGATCGATCTGGTCGTCAAAATATTTCATACCCAGATACACGCAGTCCGCAGGGCTGGCGTCGATAGCAAAGCGGTCAGAACCAAATTCCGTAATCCGGATTGGCGAGAAGAGCGTAATGGCCTGTCCGCCGGCGCTGCGCTGCCCGTCGGGCGCGATCACGCGCACCTTAAAATCGCTTTGCGCCGCAAAAAGCGTATGCAGCGCGGCAAGTCCCGGGGAATGTATCCCATCGTCATTGACAAGGAGTATATTTTTCATGGGTGAAAGGTACGCGAACACGGGAAACAAAGCAAGCAGAGAGGCAGAACCCGGTGGGCTGTACATTTCCCGAATTCCGGTATACACTGGCATAAAATCGCTTATGCCAAAAATAAAGGACGTTTTATGCTGCCCAAAATTCAAAGAGTACGAGTCAAGCTCATCCTGAGCTTTGCGGTTATTGTGGCGCTGACAGTCATTTTGTCGCTCCTGAGCCTGTTTACAATAATAAGTCTGTCCACTGCCACAATATACAATCAAAAATATATAACGCAGCCCCTCGATTACATGGTCAGGTTTTCGATCCCCTACGGGCAGGTGCGTTCCTCCATGCGCGACCTGGGGCGCTCCGAAACGCCCGAGGATAATAAAAGACATAAAGACGCGATGGAGAGCAACCTGGAACTCATTAACAAATATATGGATATATATCTTGAGCTTCTGAGTTCGGGCAAGCAGGTAAACCAGGATGAACTCAGCGCCGTTAAAGCAATCCATGACACATTAAAAGTCTATACCGATATTTGCGTGGATAAATTGATCCCTGCCGGAATGATCAATGACGCAGATACCGTGTTCGGCATTATCGCCAAAGATCTGGCGCAGCCCGGCAGGGTAATCCGCGAAAACATAGACGCTGTAACCACCATCAATTCCGCCAAAAGCCAGACAAGCTCGGACGATGCAGCCCTGCATTTACGGAACAGCATCATTCAAACCACGGTTTTGCTTTTTGTTGTGGTTGCGCTGGTGGTTTTCCTGGCGGCATTTGTCTCCATAACCATCGAAAAACAACTGCGGAAGGTTATTGACCGAATCAAATACTCCGCGCACAGCATAGAATCCTCGGCGAATGACTTAATTGCAATTTCAGCGAATCTCTCCAATGGATCATCCAGGCAGGCGGCGTCGGTTGAAGAAACCTCTGCGGCAATGAATGAAACCGCTTCCATGATAGCGCAGAACGCCGAAAGCACAAAAACCGCAGCCGCGCTGGCTGGCGCTTCGCGCGAGTACACAAACAGGGGCATGGAAAAGATGCCGGAGATGATACAATCCATGGAACAGCTGAAGGAATCCAGCGACGCCATCAGCAGGATCGTCAAAACTATCACCGAAATTTCTTTCCAAACCAACCTCCTCGCACTGAATGCGGCCGTGGAGGCCGCGCGCGCCGGCGAGGCGGGTGCCGGTTTTGCGGTGGTTGCGAGCGAGGTGCGGTCACTGGCGCAGAGAAGCGCAAACTCGGCGGCGGAAACAGTGGATATCATCCAGAAAAATATTGATTTAACAAACGCAAGCCAGAAATTAAGCGGCGAAATGGAACAGTTACTGGAAACCATTGCCGCCGAATTTGACAAACTTGATACAATCATTAACGAAATCAGCAGGGCGAGCAGTGAACAGGCCGGCGGCGCGGCGCAGATCAACAGAGCTATCGTTGAAATTGAGAACCAAACCCGCGAAAACGCAGCCATATCGAAAAAAACCGGAGCTTCATCGGAAAACCTGAAGGACGAGGTGGAATCCCTTGAGCAGGCGATCACCGAGGCCTACGCACTGATAAAAAAACCGTAACGCTCCGCCGCTACCCTTTTATGCGCGCATCCGCCGCAGCAGCCGCTTCGTCAAATTCGCTGTGCAAAAGGTACGCCGTGATTTTTGCGAGCAGCTCGCGCGTCTCCCGCGTCCAGGACATTTTTTCCAGATCCCGCATCGCGGCGTCCGCAGCATCCATATTGAAATCAGAACAGGCGTCGCGGATGATTTGCAGCTTCTCCAGCAAAATGCCGGGCGCTTCGTCCGCGCTCGCAAAAGAGCGCTCCATATCGGCGTCGATCCGCGCGATAAGCGATTGCAGTACGCTCATCAAGCCCTGCGCGATAGGCAGGATCATGGACATATTGCGCGCTTTTCCGGCTTCCTCAAGAGCAAGCGCCAGAGCGGAAGCGGCGGGTTCGCCGATATTCGCGAGCGCGCTTTTCATGGCGTGTGCCTTGATCGTGAGTAAGTGCAAATCGCTCTCTATAGCGGCGTCCGGATTACAGAGAACACCCCCGAAAACCTGCAGCACCGTTTTCGCTTCCCGTGAAAAAACCTCCAGCAGCGTCTTGTCCGGCGTTTTCGAATCGCTTGTTTGCACAGTACCCCTTTGTTTCCGGATTTCCTCAATAACCTCAGGCGGCTGCTTGTCGCGGATGAATTTATTCAGCACGTTGTTCAGTTGCCTGAAATCGATGGGCTTGGATATAAAATCATTAAACCCTTTTTGCAGAAAAATATCCGCCTGACCGATAATCGCGTTTGCGGTCAGCGCCACAATGGGTGCCATGTAGCCCGTTTGCCTGATCCGCCTGGCCGTCTCAATGCCATCCATTTCAGGCATCATGTGATCCATAAACACAATATCATATATCATCCCGCTCTGTATTTTTTCGATGGCCTCAAAGCCGCTGTTTGCTGTTTCAATATTCAAACCATAGGGCGTTAATAGCCCTTTTGCCACATAGAGATTTGTTTCCACGTCGTCCACTATCAACACGCAGCCATAGGGCATATACTCGCGGACAATCTGCTCGCCCTTCTTCTGCAATTTTTCAAAATAACGGAAATTTTGCAGGCTTTGCGCGAGTTCCGTTCCCAGAATGCCATCCCCGGCTTTCTTTTGCGGAATGTGCACAATAAAATTTGTACCCACACCGGCAGCGCTTTCAACCGTAATTGTACCCTGCATCATTTCAACAAGATTTTTGGTAATGCTCATGCCGAGTCCCGTACCCTCGATCATGCGATTGCTCTCCGCATTGAAACGCGTATACTCCTCAAACAGCCGCGCGAGCTGTTCCGGAGTCATACCCTGCCCCGTGTCGCGGATGGAAATCACAAGCATAACCTCTTCCGGTGCCGCTGCTCTTTCACTGCCAATCTCCATTATGACGCGGCCCTTTTGGGTATATTTGAAAGCATTGGAAAGCAGGTTATTGATGATCTGCCGGATGCGCAGTTCATCGCCTATCAGCTGCTCGGGCAGATTTTCCGAAACCATGAGTTCCAGCTCAATACTTTTACTGCCTATGCGTATTAAATTTAAGGTAACTGTGTCATTGATAACGCTGGGGATATCGTATTGCACCGGCAATAATTCAAATTTTCCGGTTTCAATCTTGGAGAGATCAAGGATGTCGTTGATGATGGAAAGCAGGGTATGGCTGGCATTATAAATCCTGCCAAGCGCTTCTTTTACTGCGAGGGGAGTATCCTCGCGGCTCATTTCAATTTCGGATATCCCGATAATCGCGTTCATGGGGGTGCGTATCTCATGGCTGGTGGCGGCCAAAAATCTGGATTTTGAGGAGTTGGCGATCTCCGCCCTCTGCTGCGCCTCCTCGGCGGCAAGCAGGCTTTTTACCAGAGGCGTAATATCGGTTATGTCGATAAATTTGCCGCCGTCAGAACCCATGAGCTTATCCGCCACGATTTTATAATGATGCTCTTCGCCTCCAATATCAATTTTTACAACCTCTTCAAAATAGCCGTCCGTATCCAGTATATCCGCAAACATGATTTTCAGCTTCTTGTCATGAAAGAGATCGATAAGCGGCCGCCCTGCCGCAAATTCACGGCGGACATAGTGCGCGAACTTCAGCATCGGCTCGGATATGTAAAGAACCTTGTTGGTTCTGTCCGTGACCAGCATAAAATTGGGGGTGCTGCGCAAAAGCGAGGAAAACGCGAAGAGCGCGCGTTCCGCTCCGCTTTCTTTTTGTTCTATGCTGTGGATATTTATGAGCAGCAGCACGGTGTTAAACTGAAACAGCATCAGTTTTACAAAAAAACGATACGTATCCTCCCACTCCAGCTGGGTTATGACAAAAATGAGCACAAAAACGCTGACGGCAGCCATGCCCGAAATACAGACCGCCAAAGCCCTGAAATTCTTCTGCATCGAAACGCAAAAGGCCAGTATAAACAGACTGAAAAAATAAAATTCCAGTTCATGCAGCTGTATACCGGCAACAAGAAAGATGGCTTGCGATGCGACGCACATATAGAGCGGCAGAATGAGCGGATGCGGCCAGAACACAAACAGAACAATGATACTCACGAGCAAAAAAACAAGTACCAGCGCCGGGACAAGACTTAACTGCACCCAGCCGCCCCAGATAATGAGTACGCATATCAAAACATAAAAGAATAGCCATGCCCGCAGAACAGGCTTTAATTGCCGGCGATTTTTCTTTGAGCGGATCCTGCTCCGGGGGGAATTTTCAATTTTCATTGCGGGTTTTCTTCTTTGCGGTTTTTTTGTATGCCAGCTGCGAATAGTCCGCAAAATCCAGCCCCTCGGGGACGAAAAATTTTATATACCCGGGCAGCAGCTCTATTTTGAGTCTCTCGGCAAAAAACGCGTCCCCGTCTATATGTACGCGGATCGGAACGCTGCTTTCCAGTTCAATCTCCCTGCATTGCCTCCGGGTGAAAACCGTATGTTTTTCAAAAAGCCCTTTCTGGAAATCCGCCATACACCCCAGGATTTTGAGCATTTTATCGGAGGATACAAGGATGACGTCAAGCAAGCCGTCATTTGGCCTGGCATAGGGGCTGGGCACCTTTGTGCCCCCGTTGCAGGGACCATTGGATATGTTGATATTGCAGTACCTGCCGGAGAGATCCTCATCTCCCGCAAAAATACGATAGCGCTGGTTCATAACCTCTTTGGTTAATACCGCTCTCACGGAGCTGATAAAATAAATCTGTGAAACAAATCGGGTATAGAATTTGGATCGCTTGTTCCTGAGAATCGCGTTTGCGTGCAGTACGCATTGCCCCGACAGGCCGAGAGAAACCTCGTTTAAGGCATAATTTGCGCCGCAGCGTATTATATCCACCAGATGCGCTTTTGCTTCAAAGAGCTTCCCTATATCGCGGAATTGTACCTTCGCATTTTCACCATAAGCCCGTACAACGTCATTTGCGGTTCCATAGGGTATGCTTGTCAGTTCCGCATTCGGGAAATCAGCCATACCGTTTAAGCAGTCAAAGAGAATCCCGTCGCCGCCGACGGCATACACCCGCACCGTCTCCTCCGGCAAAAAAAGACTGATATAGCGGTGAACGGCGGCGATTGCGTCGCGGGGATACCGGGAGATATATATTTCATAATCCATTTGGCTGGATACAGGAATGGCGGCTCTGATTTCTGCGATCACCTGCTCCATATTTCCTGTCAGACAGAATGAATGCGGATTGATCACAAAAAAATGCTTCATATCCCTGCCTCCACGGCATGATACTTCGCAGCGGCTGCCGCAAAAGCGTCCTGTATATCCAGAAATACCGCCGCGAGCGCCGGATCAAAAAGCGCGCCCGCGTTTTCCAGAATGATCTTCGCCGCGTATTCGGATGAAAAAGGCTCCTTATACGGCCTTCTGGAAACAAGCGCGTCATACACATCGGCTATCGCCATGATCCGCCCCTCCAGCGGTATCTCTTCGCCCGCAAGTCCGCGCGGATACCCCTTGCCGTCCCAGCGCTCATGGTGATACCCCGCAAAGAGCTTTGCGTGGCGCAAAAACTCCACCTCGCTGGCCTGGGCAATAATCTGATCAATGAACTGCTCCCCCTTGGAGGTATGCGTTTGCATAATCTCAAATTCCTCCGGGGTCAGTTTGCCCGGCTTGTTCAGAATGAGATCGGGTATTTCGATTTTCCCGACGTCGTGCATCTGCGCGGAGGATACAAGCAAATCAACGTCCCAGCCCTTCATTTGCTCCGCGTACACCCCCCTGCTCAGCATACCCTCAACCATAAGCCTGAGATATTGCGTTGTGCGCTCGATATGCCCGCCCGTTAAATGATCGCGCCGTTCCACAATATCCGCGAGACTGGAGACAATGACGGCTTTGAGCTGTGATACCTCCATGGTGCGCTGCCTGATTATCCCGTCGATATGCAGGTGCATCGCAATCCGGTTCAGCAATACCGGTGTAGAGAAGGGTTTTGTGACATAATCCACCGCGCCAAGTTCGAGACCGCGCGCCTCAGCGGCTTCATCATTCGAGGCTGTCAGAAATATGACCGGGATTCTTGCGGTACGCACATCCTCCATCAATTTTTGCATTGCGGCAAAGCCATCCATATCCGGCATATCTATATCCAGCAGGATCAGATCCGGTATCATTTTTTCAAAGAGTTCGAACATCTTTACGGCGGAGGGGAGCGTCAGAACGCGGTACCTCCCTGACAAGGCCTGTTTTGCCTTTACCAAATTCACATCATTGTCGTCAACGACAAAAATTGTTTCCATAGTAATTGCACTCCTCCATTATGGCAATGGCGGATCTTATTGTATAGGGTATTCCGGCAATTATGAAGTATAATCCTCATTTACCGGAATACACAAGGAGCCGGAGAATGCCCCCAAAGCCTGTCAAATCCGCCGAACAGATCGCGGCCATCCGCGATCTTGCGCGTATCCTCTCCGATCTTCTGGCCTGGAGCCTCGCCCTCGTGAAACCCGGGGTACGCACAATCGCCCTCGACAGTGCCATCGAGCGCCGGATGCGGGAGCTTGGGGTGCACGGCCCCTGCAAGGGCTACCGCGGATTCCCCTCGGTAAGCTGCATCTCCGTGAACGATCAGGTGACGCATGGTATCCCGGACAATACCCTGCTCGCCCCGGGCGATATAGTGGATATTGATCTTGTGATCGAAAAAAACGGCTTCTTCGCGGATATGTCGCGCACCATTCCTGTCGGCAAAGCAAGCGAGGATACGCTCCGGCTCATTCGGGTAACGGAGGAATGCCTTGCCTACGGAATCGCCGCCGCGAAGAACGGCGCGCACCTGGGGGATATAGGCCAGGCTGTCCAGAGACACGCCGAAAAAAACGGGTATGCGGTGGTGCGCGATTACTGCGGCCATTTCATCGGTCTCGCGATGCACGAGGATCCGCTCGTTCCGAACATCGGCAAAAAAGGGAAGGGGCTGCGTCTGGAACCCGGGATGATACTTTGCATTGAGCCGATGATCAACGAGAAGGGTTACGCAGTCACAACGCATGGCTGGGACGCGCGCACGAGCGACGGTTCCCTCTCCTCGCGCTGCGAACATATGGTGCTGATCACGCCCGAGGGCAACGAGGTCTTAACGCGGTTCCCGTAGCGGCAATTCATCGCAGTCTTCGCGCCATACCCGTCGTGGATACGGCATATGCAGTTGTTTGATCAGGCGCGGCTTGGCGCATTGAGGGCGCGGTTCTTGGGCGTTTACCGCGCAGTACCTGGGACATCCTGTCCCAGGCGCGGCATAGAACCTCCATGTTCTTAACCGCGCAGTACCTGGGACGTCCAGGAAATATCATTTGGCAATATTTCTGTCATTGTTTATGCCCTGTGGGTACGAGCGCAGCCCCATCCGTCATTGCGAGACCCGTAGGGTCGAAGCAATCCACTTTTGCATAATTTACAGCCTGGATTGCTTCGGGAAGTTTTACTTCCCTCGTACCCACAGGGCATAAACAATGACGAAAAATAAAACTTTAGGGACACGCCCTGGTCAGCTCGTGTATTCGGCGTTGATCTTGACGTATTCGTAAGAGAGATCGGTTGTATAGAGGGTACGCTTCGCGCGCCCCACGCCGAGGTCAAGCCGTATGGTGATCTCCCTTGTCTGCGCGAGCTTGCGGATCATATCTTCGCGGTCGAAGGCAAGCGGTCTGCCCTGCGCATAGATAATCCTGTCGAGATAGAACAATTCCATCTTCTCTTCGCAAAGCCGCGCGCCGCTGTAGCCCGCGACGTCGATGATACGCCCCCAATTCGGATCGTTCCCGAAAAAAGCGGTTTTCACGAGCAGCGAGTTCGCGATAGCGCGCGCGGCCAATTCCGCATCGCGCGTATTCCGCGCGCCCGTTACCTCTATCGTAACGAGCTTTGTCGCGCCTTCGCCGTCCCGCACAACCTGGAGCGCGAGCGACTGCATCACCTCGGCAAGGGCTTCGCGGAAGGCAAGCGTATCCTCCCTGCAGCAAAGACGCGTCTCGCTCGCGCCGTTCGCAAGCAGGATCACGCTGTCATTCGTACTCATATCGCCGTCTACCGTGATCGCGTTAAAGCTCCCGCCGAGCCCTGCCAGAAGCGCGCATTGTAAATCTTTCGCGCGGATATCGAGGTCGGTGATAATAAAGGCGAGCATTGTCGCCATTTGGGGAGAGATCATCCCCGCGCCCTTCGCAAAGCCGCAGATGCGAATCTCTTTGTCGTTGGCGATGCCGAGATTGCGCTCCGCCATTTTCGGCACCGTATCCGTGGTCATGATCGCGCGCGCAAAATCTTCGGGGGTGTTTACGTTCCCGGCACCAGCCGCACTCGCAATGGCGCGCAGAGCCGGTTCAAATTTCTCGAGCGGCAAGGGCGTCCCAATCACTCCGGTGGACAGGGAGAGCGCGCTCTTTCGCGGCAGCGCAAATTCCGCCTCCGCGATTTCGGCGACGCGACGCGCCGCCTGCTCCCCTTCTTCTCCCGTGCAGGCATTCGCGCTGCCGGTATTCACGACCAGCGCGCGGATAGGGAACCCCAGCCTCTCGCGGCAGAGCTTAACGGGCGCGGCCTGTACGCGGTTGGTCGTAAACACCCCCGCGTAGCTTGCGGGACGCGCGCTTATGAGTACGCCAAGATCTTTTCGTCCTTCGTACTTAATCCCGGCGGCGTATGTAAAAACCTGATACCCCTGGGGCAGAGTGATCTTCGTGTCTGTCTCTGTTTTATTCTTATCCGCCATCGCCTCTCCCTTTTTGGATCTGCTTTTGTCCGTCCCGCAGAGGCCGCCGCGCTTCGAGTTCCGCGCGTACTTCCTGCTCGTCGAATCTTGGCCGGGGCAGTTCCCCCCGGCGCTCTTCTTTATACATGATAAAAAGGTAATGAAAGCCGCGCAGAAAATAGTTATGCTCCACCGCCGCGCTATGCCAATTATTCCGGAAGAGTTTCGCGTTATGCCGCCTGACCGCAATAATGTCCACGGTCGCGAAAAACTCCGCCAGGAGAGCATAGAGCCGAAAACCTATCGGCATAAAGGGCTTTCCCTTTTCATACGAATCGCTGACGTAGAGCGCCATATAGCGCGCGGGACGCAGAACGCGGTGTATCTCGCTGATAACTTTGGCCATAGCCTCGTAATAGGCATCATCTGCGGCCGAGAGCCGCCCGATACAATCCGCCCCGCCCGCGTATTGGATGTGGTCGGAATACGGAGGATCGATAAAAACGAAATCCGCCTTTCCGGTTTCGAGCGGAAGCCTGCGCGCGTCGGCGCGAAAGATATCCTTTCGGGTGGGCGCGAGATCGTAGCCCAGCGCGCGCCGCCCGAGTTCGCGCGCGACGTCTATGGTCGTGCCGCTCCCGCACATTGGATCGACTACCAAATCCTTCTTTTTCGTGTACCGCTGCAAAAGATTCCAGATGATATACGAGGGCGTCGCGCCCGTATACCCGATATCTCCCTGCGGCGCGCCGGGGTAATTCTGCGCGGGATAATCCCAGAGCGTGGTTGTTTGCCGGAGGGTCGGATGCTTTTTCATACCTACAATCTACCAAAAAGCTCCGCGCTCTGCTTGCCAGAGGGTAGGCGCACGCGGTATACTCAAAGGGCGGCCCTGTAGCTCAGGTGGATAGAGCAGCGGTTTCCTAAACCGCGTGCCGTGCGTTCGAGTCGCGCCAGGGCCAAAAAAATTAAACAAGGAAGTTTTGTATTTTCATCAGGAGCAGCGTATGACCCCGGACAATCAACTACGAAAATACCTGCACTGGAACCCGCGATACAGTGTGGGTATCCAGATTATGGATGAGCAACACCATCAACTGATCGTTATTGCCAACGAACTCTATCACGGCGTTCTGGCGTCGCGGTACGCATTTACAACCGAGGAAGAGTCGGCGGCGTTTTTCAGAAAAGGTATGCACGACG